>NZ_JBHVPZ010000023.1:0-148369 GCF_042887135.1 Kitasatospora sp. NPDC057965
GAAAGCTACACGGCAGGCCTGCACCTCCGCGGATCGATCATGTGGCTGAAGTCCCTGACTCCAGCCACATGATCCAAACCTTGAACAGCTCCTAGTGAGGGTCCTCGGGATGCGGCCCGGTGGCGTACGGGTTCGGCTCGCCCTCCGTGAGCACCCCCACGAACGGTTCGCCCTCCCCCGCGAAGGTGTAGGCACCGCCCTCGATCCGCCCGATCAGGCCGTGGGTCCACTCCGCCTCGCTGTCGGCCGAGTGCACCCACATGTTCATGATTTCGCCGATGTGCCCGAGCTGTTCGGGACCGTCCTGCGGCACGTAGTACTCGGTGACCTCGGCCCGCCACCGTTCGAGCCCCGCGATCCGCTCCTTGAGGAGTGCGACGGCCTCGGCCCGCGGCAGGTCGACGATGAACCCGAGGGCGGCCGAGAGCATGTCCCGCTTCTGGTCGTACGAGGTCAGGGCCTCGCGCAGCAGACCGAGGTACTCCGCGGTGCCCGCGTCGGTGATCTCGTACTCGACCCGGGGCGGGCCGCCGACGGCGCTCGGGGCGACCTCGTGCGCGACGAGGAGTCCCTGCTTCGCCATCTGCTTGAGCGCGTGGTAGATCGAGCCCGGTTTGGCGGTGGACCACTCGTGGGCTCCCCAGTACTCCAGGTCGTTGCGCACCTGGTAGCCGTGCGCGCGTCCGTGCTGACGGACCGCACCGAGAACCAGTAGCCGGATCGCGGACATGAGCGGCTCCTTCCTCATCCTGCTCGTGGGAGCCCAGGCTAATCAAATTTGACCAGTCATGCGAAACAGGCTACCTTCCCCGAGCTAGTCAAGTTTGATTACTGGCGGAGGGGAACGCTTTGACCGACCACTCGACCGACCACTCGGCCGACCACGACCCGACGATCGTGGTCGAGGGACTGCGGAAGAGGTACGGCGACAAGCAGGCACTCGACGGTCTCGATCTCACCGTCCACGGGGGAACCGTCCAGGGGATCCTCGGGCCGAACGGCGCCGGCAAGACCACGGCCGTCCGCATCATGTCCACGCTGCTGCGCCCCGACGAGGGCCGGGTGGAGGTGGCGGGGATCGACGCCGTGACCCGCCCCGACGAGGTCCGTGCGCGGATCGGACTGCTGGGCCAGTACGCCGCCGTCGACGAGGAGCTGAGCGGCCGGCAGAACCTGGAGATGTTCGGCCGCCTCCACCACCTGGGCGCGCGCCGCGCGACCGCCCGGGCCGAGGAGCTGCTCACCCGGTTCGGGCTCACCGACACCGGAACGAAGGCCGTCAAGCGGTACAGCGGCGGGATGCGGCGGCGGCTCGACCTGGCCGCCTCCCTCATCTCCGAGCCGCGGGTGCTCTTCCTGGACGAGCCCACCACCGGGCTCGACCCGCGCGGCCGCACGGAGGTGTGGAACGCGGTGCGCTCGCTGGTCGACGGCGGCACGACCGTACTGCTGACCACGCAGTACCTGGAGGAGGCCGATCAGCTGGCCGACCGGATCGCGGTGATCGACCGCGGGAAGGTCATCGCCCAGGGCACGGCGGACGAGCTGAAGACCAGGACGGGCGGCGACCGGATCGACGTCGTCCTGCACGACGCCGGCCAGCTCGCCAGGGCGGCCTCGCTGCTGCCCGGGGAGGCGAGCGTGGACGAGGACCGCCGGCTGGTCAGCGCCCCGGTCGGCGACCGGATGGCGGCGCTGACGGAGACCGTACGGGCCCTGGAGTCGGCCGGAATCGTGGCGGAGGACATCGCGGTGCGGCGGCCGACGCTCGACGAGGTCTTCCTGCACCTGACGGGCCCGACAGACCTGACGAAGGCGGAGGTGGAGGCGGAATGAGCACGGTCCGGACCATGAAGGCGCCGCACCGCACGGCGACCGCCGGCGGCACGGGCGCGGGTCTGCGCCGGGCCGCCGCCGACTCCTGGACGATGACCAGGCGCGAGCTGGCCCACTGGGCGCGGCAGCCCGTGCAGGTGGTCGTCGGGCTGGTCTTCCCGGTGATGATGCTGCTGATGTTCCGCTACCTGATCGGCGGCGGCCGGGGCGTCGAGGGGGACTTCAAGGACTACCTGGTGCCCGGCATGCTCACCATGACGATGGCCTTCGGCCTGGAGGCCACGATGCTCTCCGTCACCCAGGACCTGGGCAAGGGGATCGTCGACCGGTTCCGCTCGATGCCGATGGCGTCCGGTGCGGTCCTGGTCGGGCGCAGCGTCGCGGACATGCTGCAGTCGACGGTCGGGCTGATCGCGATGATCGCGGTCGGCTACGCGATCGGCTGGCGCTGGCACGGCGGTTTCGCCTCCTTCCTGGGCGCGGTGGGACTGCTGTTGCTGCTGCGGTTCGCGATGGTGTGGATCGGCATCCACCTGGCCATGGTCGCGGGCCGGCCGGAGCTGGTGCAGGCGGTGCAGATCCTGGTCTGGCCGGTCGGCTTCCTCTCGAACGCCATCGCCTCCCCGGAGTCGATGCCGTCGTGGCTGGGCGCGGTCGTGGAGTGGAACCCGATGTCGGCGACGGCCACAGCGGTGCGCGGCCTGTTCGGCAACCCGGGCGCGACCGGTGACTCCTGGGCCGCGACAAACGCGGAACTGCTCGCGGTGGCGTGGCCGACGGCCCTGGTCGCGACCTTCCTCCCGCTCGCGGTCAGCCGCTTCAGGGGCCTCAGCCGCTAGCGGAGGCTCCCTCGATCCGCGGTGCGGCCGGCTTCCCGGCCCACCGCGGACCGGGCGGGCGAGCACGGAGCGCCACGCCCTGAGGTTGACTTGCGCCGATCACAAGTTGAAGAATTCTTCACATTTGCAGATACCGCATTCTTCTATCAAGAGGTTCGGTGCGACCGGCCGCCGCGGCGGCCGCCCCGGGGAGGGCGACGATGAGCGACGTGTTCGACGAGGAACTGCGTGAGCAGCTGGCCGAGGCCCGCCAACTGCGGGACCAGGCAAGGGAGTCGGGCGACGAGGACGGCTTCCAGGCGTACGCGGGGCGGGTGGCGCACCTGCTGCGGATCGCCTCCCAGCACGACATCACCGTGGAGCACGGCGCGGACGAGGCGGAAGGGGACTGGACCGGAAGGGCTACCGACGCCCCCTCGTGACGGGATCACCCGCCCCGGCGTCGGCTCCGGGGCGGGCGATCGGCGGCAGGCGCTTCCGGCTACCCGTCGCATTGCAGATCTTAGCAGTTGCTAATATTGGAAAGTAAGGCACGGGACCGGAGTGGAAGGGGTGGCGGTGGGCATGCAGTGGGACCTCGAACGCGCCGGTGACATCGGCATCATGAAGCTGTCCGGGTTCCTCGGCGAGAACGTGGTGCACCGCTTCACCGGCGCCGTCGACTGGACCGGCGCGCGCTGCTCCGGGGCCGTCGTCATCGACCTCGCCGCGCTCCAGGGCTGGAACGGCGACGGTGAGGCCGCGATCGTCAACGCCGCCGGCCGCCTCGGCCCCGACCACGGCCTGCTGGCCGTGTGCGGCCTCGGCGAGCGGGCCGCACCCCTGCTCGCCACCGCCCACGGCCTGGGCCTGCTGCGGCTGTTCCCCGACACCGACACCGCGCTGGCCGCCCTCACCCCGCGCTGACCAGGCGGTTCGCGGCATTGCTACAGTCTGGAGCGATGATGCCCAGCCCAGCCGACACCCGACGCGGGCGGTGAATCCGATGACCGCCGACACCCCTCGCCGGCCCTCCGTCACGGCCGCACCGCTCTACCAGCACAAGGCCGAGTTCTTCAAGACCCTCGGCCACCCCGTGCGCATCCGCGTCCTGGAACTGCTCAGCGAACGCGAGCACGCCGTCGCCGAACTGCTCCCGGAGGTCGGCGTCGAGGCGGCGCACCTCTCCCAGCAGCTCGCCATCCTGCGCCGCACCGGCGTCGTGGCCTCCCGACGCGAGGGCACCTCCGTCGTCTACCGGCTCACCAGCCCCGAGATCGGCGAACTCCTGACCGTCGCCAGGTCCATCCTCGCCACCCTGCTGACCGACCGCGCCGAACTCCTCGACGACCTGCGCCCGGACACCGGTCCCGCGTCCGACGGCTGACCCCGTCGGCGGGCCGCCCGGCAGGTCGGACGTGCCGTCGGCCAGGTTGCCGGGCGGCCGAGCCGCCACGCCCTCCTCGGGGGACGGCACCCCTGGCGACGCGTCACCGCACTCCCGGACGGCGGTCGGTCATGCCCGGCACACCCAGTCCTCACCAATCAACGATCCTTCAAACAGCAGGAGAACAACCCGTCGCGGCTGGGAATTGGCGAGCGATGTTCAAAGGTTGATGTAGAATCATAGGCGTAAGGAGGCCTTGGGGCTGATGCTGAAGGCGTCGGCGGCCTCCCACCGGCAGGGGGAAAGACCGTCATGAACTACCACCTCGACACCGCGCGGGCCATCATCAACGAGCGGATGCGGGAGGCCGAGCAGCACCGCCTCGCCCACGCGCTCTACCTGAAGAACCGCGCCGAGGCCAAGTCCCGTCGGGCGCGTCTGCTCCTCGCCCGCCTCGGCGGCTGAGCACCGCGACCGCAGGCCGTCGACCCGGAAGCCGCACCACCGCGACCGCCGCTCTCCCCGGGGAGCACCGGCAGGTCAGCCGGGGTAGCCGTCGATCCGGTCGACGTGGGAGAGCACAGCACCGGCACCGTCCTCGGCCGCCATCAGCGCACCGACGGCGGCCGCGCTTCGGCGGACCGGCTCCGCCAGCGCCGCCGTGATCGCGGCGGCGAGGCGCTCGGCGGTGAGATCGGCGAACGGCACGGGCTCCGGGGCGACTCCCAACCGGTGCAGCCGTTCCGCCCAGAACGGCTGGTCGACCATGACCGGCACCGGCACGGCGGGAACGCCGGCCCGTAGCGCGGCGCCCGTGGTACCCGCTCCGGCGTGATGCACGACGGCGGCCGTCCGCGGGAACAGCCAGTCGTGCGGCAGGTCCCCGACGGACAGGACGTCGTCACCCGCCGCCTTCAGCCCGGCCCACCCGGCCTGGACCACCGCGCGCACGCCCGCCCGACGCACCGCCTCCGTCACCAGCTCACCGAGCCGCTCACCCTCCCCCGGCGCCATGCTGCCGAAACCGACGAACACCGGTGCCGGACCGGCCTGGAGGAAGTCGACCAGTTCAGCGGGAGGCTGCCAGTCCAGCGGCCGGGCGGGCCACCAGAAGCCCGCCACCTCGACCGGGGCCGGCCAGTCCGCCGGGCGCGGCAGCAGCAGCGGACTGTAACCGTGGACGACCGGACGGGTGTGTCCGAGCGGTTCCGGCGGCGTCGTGCCGGGCAGGCCGAGACGCTCGCGCATCCGGGCCACCGCGCCCGAGAACAGCCCTTCCGCACTCCGGAGCCGCTCCCGGCCGACCGCCAGGTTCTCCTCCGGCCCGAGGTCCCCGGCGACGCCGGGGCCGGGCAGCGGGAACTCCGTGGTGGCGAAGGCCGGCGTGAGGTACGTGCCGAGGACGGGCACGCCGTGGGCCTCCCCCGCCGTCCGGCTGAGCGACGACGGGGCGAAGGCGGTGAGCAGCAGGTCCGCCCCGCCCGCCACGGCGTCCGCCACACCGTCGGCGAGCCCGTCCACGAAGGCGGTCATCAGCGCGCGGGTCTCCTCCCGCGACGTCGCGCGGGCCCTGGCGCGGATCAGCTCCTCCGGGTCCCCCGGCAGCGGCCGGTACTCCAGCCCGCAGCCCTCGATCAGCGTCTCGAAGGTCGGATGGGCGACGACGGCGACCCGGTGCCCGGCGTCCGCCAGGCATCGGCCCAGGCCCGTGAACGGCGCGACGTCCCCGCGGGAACCGGTGGTGACGATCAGGATCCGCATGGGGGTGATTCTCCATGCCGGGCCGGTGCGTCGGGAACCCGGGCCGGCGGCCGGCAGGGGCGCGGCCCGCGCGGCCGGGGGCGCGTCGCGGACGCGGGCCGATCCACGCGACGCGCCCCAGGACAACGGAGCCGTCCCACGGGACGATGGAAGCACCCCCGGGCTCCGGCGGGAACGGCCGTGGGCGCGGGTCCGACGACGGACCCCGGTGGGCGCGGGAGCGGCCGAGCGGGGACGACGGGAGTGAGTGCGATGTCCGATGGCGCAGACGCCGGCCACCGCGCGCTGGTCGACGAGCTCGCCGCGCTGGTGGGACTGGCGCACACCGCGCTCGGCGGTGTGACGGCCGTCCTCATGGAGCCGGACGACGGCGAGGACGGGATCGAAATCGCGGAGACGGCCCTGGGCGAGCTGCTGGCCCGGGTCGAGGAGGACGCCGCCGCGACGCCCGGCGGGCGGGCCGGGGTCGTCGTGGGCGTCCACGTGGGGTGCGAGGTCGAGGCGCTCGCCCAGCTGACCCGGCGGTTGCTGGAGGCGGCGTGGGCCCGCCAGGAGCGGGGGGCGTTCGTCGAGCGGCTGCGGGACCCGCTGCGCGGGCTCGCCGGTGCGGCGCTGGACCTGGTCGCACGGTCCGCCGGCGTCCTGCGGTCCGGGGCGGCCGAGGGCGTCGCGGACGTGCTGAGCGAGCTGCACCAGGTCGGACAGCGGCAGCGGCTGCTGTACGGACTACTGCTGCGCGAGGACGTCCGCGAGGACTCCCGAGCGGAGGCGACGGACCCGGTCGACGTCACCGACCTCGTCCTGCTGGCCTGCTGCTACCAGCAGTGCGCCGACCGTGCCGGGGCGATCGCCCGCCACGCCGTGCTCTTCGCGCAGGCCGGGCCCTGAGGCCCGGGTGCCGCTCCCGGCCGGTTCCGTTTGCCCCGGCCGTTCACCCGGCCGGATACTCGTGCGCGGGGCCACTCGCGCACGGAACGCCGCACGGCAGGGCGGAGGGAACCGGTCATGGCAGCCAGGGGCTGGCAGTTCTGGGTGGACCGGGGCGGGACCTTCACCGACGTGGTCGCGCTGGCGCCGGACGGCCGTCTGCTCACCCACAAGCTGCTCTCCCACGACCCGGCGCTCGACCGCGACCCCGCCGTGGCCGGGATCCGGGCCCTCCTGCCGCCCGGGGCGGACATCGACTCGGTCCGGATGGGCACCACGGTGGCCACCAACGCCCTGCTGGAGCGCACCGGCGAGCCGACCGTCCTGGTCATCACGCGCGGCTTCGCGGACGCGCTGCGGATCGGCTACCAGAACCGGCCGCTGATCTTCGCCCGTGAGATCGTGCTGCCCGAGCCGCTGTACAGCCGCGTGGTCGAGGTGGACGAGCGGATCGCCGCCGACGGCCGGGTGCTGCGCCCGCCCGACCTCGACCGGCTCGCGGAGGAACTGCGCGACTGCCGGCGCGCGGGCCTGCGCTCCGTCGCCGTGGTCTGCCTGCACAGCTGTCTGCACCCCGCCCACGAGCGCGAGATCGGCCGGCTCGCCGAGCGGCTCGGCTTCGACCAGGTGTCACTGTCCAGCGAGGCGAGCCCGCTGATGAAACTGGTGCCGCGCGGGGACACCGCGGTGGTCGACGCCTACCTCGACCCGGGGCTGCGCCGCTACGTGCGCCAGGTGGCGGACCAACTGGCCGGTGTCCGGCTGATGTTCATGCAGTCCAACGGCGGGCTCGCCGAGGCCGGCCACTTCCGGGGCAAGGACGCGATCCTGTCCGGCCCGGCCGGCGGCATCATCGGCATGGTGCGGATGTCGGAACTCGCCGGCCACGGGCGGGTGATCGGCTTCGACATGGGCGGCACCTCCACCGATGTCTCGCACTTCGCGGGCGAGTACGAGCGGGTGGTGACCACCCAGGTCGCCGGGGTGCGGCTGCGGGCCCCGATGCTGGCGATCCACACCGTCGCCGCGGGCGGCGGCTCGGTGCTCCGCTTCGACGGTGAACGCCTGCGGGTCGGCCCGGACTCGGCCGGTGCCTTCCCCGGCCCCGCTTGCTACCGCAACGGCGGGCCGCTGACCGTCACCGACGCCAACCTGCTGCTCGGCCGGATCCAGGCCGAGCACTTCCCCCGGGTCTTCGGACCGGACGGCGACCGGCCGCTCGACCGCGGCCCGACCGAACGCCGGTTCGCCGAACTGGCCGGGGAGATCGGCGACCGCACCGCCGAGGAGGTGGCCGACGGGTTCCTGCGGATCGCGGTCGGCAACATCGCCAATGCGATCAAGCGCATCTCCGTCCAGCAGGGCCACGACATCACCCGGTACACGCTGACCACCTTCGGCGGCGCGGGCGGCCAGGTCGCCTGTCCGGTGGCCGAGGCACTGGGCGTGCGCACCGTGCTCGTCCCGCCGATGGCCGGGGTGCTGTCCGCCCTCGGCATCGGCCTGGCCGACACCACCGTCCTGCGCGAGCGGGCCGTCGAACGGCCCCTGGCCGAGGAGGAGATGGGCGCCGTACGGGCCCTCGCCGACGAGCTGGCGCGCGCGGCCCTCGACGAACTGCTCGACCAGGGCGTGCCCCGGGAGCGGATCCGGCTGACCCACCGGATCCGGCTGCGCTACCAGGGCACCGACAGCACCATCGGCGTCCCGCTGGGCGAACCGGCCGGCATGCGGGCCGAGTTCGAGGAGCGGCACCGGGCCACCTACTCCTTCCTGATGGACCGCCCGCTCACCGTCGAGGCCCTCGCCGTCGAAGGCACCGGCCTGACCGAGCGGCCCGTGCTCGACACCCTCTCCCCCGCGCCGGCCCCGGCGGGGCCCGTCACCGTCGCCCTGTACACCGGCGGCCGCTGGCACCGGGTCCCGCTGCTGGAGCGCGAGTCGATGCGGGCGCAGGACACCGTCACCGGCCCGGCGGTGATCGCCGAGGCCAACGCCACCACCGTGGTGGACGCCGGGTGGCGGGCGACCGTCACCGCGGCCGGGCACCTGCTGGTCGAACAGGTCGGGGCCACCGCCGAGGAGAGCGTCCCGACCCGCGCCGACCCGGTCCTGCTGGAGGTCTTCAACAACCTCTTCATGGCCATCGCCCAGCAGATGGGCGCCCGGCTGGAGTCCACCGCGCAGTCGGTCAACATCAAGGAGCGGCTGGACTTCTCCTGCGCGCTCTTCGACCCGGACGGCAACCTCGTCGCCAACGCCCCGCACATCCCGGTCCACCTCGGCTCGATGGGCACCACCGTCAAGGAGGTCCTCCGCCGGCAGGGTCCCCGGATGCGCCCGGGCGACGCCTACGCCGTCAACGACCCGTACCACGGCGGCACCCACCTGCCCGACGTCACCGTGGTGACCCCGGTCTTCGACCCGGACGGCCGCGACATCCTGTTCCTCGTCGCCTCCCGCGGCCACCACGCCGAGATCGGCGGCATCTCCCCCGGCTCGATGCCCGCCGACAGCCGTGAGATCCACGAGGAGGGCGTGCTCTTCGACAACTGGCCACTGGTGGTGGACGGACGACTGCGCGAGCGGGAGACCCGGCGGCTGCTCACCGACCCGCCGCACCCCTCCCGCGACCCGGACACCAACCTCGCCGACCTGCGCGCCCAGATCGCCGCCAACCGCAAGGGCGTCGACGAGGTCAACGCGATGATCGAGCACTTCGGCCTCGACGTCGTCCAGGCCTACATGCGGCACGTCCAGGACAACGCCGAGCAGGCGGTGCGGCGCGCCGTCGACGGCCTCACCGACGGCAGCTGCCGCTACCGGACCGACTCCGGCGCCGTGATCGCCGTCTCGGTGCGCGTCGACCGCCGGGAGCGCCGCGCCACCATCGACTTCGCCGGGACGTCCCCCCAGCTCGCGGGCAACCTCAACGCGCCCTCCGCCGTCGTCACCGCCGCCGTGCTCTACGTCTTCCGCACCCTCGTCGCCGACGACATCCCGCTCAACGACGGCTGCCTGCGCCCGCTGCGGATCCTCGTGCCGCCCGGCTCGATGCTCGCCCCCGCGTACCCGGCCGCCGTCGCCGCCGGCAACGTCGAGACCTCGCAGGCCATCGTCGGCGCGCTCTACGGCGCGCTCGGCGTCCAGGCCGAGGGCTCCGGCACGATGAACAATCTGACCTTCGGCAACGCGGAGCACCAGTACTACGAGACCATCGCCTCCGGCTCCGGCGCCGGGCCGGCCTTCGACGGGGCGGACGCCGTCCAGACCCACATGACCAACTCCCGCCTCACCGACCCGGAGGTCCTGGAGTGGCGGTACCCCGTTCTCGTCGAGGAGTTCGCCGTACGCCCCGGCAGCGGCGGGGGCGGGCGCCGGCACGGCGGCAACGGCGTGCTCCGGCGGCTGAGGTTCCGCGAGGCGATGACGATCAGCGTCCTCTCCGGCCACCGCCGCGTCCCGCCGTACGGCCTCGCCGGCGGCCTTCCCGGCGCGCTCGGCGCCAACCGCGTGCTGCGCCACGACGGAACCGTGGAGGAGGTGCCCGGCTGCGGCAGCGCCGAGCTCGCGGCCGGTGACGCCGTGGAGATCCTCACCCCCGGCGGCGGCGGGTTCGGGCCGCTCCCCGGACCGCACGACGGGCCGCACGACGGGGGCCGGACCACCGGGACCGGTGAGGCCGCACCCCGGGGAACGGGCGCAGGCGACCGGAGACGGCCATGACCACGGCCGGCGCGGTCCCGGCGGACACTCCGCCGGCGTGGGAACTCCCCCGTCACCTCACCGCCGCTGGGTCCAGAGCGGTTCCACCCGCTCCCAGGCGGGCTCCCAGCTCCGCTCCGCCCGCCGGTCCAGGGCGCGGTGGCACACCGTGTAGCCGATCAGGACGAAGGAGCCGAGAGCGAGCGCGGCGCCGAGACCGAGGAGTCCGGCCTCCGTGGCGATCGCGGTGGTGTCGCGGGCCCCGGCGGCCGGGACGCCGGCGTCGTCCAGGTAGATGGGCACCGCCGTTCCGGCGGCCGTCCCGACGGTCACCTGGATGGTGCCCTCGCCCGGTCCGTCGGGGTGGCTCCACCGGGCGAGGGCGTGCGCCCTGGCGTTGCCGGACCAGAGGTAGTCCGACACCGCCGGCCCGGTGGTCGTCGCCACGACGGCGTGCCGGTGGCGCGCCGTCTCCCGCTCGGCGCGGGCCTCGACCCGGTACACCAGCGCGGAGAGCGCCGCGCTCAGGACGAGCAGCACGGCGAGGACGGGCGGCAGCGCGAGGACCAGACGGCTGCGGGCCCGGTCGACCGGGCGGCGCAGCGGGTTGTGGTCCCGCCCGGAGGCGCGGCGGAGCCGGGTGCGGAGCGGCGGGTGCACGGCCGGGTGCTGCTGCGCGGTCATGGCGCGCCTCCTCGGGGCGGGGTGTGCGGTTCGTCGGCGTCGCCCCCAGTCTTTCGGCGCGGCGGGCGCGGTCCCAGGGTCCGCCGGGCCCGCCGCCCGGGCCCTCCGGCCCCTGCGCGGAGGGACCGATGGTGGTGCCATGGAAGTGCGGACGCGATCGGGACCCGCGACGACCGGGGACCGCGGCGTCGTCCGCCGACGAGAGGTGACAGCCATGCACACCGTGATCGTGTACGAGAGCATGTACGGCAACACCCGCGAGGTCGCCGAGGCCATCGCCGAGGGCGTGCACGGCGCCGCCCCCGCCGCGGCCGTCGACTGCCTCCCAGTGGCCGAGGCCACCGCCGAGCTGACCCGGTCCGCCGACCTGCTCGTGGTCGGCGGACCGACCCACATGCACGGCATGTCCTCCGGACTGAGCCGCCGGATGGCCGCCGCGGCGGAGGCGAGGAAGGAGGGCCACGAGGAGACCGCCCGGGAGGCCCGCGAGACCGCCGACGGCGAGGGCCTGCGTTCCTGGTTCCGCCATCTGCCCGACACCGAGCACGGCACCCACGCGGCGGCCTTCGACACCCGGGGCGCCGGCTCGGGCAGCGGCGGCGCCGCCCCCGGCATCGCCCACCGTCTCGAACACCACCACTACGACGTCGTCGCCGAGCCCGAGGGCTTCGTCGTCGAAGGCGTCGACGGCCCGCTCCGGGCGGGCGAACTGGACCGCGCCCGCGCCTGGGGCGCCGCCCTCGTCCAGCGACGAACCGTGTTCGAAAGGACGGAACCGCGATGAGCACGCACACCACCACGACACCGCTGCGCACCAAGCGCTGGACCCTGCGGCTCGACCTCTTCGAGGAGGGCGACGTCACCAACGTCCATGCCGTGCTCGACACCGGTGACAACACCCTGCACAGCCGTACCACCGCCCACCGCAACCCGCACGACCCGCCGGTTCCGGAGATCGGCGACGAGTACGCGGCCGCCCGGGCCCTGATCGACCTCGGGCAGCAGCTGCTGCGCGCCGGCCGCACCGACGCCGCGGCCAACGAGCACGACGCCGGCTGACCCCGCGCTCCCCGCCACCCGCCGGACCCGTCCGGGCGGCCCGGGACCACCGGCCCTACGGCGGGGGCCCATCGGTTCTTCCGGACGCGGCGCGGCAGTTGGTTGACTCCGGTACGGGCACGGCACCGCGCCGACCGGAGGACCGGTCGCGCCCGGGCCGCGAGACGACGGAACTCCCAGGAGGTTGTGGTGGGCGCGACGGCAACAGCGGTCGGGCACGGCGTGGTCCGATCGGTCACCCGCGATCCGCGGGCCCGCACCACGGTGGTGCGGCTGAGCGGCGAACTGGACATGCTCACCGCATCCGGCCTCGTCCCGGAACTCCTGGGACTCGCGGACGAGAACGACCGGGAGCTCGTGCTGGACCTGTCCGGCGTCAGCTTCTGCGACAGCTCGGGGGCGAACGCCTTCCTGCAGCTGAACCGGCGTCTGTCGAAGGGCACCCGGCTGTTCCTGCGCGGCGTCTCCCGGCAGCCCGCGAAGGTGCTGCGGCTGCTCGGCCTGTACCGGTCCGTGCCCTGCGAGTTCGCGCAGCCCGCCCACCCCTGAGCCCGCCTGCCCCGTCCGGCCTTCCCGCTACGGCACTCCGGACTCCGGCTGCCTGCCGCCCACGCTCGCCCATGGCCTCCGGACAGGAGCAGCGGGCGCGATGGGCCGCCACGACCGGACCGGGCCGAAGAGGCCCGTGAGCTCGCCGAGGAGCCGGAGGCCGACCCGCTCCAGGCCCACCTGCGCGACGAGCTCGGCCAGCGCGAACAGACCGCCGCCGAACTGACCGGCGCGGGGGCCGAGACCGCTACGGTGTCCCGGCGGCTGACGAACGAACGGGCGCCACCCCGCTTGCCGCGGGGTGGCGCCCGTGTCGTCGCCGCGTCGGCGCCGCGTCGTGCGCGGTCACCGGCTCCGGTGGTTACAGGATGACCTCGAAGAACGACGTCCAGCCGGTGCCCACCAGGGTGCGGCCGCTCGGGATGAAGTCGTACAGGTCACCGGTCTTGGTGATGCCGACCGCCTCCGCCGCGCCGTCGTTGTTGAAGTCGCTGACGAACGGGTTCCACTCCCCGGGCCAGAAGCCGTTGCCCCAGAAGTAGCGCGGGCCGAAGCTGGTGCTCTGGGCGTCACTGGTGTTCGGGAAGATGTAGAGGTCGCCGCCGTCGGTGCGGCCGATGATGTCGGGCTTGAAGTCGCCGTTGACGTCCGCCACCCGGATGGTGATCCAGTTGGCAGGCCACCAGCCGTTGCCGATGAAGAAGCGGTTGCCGAGGGTGGAGGTGCCGGTGCCGCCGGTACCGGGGTAGACCCAGAGCTCGCCACCGCCGTCGCGGGCGATGACGTCGGTCTTCCCGTCGCCGGTGACGTCGCCGAACGCCAGCGTGGTGTAGCCGCCCCAGCCGGTGCCGATCAGCGTCCGGGCGCCGACCGTGCTGGTGCCGGAGTTGCCGGTCCCCGCGTACAGCCACATGTCGCCCTCGCGGGTGATGCCGATGATGTCGGTGTGGCCGTCGTTGTTGAGGTCGGTGGCGTAGACGCCGGTCCAGTACTCGCGCCACCAACCGTTGCCGGCGAAGTACCGGCCGCCGAAGGTGGACATGCCGGAGCCGCCACTGCCGGGGTAGACCCAGACGTCACCGTTGGCGTCGCGGGTGAGGATGTCGGTCTTGCCGTCCGCGTTGAAGTCGGGGCGGCCCTGGGTGTTGCTGGTCCACTGGCCCTGGCCGACGGCGTTGTAGATCACCAGGACGCCGTGTTCGAGCAGCATCGCGTAGGAGTTGGGCTTGCCGTGAGTGCGGGAGCTCCAGAGCGCCTTGGAGCCGTCGGCGCTGTAGACGACCAGGTTGCCGTCGGCCTGCATCCGGGCGAACGCGTTGGGGTTGCCACCGGTGTTGGAGGCCCAGAAGAGCTTGCCGGCCTTGGTCAGCACGAGGTTGCCGTCGGCCTGCATGGTGAGCTTGGCGGTTCCGGTGGCGTACTCCTGGCCGGAGGTCAGATTGGTACCGGAGGGGATCCGGGCGCCGACCACGCCGTCGATGGCCCAGCCTCCGGAGAACGTCCAGACGACCCCGGCCGAGGCCTGGCCCCACCAGGCGAACAGGGTGTTGTCGGCCTTGCGCGCCCACAGGTCGGGGACGCCGTCGCCGCTGATGTCGCCGACCGAGCCGACGGTGGGCCAGAGCTCCTTGGTGACGCCGTAGCCGACCTTGACGCGGTCCTTGGTGCCCCAGGTGGCCAGGTCGATGACGCCGTTGGCGTCCTTGCTGCCGAAGGTGCGCAGGATGTCGCCGTTGGTCTCGTCGCGCAGCCAGAGGTCCGGGACACCGTCCCCGTTGAGGTCACCGGGGGCGATCACGGTGAACTTGTCCCAGTCGTCACCGCCGACCAGGACCGGGTCGGAGTTGTCCAGGTAGTCGTCGCGCGAACCGTAGTAGGCCCAGAGCAGCTTGCCGTCGCGCACCAGCAGGTCGGGGATCTTGTCGCCGTTGAGGTCCCCGGGCGACAGGATCTGGGCATTGGCGTTCTGCCAGTGGTCGTTGCCGGACGGACAGGTGCCCTCGGGATCGGCGACCGGGCAGTAGACCTTGAGCTCCTGCTTCCTCTTGCCGAAGTTGACGGTCGCGGTGCCCAGGCCGTTGTTGGGGTAGGTCCACAGCTTGCGGCGCTTGTCGACGCTGTCGTACTCCAGGGTGACGAGGTCGTTGTAGCCGTCCTCGCCCCAGTCGCCGGAGTAGGTGATCCGCGGGTCGGTGAAGGACAGGCCGCCGTTGGTGGCGGAGGAGAACTGGCCGTTGCCCTGGCCCGCGTAGGTGAGCAGGGTGCCGTTGGAGTCGACGCTCCAGATGTCCTTGTGGCCGTCGCCGTTGAGGTCGTACGGCTCGTCGCGGTCCTGCGAGCGGCCGGCGTAGAAGAGGTAGGTCGCGGTGTCGGAGCGGTTGCCGGCGGCGTCCTGGCTGAAGGCGTGCACGAAGTGCGGGCCCACGCCGGAGGGCTTGAGCGAGATCTTCGCGGTGCCGCCGGCGGCGGGGGCGTCCACCGTCTTCACCGACTGGTCCCAGTCGGTGAAGTAGCCGTACCGCACGACGTCGTCGACGCCGTTGGAGGCGATGGTGAAGTCACCGGGGTTGCGGGCTTTGCCGGTGCCGGCGGGCCAGCCGTTGTCGCCGTTGGGGAAGGCCGAGGAGTCGATCTTCGGGGCCCTGGCGGGGCGGGTGCGGTCGACGGTGAAGCGGCAGGTGGTGCTCCAGCCGGAGTACTCGCTCTGGTCGTAGGCCCGGACCTGCCAGGTGTAGTCGCCGGTGGGCAGTTCGGCGTCGGGGACGACCAGGGTGGAGACGCGGCCCTTGAGCGCGGGGATCCACTTGTCGGCGACCAGGGAGCCGCCGCGGAAGATCTGGAACTGGGCGGAGAGGTTGCCCGCGTTGGGGTCGTCGACGAGCGCGTAGAGGCTGACCGTGGTGTTGCCGATCAGGCCGCCGGTGGCGCAGTCGGTGCGCGGGTTGGTGCCCAGGCCCGAGGGGGTCAGCGGCGGGTCGTTGTACTTGGTCTCCAGGTACGCCGACTTGGAGTCGAACTTCTTCCAGCCGAAGGTGTCGCCCTCGTTCTCCGCGTACAGGCCGAGGGTGATGTTGGGGTCACCGGCGGCGGCGACCCGCTGCATCTTCCAGGTGACGTCCCATTCGAGGTTCCCGCCCGGGCAGCTGCCGGAGTTCCAGCCCTTGGCGTCGTTGACGGTCCCCAGCCAGTCGATCTTGCCGGGCTGCTTCTCCCAGGTGGTGTCCTTGTCGATGCCGCCGGTGTGCCACAGCTGGACCGGGCGGGCCTGGCAGGACCAGGACCAGACGTTGTTGATCCGGAAGGTGGAGCTGATCACCTTGCGGCCCTTGATGTTGCTGGTGTCCAGCTGGAAGAACGACCGGGACAGGCCGTTGGTCTCGTTCTCGTAGCCGACCCGGGCCACCTCGTTGGCGTTCCAGAAGCTCATCCTCGGGTACTTCTTGTAGACCCGGGTCCAGTTCTGGCGCCCGCCCCACGCCCAGGACGGGTCGATGTACACCGGGTACTTGGTGTCCGCGGCCGTCAGCAGCGCCTGGTCCGGCGTGATCTGCAGGGTGTTGCCGCTGACCGAGGTCGGCATGACCGCGTCCTTGGCACCGACTGGCTGCTCGAACCCGGCCGCCGGGTCACCCGCACCGCCGCCGACCGCCGGGGCGAAGCCCTCCGCGCCCGGGGCGGCGGCGGACCTGGCGGGCCCGGTGGCGGGCGGGGCGCTGCTGATGGTGGTGGAGTCCCACATCATCGGCGGGGGGCTGGTGAACACCGGACGCCCCGCCGGGTCGGTGGCCCGCACCGCGCCGGTGGCCGCGTCGGTGGCCACCGTCACCCCGACCGTCGACATCGTGTACTTCAGCGTCGCCAGCTCCGGGTTGGCCGCCGCCTGCGCGGTCTTGACGACCACCAGCTGGGAGAAGCCCTCGACCTCCGCCTTCAGCTGCACGTCGACACCCGGCAGCACCTCGGCGTAGGTGGCGACATTGCCGGCCAGGGTGGGCTTGGGCAGCGGCTTCGGCCAGGACAGCGACAGCGTGCGCCCGTCCTTCACACCGGTCAGCAGCGGGCCGGTGCCGCCGCCGGAGAACGCCACGGTCACCGACGCGGCCTTCGGCCTGACCGAACCGTCGGCCGCGAACTGCAGCGTCGGGTCGGTGGCCACCCAGGCGCCGCCGCGCAGCACGCGCACCGGGGTCCCGTAGTGACGCACCGAGAAGGTGCCGTCGGGGTTGGCCCAGGTGTCCGAGCGCTCGGTCCGGGCGGTGACGAGCTCGGCGGGGGCGTTGGTGGACTTGGCCTGCTGGAGGGCCTTCTCCTCGGGGCTGACCGAACCGTCGTCGTCGGACGGGTTCACGGCGACGCCGGGAGCAGCCGGGGCGGTCGGGGCGGTCGGGCCGGCCGGCAGGGCTCGGGCGACGGAGGGCGGCACGACGGCGAGGCCGACCGTGAGCCCTCCCACCAGGCCCAGGGCTATCGCCCCGGTCGGACGCAAACCACTGCGCCCGTTCCTACGGGAAAGGATGGTCACACTGCTTCCTTCACGATGAGTGCTTTTACCGAAAGCGGTAGGACTCTATACCCCGCCGCGAAGCACCCCCTCGGCTCTTTCACATCGCCTTCATCTTCGTGATGCAAAGTCAACTTCACTCCACTCCAGCCGCACTGACGGCCAGATGGGGAACGCACCACGGATCCTGACGAATGATCGCACACGGGACATTACGCCCATCATTTTCCCAGGTGAGCCCAAGAAATCCGCGGTGAGGCCTTGTTAGCCTTCGTCGACTCATTCAGAATCATCGGAGGGACGAGTGAGGCATTTCGTCGTCCGTTGGCTGGCGACCGCAGTCGTGGCCACGGCATTGACATCGGCGCTGCCAGGTGCAGCGTCAGCCGCTGAGAAGAGCGGCAGGGGGCCGGATCTGCCGGCCCTTCAGCAGATCCGGCCGGTGCCCGTGAAGACGGCACCGGTCGGCGGGGAAAAGCGGGCCGGTCTGGCCTCGACCGCCACGGAGAAGACCCCCGAGACGGTATGGCCCGGCCCCGGTGCGATATCCGTCGAATCGGCATCCGGTTCGGACAAGTCGCTTGCGGCAAACGTTGATTCGCGCGCGAAGGCACTACTTTCGGGACAGCCGAAGAGCGTCGAGGTCACCGTCGCCGACCGGCAGCACACCCGTGCCGCCGGAATCGACGGCGTGCTGTTCTCGCTCACGGCGGCGGACCGGGCGCCCGAGGGCGACAAGGTCAAGGTCACGCTCGACTACTCGGCCTTCGCCAAGGCCTACGGCGGTGACTGGGCGTCACGACTGAGGCTGGTCCGGCTCCCCGAGTGCGCCCTCACCACCCCGGACAGCCCGGAGTGCCGTACGCCGGTCCCGCTGGAGTCGGTCAACGAGCCCGCCAGGGGCGCCGTCTCGGCGAGCGTGGACGCCCCCGCCGCCCGGCCGGCCGAGGCGAAGGGCTTCTCGCTCGCCGCCGCCTCCGCCCCGGCCGGTGGCGCGACGGTGCTCGCGGCGCTCGCCGACGCCGCCGGTCCCACCGGCGACTACAAGGCCACCCAGCTCCAGGCCTCCGGCTCCTGGTCGGCCGGCGGCTCCACCGGAACCTTCACCTGGGCCTACCCGATGGCGGCGCCCCCGGTGCCCGGCGGCCTGCAGCCCGCCGTCTCGCTCGGCTACTCCTCGCAGGCCGTCGACGGGCGCAGCAGCGCCTCCAACAACCAGGCCGGCTGGCTGGGTGACGGCTGGTCGTACGAGCCGGGCTTCATCGAGCGGCGCTACAAGCCGTGCGACGACGACAAGACCGGCGGCACCAACACCGCCAAGGTCGGCGACCTGTGCTGGTTCAACGACAACGCCGTCCTCAACCTCGGCGGCAAGAACACCGAGCTGGTGTACGAGGCCGGCAAGGGTTGGCACCCGGCCGCGGACAGCGGCGAGAAGGTCGAGAAGCTGACCGGCGCCGCCAACGGCGACAACGACGGCGAGCACTGGAAGATCACCTCGACCGACGGCACCCAGTACTTCTTCGGTCTGAACCGCCTGCCGGGCTTCCAGCCGGGATCGGCGGAGACCAGGTCGACCTGGACGGTGCCGGTGTTCGGCAACCAGTCCGGCGAGCCCTGCTACAACGCGTCCTTCGCCAATGCCTGGTGCCAGCAGGCCTGGCGCTGGCAGCTGGACTACGTGGTCGACGCGCGCGGCAACGCGATGGCGTACTACTGGAACACCGAGACCAACAACTACGCCCGCAACTGGAGCACGACGACCGGCAAGGGCACCGCGACCCCGTACGTGCGCGGCGGCTGGCTCGACCGTGTCGAGTACGGCCTGCGCGCGGACACCGTGTACTCCGCCAAGCCGATGGGCGTCGTCAAGTTCGACGTCGACGAGCGCTGCCTGGCCGACTGCGGCACCTTCGACGAGGCCCACGCCAAGAACTGGCCGGACGTCCCGTTCGACCTGTACTGCGCGGACGGCGCGGACTGCAAGTCCAACGCCTCCCCCACCTTCTGGTCCCGCAAGCGCCTGGTCACCGTCACCGCCAGGGCCCTGACCGGCGGCACCCACAAGGACGTCGACAGCTGGAGCCTGAAGCAGGGCTTCCCGCCCTCCGGTGACGGCCTCTCCACCCCGATGTGGCTCTCCTCCGTCACCCGCACCGGCTGGACCGGCGGCAAGCTGGAGCTGCCCCCGGTCACCTTCGACGGCGAGCAGATGGCCAACCGGGTCGACCGGACCGGCGACGGCCTCGCGCCCTTCGTCCGGCTGCGGATGTCGCAGATCACCAGCGAGACCGGCGGCACCACCGGCGTCTACTACTCCCAGCCCGGCTGCACCGCGACCAGCCTGCCGGCCGCGAACGGCTCGAACACCAGCCGCTGCTACCCCGTCAAACGACGCGAGGGCAGCACGGTGAAGGACGACTGGTTCAACAGCTACGTGGTCGAGAAGGTCGTCGAGGGCGACAACCTCGCCGAGACCCCGGACAAGGTCACCGAGTACTCCTACCCCGACGGCGCCGCCTGGGCGATGAACGAGGACGAGCTCACCAACGCCGACGAGCGCACCTTCTCCGTCGCCCGCGGCTACGGCCGCGTCCAGACCCGTACCGGCGCGGGCTACGACGCCCGGACCCTCACCGAGACCCGCTACTTCCGCGGCATCGACGGGGCGGCGGTCAAGGACTCGGCCGGCGAGGCCGTCACCGACCGTCCCGAGTTCGCCGGCCAGCTGCGCGAGCGGGCCGTCTACAACGGGGACGGCGGCGCGCTGGTCTCGGCGACCTCGTACACGCCGTGGATCTCCACCGCCACCGCGACCCGCAACCGCGCCGGGCTGCCGGCGCTCACCGCCCGCTTCAGCGGCGTCCAGAAGGAGCAGACCCGCACCGCGGTCACCGGCGGCGAGCGCCGCACCTCGCTGTCGCGCACCTTCGACGAGTACGGCCTGCTGTCCACCCTCAGCGAGCTCGGCGACGAGTCCAAGAGCGGTGACGAGCGGTGCACCACGACGACGTACGCCCGCAACACGGGCACCTGGACGCTGAACAAGCCGAGCCGGGTGGAGCTCGTCGGCGCGGCCTGCGGCTCGCCGGTCAACCGGCCGGCGGACGTCATCACCGACACCCAGACCCTCTACGACAACACCACCACCGTCGGCGCCGCGCCCACCGCCGGCCTGGCCACCGAGAGCCGCGGCATCAACGGGGCGGGCAACGGCTACGACACCCTCTCCCGCACCGGCTACGACGCCTACGGCCGCGTCGTCTCGGCCACCGACACCTACGGCAGGACCACGACGACCGCCTACACCCCGGCCGCCGGGGAGGTCGCGGCCTCCTCCGTGGTCACCAACCCGCTCGGCCACACGACCACCACCGGCTACGAGCCGCTGCGCGGCCAGGCGCTGACGATCTCGGACCCCAACGCCAAGGTGACCACCAGCCGCTTCGACGCGCTCGGCCGGCTCACCGGCGTCTGGCTGCCCACCCGCTCGGCCGCCACCTACCCCGACTCGCCGAACTACGGGTTCGACTACCAGGTGCGCAACAACGGCCCGGTCGTGGTGACCACCCGCACCCTGCAGTTCGACTCCACCTACGAGACCTCGTACGCGATCTACGACGGCCTGATGCGCTCCCGCCAGACCCAGCGCACCTCGCCCGACCGCACGGGACGCCTCGTCACCGAGCAGTTCTACGACAGCCGCGGCCTGGCCTGGCGCGACTCCGGCTCGTACTACGCCGACGGCGCCGCCGAGGGCGTGCTGGTGACCGGGCAGGAGCTGAAGTACCCGTCCTCGACCGACACCCTCTACGACGGCGCCGCCCGGCCGACCGCCGTCATCGGCAAGCGGTTCGGCGACGAGACCAAGCGCACCACGACCACCTACCACGGTGACGGCATCACGGTCGTCCCGCCCAAGGGCGGCACCGCCAAGACCAACCTCGCCGACGCCCGCGGCAACGTGGTCGAGATGAAGGAGTACACCAACGAGGAGCGCACCGCGAGCCAGTCGGTGCTCTACCGCTACGACAAGCGCGGCCAGGTCGTCGAGATGACCGACCCGGTCGGCAACGTCTGGCGCTACGGCTACGACAGCCGCGGCCGGCAGGTCCGGGTCGAGGACCCGGACAAGGGCACCTCCGAGCTGACCGTCGACGTCGGCGGCCGTGTCACCGACGTGAAGGACGCCCGCGGCGTGGTGCTGCACACCGACTACGACGCGCTCGGCCGCACCACCGCCGTCAAGCAGGGTGCCACCAAGCTCGCCGAGTGGACGTACGACACCGCGGCCAAGGGCAAGCCCGACACCAGCACCCGCTACGTGAACGGCGCCGCCTACGTCTCGGCGGTGACCTCGTACAACGCCCTCTACCAGCCGGTCAACACCCAGCTGACCGTCCCGTCCGCGGAGGGCCAGCTCGCCAACACCTACAAGTGGACGACGTCCTACTACCCCAACACCGGCCAGCCGATGTGGACCCAGCAGCCCGCGCTCGGCGGACTGCCGGCGGAGCGGGTCGTCCACTCCTACACCCCGACCACCGGACTGCCCGTCAGCACGTACGCCGGCGGCGCCCCGATCGTCTCGGTCAGCACCTACGACCACTACGGCCGGACCCTGCGCGACGAGTACGGCGCGTTCGGTTCGCACCTGTGGGCCTCGTACGAGTACGACGAGCACACCGGTAGCCTGCTGCGCGCCGTGAGCGACCGCGAGGCCGCCCCGCAGCGCATCGACGACACCCACTACACCTACGACGCCGTCGGCAACGTGACCAGCACCTCGACCCGTTCCGGTCAGGACGCGCCGGTCGCGACCGACACCCAGTGCGTCATCACCGACTCGCTGCGCCGGATCACCCAGGCCTGGACCGCGACCGACAACTGCGCCGCCGCGCCGTCGGCGAGCACGGTCGGCGGCCCGGACGCCTACTGGACCAGCTTCGGCTACGACGGCGTCGGCAACCGCCGCAGCGAGACCCGGCACGGCCTCGGCGGCGCCGCGGACACCGTGCGCACCTACACCCCGGTCCAGGGCAAGCCCAACGCCCTCGCCGAGGTCACCCAGACCGGCCCCGGCGGCACCGTCAAGGAGAGCTACTCCTACGACGTCACCGGCAACACCACCGGCCGCACGATCGGCTCCGCCCCCGCCCAGACCCTGGAGTGGGACCAGCAGGGCCACCTGGCCAAGCTGACCGGCACCGGGACGGACAACACGTACGTCTACGACGCCGACGGCAACCGCCTGGTCCGCAGGGACTCCACCGGCACCACGCTCTACCTGCCCGGCGGCAACGAGCTGAAGCTCGCGCCCGGCGCCACCACGCCGGTCGGCACCCGCTACTACAGCCACGGCGGCAGGACCGCGGCCGTGCGCACCGCGGGCAAGCTGTCCTTCGTGCTCGCGGACCAGCACGGCACCGCGACCGTCCACGTCGACTCGGCCACCCAGGCCGTCACCCGGCGCAAGACGACCCTGTTCGGCGCCGAGCGCGGCACCGCACCCGGCAGCGGCTGGCTCGGCGACCACGGCTTCCTGGGCGGCACCCGGGACGGCGACACCGGCCTCACCCACCTCGGGGCCCGCGAGTACGACCCCAACACCGGCCGGTTCATCAGCGTCGACCCGCAGATGGACACCACCGCCTCCCAGGAGATGGGCGCCTACACCTACGCCAACAACAACCCGCTGACCACCAGCGACCCGTCCGGCGAGGCGCTGCCCGAGTGCTACTCCGGCCAGTACACCTGCACCAACAAGGGCACCCAGCCGGTCGACTACGGCAGCAACTACCTCAACATCACCCGCAACGAGGGCGGCACCCCGGCCCCCGAGTACTGCGCCACCCACGACTGCTCCCCGCCGCCGCCGACCCCGCCGACGCCGCGCAGCAACTCCAAGGGCAACCTGACCAAGGACGAGCGCAAGGCGCGGGCCAACCACCTCGGCGACCAGGACCAGAAGAAGGTCGAGTACCGGGCGGTGACGGAGGAGCAGCGCAAGGAGATGAACCGCTCCTTCAGCTTCACTATGAACGACGCGGAGCTGTCGCTCTGCTGGGACAACAAGTCCGACTGCACCGTCTACGTCGCCGAGAGCATGTGGGCCATGAGGGAGAACCAGTACAAGGAAGGCGGCCAGGGCGGAGCCGAGGCGAACGCCTACCGGCACGTGCTGTGGCAGGCGAGTCTCACCGCGCGGCTCGGCCGGGAGAAGGCGGAGAAGTGGGCGGCCGCCCACGAGGCCTACTACCCGCCGGAGGAGGAGACGGACCACCGGGTCGACCTGCTGAACAACGAGTTCGCCCAGGCACTCGGTGAACGCGCGGCCCGCGAGGCGAACGGCAACAAGGCCGTGACCGTCCTCCTCATCAAACGCGGTGCCCGCGAGTACCTGGAGTCCGACTCGTACGCCCGCAAGAGCGACCTGGAGTAGCATCCGCCGCGGTGGACCACACCGCCGCTTGTTCGACCGGGGTGCCCGCCGGAAACGCCACGAGGCCGGCCCGGCGGGCACCTCCCTTCGCCCGAGATTCCCCGGAGACTTCGTTCATGACCGCATCACTCACGCCGCGCCGGGACGACCCGGGACCCACCGCCTGGCGGCTGCGCATCTGGGGGCGGCTGATCTGCGCGGGCCTGGCCGTCGGGGGCGGCTGGGGCGCCGTGATCACCGTCCTCGGTTACAGCTTCGTGCTCATCCCGATCGGCGCCGTGCTGGGAGCCGCCGTGACCACCTCCATCGCCATCCTGACGGCGATGCTGCTGGCCTGGCTCCCCGACCGCGCCGCGCTCAGCTCCTGGAGCGCGCCGCTCACCGGTGCGGCCCTCGCCTGCGCCGCGCAGTTCTACATCATCGGCATCGTCATCGACGAGCCGCAGGCCTTCCTGGACCCGCGGATCGCGGCGATCACGGCGACCACCGCCGCACTGGTCGCGGCCGGCTTCCTCTGGGCCGTGCGCGGCGCCCGCCGCTGAGGGCCCGGTCCGGCGATCGGGCGCCGTCACCACGCAGGTCGACGGCCCAACGGCGACTACGCCCTCGGCCGTTGGTCGGGCTGGATGGACACCGAGGCCCCGGGGGCGGCCGGCCCGATCGACCCGGCCACCACCCTGGCGGTGGCCGGCATCCGAACCGGCTCCGGACGTGCCGCCGCCCCCGACGAGCGTCTTTCGTCGGGGGCGGCGCACACCTCGGCGGGCACCCGGCGGGGAAGCACGCCCGGCACGCGCCGACGCCGGCCGCCACCGTCCGCTACGGCTCGCCGGTGAGGTCGCGGACCAGGGTGCTGCTGACCTGGGGCAGCTCGCCGTACTCGGGGTCGTCGCCGTCGACCGGGAGCTGATGGATCACGGCCGCGATGCGGGGCGGCAGCCGCACGTCGAGGCCGTGGTGGCAGCGGGCCAGTATGTCGGCGAGCACCCTGGTCGGCAGCAGGGCGCGCGGGGCGTCCAGCACCCGCTGCGGGGGGCGGGGCAGGGTGGCCATCGCCTCCGCCTGCTGGCGCCAGACCTCGGCGTCCAGGAACTCCCCCAGGCTGCGGTGCAGCAGGCTCAGGAAGGACGCCGCGGTGTAGGAGCCGCCGCCGGCCGCGAACTGCCACCAGAACTGGGCGCCGTCGCGGTGGTCCGCGACGTACAGCAGCGCGCCGAGCACCAGGGCGCCCTCGGGCTGGATCCGCTCACCGTTGACCAGCAGGCTCAGGGAGGCCGCGGCGGAGGGCATCGCCAGGACCAGGGAGGCGGCGAGGTCGAGTTCGTGGGCCGCCTGCTTGTGCTCGGAGGACATCGGGCTCGGAGCGGTCAGCAGCCGTTCCCAGGAGACCCCGGCACCCCCCGGCTGCGGCCGCGGGGCCCTTGCGGGCGTGTGGACGCCGGTCGCGTTCGGGTGCAGGGCCCGGTCGTGCTCGGTGCTCACCGACCCTCCCCGCGCCGGCCGCCGAGCGCCGCGGCCAGCCGGTCGAGGGCCTGGCGCACGGTCGAGCGGACGCTGGCCTCGGTCGTCCCCAGGTAGCTGGCGATCTGGTCGTCCGGCAGGCCGAGCAGGTAGCGCAGCACGATCACGTCGTGGCGCCGCTCGGACAGCCGGCGCAGCGCGGCGTACAGCTGTTCGTGGCTGCCCTCGGTCTCCAGCAGGTGCTGCGCCCGCTCGGCGGCGGTCCGCACCGACTGGACCCACCCGGGGACGTGCGTCTGGGTGGGCAGCGGCTCGCCGTTCATCATCAGCTCCGCCAGACAGGCCCCGATCTCCTCCTTGAGGATCGCCCAGGCGTGGAAGGGCGGGATCTGCTCGCGCAGGATGCGGGGCCACTCCTGCCACACCCGGGCCTTGGCGATCTCCACCACCGTGTGCGCGACGGCGTCGTCGCGCAGACGCGCGCGGGCGAACCCGGTCCAGGCCCTGCCGTGCGTGTCGCAGAACGCGTCGAACGTCAGGCGGTCCCGGTCGCCGACCACCCAGTCGCTCTCGGTCAAGTCCCAATCCTCCCCTGCGGCACCCCGGCCGGACGGCGCCCGGTGCGGGCCGCCGGCCTCGGGTGAAACCCTACGGGCCTTCGCGGTGACAGCGGGAACTCGCTTCCCCGGTAGGCACATTAAGGCGTATTGGGTGGCGAGATGTTAAATCGCAACAAGAGGTTTGAAGATCAGACATATGGTGAGGCGACCGCGGGGCGAACGTCGCGCGAACATACCCGGAGCGAACCGCTGCGCGACCCGATTCGGTTATCCTGCTCCACACTTGTGGCACCGTCGACGCCCCGTGCGGGGGCGCTCCGACGACCTGGCAGGGGGAGCGCATGACCGACGGCACGGCCCGGACCGACGACGTGGAGGTCAGCCTCGACATCCATCTGGCGCACTCCGCGCGGATGTACGACTACTACCTCGGCGGAACGACCAACTTCCCCGCCGACCGGGAGGCCGCCGGCCGGGCGCTGGCGGTCTTCCCCTACGCCCGCTCCGCCGCCCGCGCCAACCGCGCCTTCATGCGCCGCTCGACCCGGCTGCTCGCCGAGGCCGGCATCCGCCAGTTCCTCGACATCGGCACCGGCATCCCGACCTCTCCGAACCTGCACGAGGTCGCGCAGGCGGTCTCGCCGGACGCCAAGGTCGTGTACGCCGACAACGACCCGATCGTGCTGCTGCACGCCCAGGCCCTGCTGCGCGGCACCGAGCAGGGCGTCACCGCCTACGTCCAGGCGGACGTGCGCGAGCCCGGCGCGCTGCTGGACTCGGCCCGGGAGGTCCTGGACTTCACCCGGCCGATAGCGCTCAGCATGAACGCCCTGCTGCACTTCGTCCCGTCCGAGGCCCACCGGATCACCGAGGGCCTCAAGGAGCAGCTGCCCGGCGGCTCGGCGCTGGTGATCAGCCACCTCACCCAGGACTTCGCGGCCGAGGAGACCGAGCGGCTGATCCAGGTCTACACGGCGGCCGGCACCGCGGTCGCGGCCCTGACCCGGAACGAGTTCGGCGAGTTCTTCACCGGCTGGGACCTCATGACGCCGGGTGTCGTCGCCACCCAGCGCTGGCACCCGACGCCCGAGGACGAGGCCGAGCCCGTCACGGACGCCGAGGCCTCCTGCTACGGGGCCGTCGCGATACGCCCCTGAGCCGCGCTCCCCCGACTGCCGCGCTTCCCCGGCCATCGCGGTGCTCAGCCCGCCGCGGGCGCGGGGGTGGGATCAGCGGTGGGTGTCGGCCCAGGCGCGGATCCGGTCCGCGATCGCCCCGGAGTCCCGGACCCAGCGGAAGTGGTCCGGCCGCCGGCCCGCGTCACCGGTGTGGTGGTCCCGGTCCAGCCGGGCGGACGGGATCTTCGCGCAGAGCCGGTCCACGGCCGGCACCGGAGCCAGGTCGTCGCCCGCCACCGAGAGCGCCAGCACCGGCAGGCTGAGCTCCGCCAGCAGGGTCTCGTAGTCCCGGTCGGCCCCGGCGGGCTCGAACCGGCCGGTGCGGCAGATCCGGGCCCAGTCGCGCATCAGGACCGCCGACTGGCGCCCGGCGAAGCCCAGCCGGTCCCCCGGCCAGTGGCCGACCGCGGCGGCCACCGCCGCGGTGAGGTGGGTGGCGGCCAGGACGCGCGGGCCGTGCAGGCCGGGGAAGCCGCGGCGGTCGACCGAGCCCGTCGCGACCAGCGCCACACCGGCGACCGCCTCCGGGTGGGCCGCCGCGTGCAGCAGCGAGACCTGCCCGCCGAGGCTGTGGCCGACCGAGTACACCGGCAGCGCGCCGAACCGGGTGCGGGCGGCACGCAGCACGGCGGGCCAGTCGAGGGTGGCGAGTTCGTGGTAGCCGTGCCGCGCCGAGCGGTCGGCCCGGGGCCCGCTCGCGCCCTGCCCGCGCAGGTCGGCGCAGACCACGCCGAATCCGGTGCGGGCGAGTTCGGCGCAGAACGCCTCGTAGTGGGCGGCCCGCACGCCGAGCGCGGGCCACAGCACGGCCACCGCGCTCGGCGCCCGGTCGGGCACGGTGACGGTCGCGGCCAGGATGGCGGGCCGGCCGGGGACCGGGACCGTCAGCCGCTCGACCGTGGTCATCCGGCGGCTCCGAGCAGCATGTGCTCCAGCCGGGACTGCCGGGTCTCGTGCGACCAGCTCTCGGCGGTGGCCAGCCGCTCCTGCGGGGTGGTGTCCAGCAGCAGCCGGTCCTGCCAGACCTGGTACCCGGCGGCCAGGGCCGCGTGCTCCTCCATCCCCCGCTGGAAGAGCGTCTCGCGGC
This sequence comes from Kitasatospora sp. NPDC057965, assembly GCF_042887135.1. Lineage (NCBI taxonomy): Bacteria > Bacillati > Actinomycetota > Actinomycetes > Kitasatosporales > Streptomycetaceae > Kitasatospora > Kitasatospora sp. NPDC057965. Next base: position 27,956 of record NZ_JBHVPZ010000023.1, read on the forward strand.
GCATCAGCATCTCCTGCATCGGCAGCCGCCGCCACAGCTCGTAGCCGCGGCCGATCACGTCGAGCAGCCGCTGCCGCTCCCCCGGGTGCTCGGTCAGCAGCCGGCGGATCACGGCGCTGCCCACGGTGAGGTGGCGGATCTCGTCGACGTTGGCGGCCCGTTCGATCAGCGCGGCGGCCGGGTCGAAGCAGCGCCACTTGCGTTCGCTCAGCTCCGCCGCCGGGGCGAGCACACCCTCCACCAGCACGGTGAGCACCAGGACACCGCCGTAGAAGTCCGCGTTGTCGCGGAGCACGCCGAGGCCGAACTCCTCCAGCGGGTCGAGCACGGCCGCGCCGTCCGCTCCGGCGACCCGCTGGACGGTGGCGGCGAGTTCGCCGGCCGGCACGCCGAGGCGCAGCAGGTGGTCGCGGAAGGCGCGGGAGTGCCGGGCCTCGTCGATGAGCTGGGTGGAGAAGAACTCCAGGCAGCTCTCGTCGGGGGCGTGGAAGACCAGCTGGGTCAGCGCCCTGGTCGCCTTGGACTCGGCGAGGTGGCGGAAGGCGAACTCCGCGACCAGGGCGTCGCGCAGCGGCCCGGGGGTGAGCACCGCGGGGGTCGGCCCGGGGTCGGGGACGGTGCCGTCGCGCAGCTGGCGCAGCATGCCGCCGGCGACGTGGTCGAACCAGTACCGCAGGTCGCACTGCTCCGGGGTGAGTTCGAGGTCGCGGGCGCCTTCGAGGACGCCGGGGGCGGACCTGAGGTCGACCTCCGCGGGGAGGTCCGGGATCGTTTCGGTGGTCATGGTGGCTCCAGGTCAGGTCAGCATGAGGAGAGTTGACTTCGCGTCAGATGGCGCGGGTGGCCCGCATCAGGTTCCACACCGCGGTGGGTGAGACGCCGCCCTCGAAGGCCGCGTACTCCGGTTCGATCACCTGCGGGTCCCACTTGAGCTTGAAGGCCTCCTGGCTGCGCGCCGGGTAGACCGCCCGGCCGTGCTCCGCCAGCAGGCGAACGACGCGGGCCAGGGTGCGGCCGGCCGCCGGGGGGTCGTGCTCGGCCGCGAGGCCGGCGAACGGGGTGAGGCCGAGGTGCAGCCAGCCGGCGCCCTCGGACTGGAACCGGGTGAGCGCGGTGAGGTTGATCAGCTCGACCGTGCCCACCGGGCTGTCGGGCCGGCGCCGGGTGAGGTCGTAGAGCCAGCCGGGGCGGGCGCCGTACGCCGGGGAGTAGCTGATGTACCCGAGGGTGCGCCCCTCGCGCCGGGCGACGAAGGTGCGCCGCCAGGGCGCTCCGGGGCCGCCCCGTTCGCCGATCAGGAACCGCAGTTCCTTGACGTGCCGCCCCTTGTCCCGCAGCCAGGCGGCGTCGATGGCGGACAGCTCCGGGTCCTCGCCCTCGCCCTGGGCCAGCTCGGTGACGGTCACGCCCTCCCGGCGGGCCCGGGCGGTGTTCTGCCGGACCTTGGCGAGCGCCCGGCCCCGGGTGGTGAAGGCGCCCAGGTCGATCGCGTAGGTGCTGCCGATCTGGTTCACGGCGAAGCCCTGTCCGGCGTACAACGGGATGTCGACGGCCCGGAGTTGGGCGACGGTCAGCCGGGCCGGGACGGCCGCCCGGAACTCGGCGAGCAGCGCCGCCCGGTGCTGCGGCGGCGCGTACGGGCCGCCGAACTGGATGGCGTGCCGGCCTCGGAGGGTGTAGGCGATGAGGCCCCGGTCGCCGCCGCCGTGGTGGTGCCGGGTGCCGGAGTTCAGGGCGAGGAAGCCGCTGGGGTGGTCGGCGTGGCGGCGCAGGGTCTCGGCAGCGTCGGCCCGGGGGACGGCCGGGGTGGTCACACCCGCTCCTTCGGCCTGGACGGCCGGTCGAACCTCCGGGGGCTGCCGGCGAGTTGATCGTCGAACTCGACGAAGGCCGGGTGCGGGGAGGGCTCGAACGGCACGCTGAACGGCTTGAGGAAGTTGCCGAGCAGCCCGCGGTCGCCGCAGAGGTGGAGCGGGATGGCGAGCAGGGCCCACTCCGGCTCGACCAGCCAGGCCCAGAGCGCGGCGACGGCGCCGGCGGTGAGGGCGCTGTGCATGGTGTTGTACAGCACGTAGTAGGCGCGGTGGATCCGTCCGCCCTTGGCCCGGTGGTGGGCGAGCGCCCCGGGCAGGTAGCCGATGAGGTCGATGTAGCCGAACAGCGCGAGGGCGGGCAGCCAGCGCACCTCGTCCCAGTGGTAGAGCAGCAGCCCGGCGCAGATCAGCAGGCCGGTGAGGTACTCCGCGCGCAGCAGCCGGTAGGTGACCCGCGACTCGAAGCGGTTGGCGGCGTCCATCAGGCCTCCGTCCGGGCCGGACCGGCGCCGAGCAGGCCCTCCAGGATGCCCAGGATGTTCTCCCGCAGCACCCGTTCGGCGACCGGGTCGATGATGCCGGCCAAGCTGGGGAGTCCGAAGTCGAACTCGGCGCTGAAGCGGACCGCGCAGCCCTCGCCCTCCTCCCGCACCTGCCACTGGCCGGTGAAGGTGTCGAAGTCCCCGGTGGTCTGCTCGAAGGAGATCAGCCGGCGCGCGTCGTCGAAGGTGTCGGCCTCCGACCAGCTGAGCACGCCGTTGCGGAAGTCCACCTCCCAGTCGCTGTGCAGCGGTTCGGTCCGCGGCCCGGGGTGGACGGTCACCTGCCGGACGGCCTCGACGAGCGAGGGGTAGCGGGCGAAGTCACCGATCCGGGCGTACGCGTCGTCGGGTGCCACGCTGTCGTAGCGGACGTCCAGGTCCACGGTTCTCATGGGTCGTCACCTTCACTTCTCTGGGGAGGGCTACCGCGCGGAGGACTACTGCACGGAGGACTACTGCGCGGAGGGGCGGGACGGGTCGGGCAGCCGGGTGGCGAGCGCGCGGGCGGCGGCGGTGACGGCGGCCTCCAGCCGCTCCAGCTCGTGCTCCTCCAGCACGGCGGGCGGGGTGAAGCGGGCCACCGTGTGGGCGTTCAGGGAGTGGTTGACCACCACCCCCTGGTCCAGCAGTTCGAGGATGAACTCCCCCACCAGGCCGGCGTCGTGGAACTCGACGCCGATCAGCAGCCCGCGGCCGCGGATGTCGGCGACCAGGTGCGGGCAGTGCTCGCCGAGCACCCGGGTCAGCATGGTGAGCAGCCGGCCGCCGAGCGTGTGCGAGCGGCCGACCAGGTCCTCCTCCTCGATCAGTTCGACCGCGGCACGGGCGGCGGCCATCGCGATCGGGGCGGCGGAGAAGGTCGAGGTGTGCAGGAAGGGGTCGCGGTCGAAGGCGGCGAACGCCGCGGGGGTGGCGATGGCGGCCGCGACCGGGACGACGCCGCCGCTGAGCGCCTTGCCGACCAGCAGGACGTCGGGCACGACCTGCTCGCGGTCGGCGCCCCACATGGTGCCGAGCCGGCCCAGGCCGGTCATCACCTCGTCCAGGACGAGGAAGGCGCCGGTCCGGCGGCACAGCCGCTCGACCTGCTTGAGGTAGCCGTCCGGCGGGATCACCACGCCCGCCTCGCCCTGCACCGGTTCGAGGATCACGCAGGCATCGGAGGCGTCCGGGCCGAGGGCTGCGGCCAGCGCGTCGATGTCGCCGTACGGGACGTGGGCGGTGTCCGGCAGCAGCGGCCGGAACGGGTCCTGGTAGAGCGGCTTCGCGGTGGCGGAGAGGGCGCCGAGCGTCTTGCCGTGGAAGCCGTCGACCATCGAGACCAGCCTCCGGTGGCCGGCGCTGCGGGCCAACTTGATGCCGGTCTCCACCGCCTCGGCGCCGGAGCCGCAGAAGTGCACCCGCTCCAGGCCGGGCGGTGCGACCCGGGCCAGGGCGGCGGCGGCGTGGGCGGCGGAGGGCTCCAGCAGCAGCCGGGTGGACAGCGGATGGGTGCGCAGCTGGTGCTCGACGGCGGCGACCACCTTCGGGTGGCAGGCGCCGGCCAGGAAGACGCCGTAGCCGCCGCAGTTGAGGTACGCGCGGCCGTCCGTGGTGCGGACCACGGAGCCGGAGGAGGACGCCTCGACCTGGCCGCCGAACATCTCGCCGAGCTTGCCGCGGCCCCGGCTGAGGTGGGCCCGGTAGAGCGCGGCGATGCCGGCCGGGTCGTGCGGGGCCGGTGCCGTGGTTTCGAGCGCCTGGGTCACTGCCCGGGTCCTTCCTGGGGTCGGGGGGGGTGGCGACGTGCGCCCGGCCGGTCGACGGGGGATGCGCCGACCGGGCGCACGTGCCGATCTGGGTCAGGACAGCAGCAGCGGCTGTCCCGCGTGGTGGTCCAGCAGGGCCTGTGCGCTGCTGGACCGGGAGGGCGGGTGGAAGGCCAGGGCCCGGCTGACCGCGAGCAGGTAGCCGACCTCCGAGGAGCCGATGTAGGCCATGCCGCCGAGCAGTTCGGCGGCCCGGTCGGCGGCCTCGACCAGCAGGTCCTGGGCGGCGTAGCGGGCGGTGAGCACGGCGGCCAGCTCGTCGTGGCCGACCTCGCCGGACTCGGCGGCCCGGGCCTGGTTCTCCACCACCGCGATGGCGGCCTCCAGCTTGGTGGCCAGGGCCGCCCGGTCGGTGGTGCTGCCCCGGCCCTCGTCCAGCGCCCGCTCGACCAGCCGGGCGACCGCGCCGGTGTAGGCCGCGGTCACCAGCAGCTCGAACCAGACGAAGCCGACGGTCTGCAGGGTGTCGAGTCCGCCGCCCAGCTCCTGCTTGGGCTTGAGCATCAGCTCGGGTGCCACCTCGACGTCCACCAGCCGGACCTCGTCGCTCTCGGCCCCGGCCAGGAAGCCGCTGGACCAGAACGGGTGCCGGGTGATCCCGGGCGAGGTGGCCGGGATCAGCGCGACGCCCAGTTCGGTGCCGCCGTCCGGCAGCGGGACCGCCACGCTCGCGGTGAGCAGGTCCATCGAACGGGACAGGCTGCACGGCTTCTTGGCGCCGGTGACCAGGTAGCCGGCCTCGACCTGACGGGCCGTCATGGTCGCGCTGAGGATGCCCTGTCCGGCGCGCCCCTCGGCGAAGCCGGAGGCCACCAGCAGCCGGTCCCGGGCGATGCCCTCGATCAGCAGCCACTCCAGACCGGTCGCGTCCGCCGAACCGAGCAGCGCGACCAGGCTGGCCACCGAGAAGTTGTGCATGGTCGCGGCCACCGCGAGCGAGGGCGACAGCGCCCCGATCGCCCGGGTCGCCCGGACCGCCTCCAGCGGGCCGGCGCCGCCGCCGCTGTAGTCGGTCGGCACCAGCAGGCCCGGGCCGCCGGCCCGGCGGAAGGCGTCCAGGCCGGGGCTCTCGGCCGACTCCAGGACCTCCAGCGGGACGTCGGCGAGCGCGTCGCGCAGTCCGGGCAGGAACGTGTCGCAGGCCTCGCGGGCCAGCTCCATCGAGCGGATCATTCGGCCGCCTCCCGGGCCGGAACGAGCGCCTCGAACGCGGCCTCGACCGGCCGGATCCCGTCGGCCACGCTGACACCCTGCAGGCGCGAGGTGCGCAGGATCGGGAAGTTGGCCTCGCCGCCGGGCCCGCCGGTCAGGCCGTTGCCGCCGTGGGTGGGCAGCAGCGGCAGGAAGCCGATGTGCGAGTCGTTCACCTTGATCAGGCCTCCGTTGGTGACGCCGGCGACGAACCGGTCCACCACCCGCGCGTCCCGGGCCCAGAGCGAGTTGCGCAGCCCGTAGGCATTGGCGTTGGTGAACTCGATGACGGACTCCAGCAGTTCGTCGTCCGGGGCGTCCTCGGGGACGACCACGGGCAGCAACGGGAAGAAGGTCTCGTGCCGGACGGCGTCCAGGTCGTTCGCCGCCTTCAGCCCGTCCACCCGCAGCAGGGTGGGTTCCAGGAACAGCCCGATCGGGTCGGGCCGGCCGTCGACGTCCACCCGCTCGCCGCCGCACAGCAGTCGGGCGCCGCCGGCCACGGCCTGCTCCAGCACCTCGAAGAAGGAGTCGGCGCGCAGCACCGGCGAGAGCAGCACCCCCTCGTCCTCGGGGAAGCCGGGCCGGATCTCGGCCACCCGGGCCCGCAGCCGTTCGATCAGCCGGTCGGCGATCCGCGGGTGGACCACCGCGCGGTTGGGCACCATGCAGATCTGGCCGGAGCCGTAGAAGGCCTCGGCGAGCGCCTCGGCGGCCAGGTCCGGGTCGGCGTCGTGCCAGACCACGGCGGTGTCGTTGCCGGCCAGCTCCAGCACCGGCTTCTTGCCGCGGGCCACGCACTCGGCGCCGAACGCGATGCCCTTCTCGCTGCCGCCGAAGTACATGATGTCGTCGACCAGGGGGCTGTCCAGCCAGTGCCGCAGGGTCTGCCGGGCGTCGGCGCAGACCGCGTTGAGCACTCCGGCCGGCGCGCCGACGCGCTCCAGCGCGGGGACCACCAGCCGGTGCAGCGCGTGCAGCACGCCGAGCGGCGCGCTCACCGGCGCCCGGACCACCAGGGCGTTGCCGGCGGCCAGGGCCCAGACCCCGAGCATCGAGTTGGCCACCGAGGCGTTCTGCGGCGGGTTGAGGCAGACCACGCCGTCCGCGACCCGTCGGACGGTCATCCGGCGGGGCCCGATGACGGCCTGGTGCTCCATCTGGCCCCGGCACCACTCCCGGGTCTCCTCGCCGGTGTTGGCCAGCCAGCCGGTCAGCTCCCAGCGGGCCAGCGTGCGCGGGTGGCCCTCGGCGACCATCAGGTCGACGATCTCGTCGAAGTGCTCCACGACCAGGGCGCGGAACTCCTCGACCAGCCGCATCCGGGCGGCCAGCGGGAAGGCCCGCCACTCGCGGGCCGCCGTCGAGGCGGCGACCAGCGCGGCGTCCAGGTCGTGGCCGTCGGCGAGCGAGCAGCGGCCCACCACCTGCTCGGGGGCGTCGGCCGGGGCGATCCGGCCCTTCTCCAGGCCGCGCTTGAGCGCCAGCGACCCGAAGAAGTCGCGCACCATCGCGGAGGACCGCAGGGTGTACACCCAGTCGGTGCCAGGGCGGTCCTGCCCCGCGATGTAGGAACCGTAACTCAGCATCGCGTCACTCCTGTTCTTCGTCGCTTTTTTCTTCGTCGCTATTTCCGTCGACTCCGGCCGCGGCAGGACTGTGCCGGACAACCGTGGACTCCCTGCGCGGGGGGCCTCCGGACGCTCCGGTCCGGGCGGGCCGCGGGGACACCGCGCCGTTCGGATCGGGAGGCCGATTCCTCCAGAACGATCCGTCTCGTCCTACGGTAGAGTCTGCCTGTCCCCCCGTCAACAACCCGCATGTCAGGGAGGTTTGCGTGAACCGACAGTGGTCGGTCGAGGAAAGCATGCTGATCGGGGCCCGCCCCGAAGTGGTCTACCGGGCCGTCAGCGACATCCGCCGGATGGGTGAGTGGAGCCCCGAGTGCAAGGCGGTGCTGGCCCGGCGCGGGCCGGCCGCCGCGGGCTCGCCGTTCATCGGGTTCAACCGGCGCGGCGTGGCGGTGTGGTTCACCACCTGCCGGGTCACCCGGGCCGAGGAGGGCCGGGAGTTCGCCTTCCGGGTCGGCGTATTCGGCCTGCCGGTGGCCAGTTGGGGGTACCGGTTCGAGCCGGCCCCGGACGGCGGCACGACGGTCACCGAGTACTGGCGGGACTTGAGGAAGGGGCCCGGCGCCCGGCTCACCGAGCTGCTCGGGCTGGTCTTCACCGCCACCCGCCCGATCGACCGGGCGCGGATCAACCGCCAGGGCATGCGCACCACGCTGGAGCGGCTCAAGCGCGCGGTCGAGCGCGGCTAGGAGGGTTCCGGGAACGGGCCGCGCCGTACTGGACGGCGCGGCCCGGGTGTCACTCGGAGCGCAGGTAGGGCGAGTTCAGCGTGCCGTCGACCAGCCGCTCGACGTCCGCCTCGGAGAAGGTCTCGTCGAAGAACAGGCAGCGGAACAGCATCACGCCCGCCCAGCTGTCGAGCACCAGCGAGACGTCCGTGTCCGGCGGCAGGTCGCCGCGCTCGATCGCCCGCTCCAGGGCCTGCGTCGAGCGGTTCTTGCGCTCGCCGACGAGGTTGTCCCGCAGCACGTTCTCGAACTCGGAGCTGGCCGCCGTGTCGGCGATCAGACCGGGCAGCACCGCACGGACCTCACGCAGGCCGAACAGCCTGGCCAGCGTGTTGGCCGCGGCGAGCATCTCCGCCCGGCTGTCGCCCAGGTCGGCCGTCGGCACCTCGGGGAAGGAGTCGCGCAGGGCGTCCAGCACCAGCGACGGCTTGTTGGGCCAGGTGCGGTAGATCGTCGCCTTGCCGACCCCGGCGTTGGCGGCCACCCCGCCGATCGTCAGCTTGGCGTAGCCCTGGGCGACGAGCATCTGGTGGGTGACGGACAGGATCCGCCGACGCGCCTCCAGGTCCCGCATGGCCGCCCCGGAGGCGCCGTCCACGCGTGTCAGCGTGCGCTTGGTACCCACTGCTTCTCAATCCCCTGGCGTCGGAAGTGACTTGCGGCGTACGGACGTGGCCGGTATCAGATAAGAACGAGTCGGACCGTTCTATCACGACTGCGCCGCGCCGGGCCACCTCGTCCGCCGGCGCGACGGGGTGCGCCGGGGTGCGGCGGGGTGCGCGCACCGCCGTGCCCGCACCCCACCGCGCCGGCCCCGGGCGCCGGCCTCAGGCGCCGCGCCCGTCCAGCACCGCCTGGAAGGCGGCGGCCAGCCTCGGCACCAGCGCCAGGTCGGTGAACATGGTGTAGTGGTTGCCGGGCACCGGGACGACCGACATCTCGCCGTCGACGTGGGAGCGCCAGTAGTCCTTGCTCAGCAGCTTGATCCGCAGCACCGCCACCTCCTCCTCCGGGTGCGGCTGCTCGGCGTCGAAGACCACCACCGGTCCGCTGACCTTCCCGTCCGGGTAGTACCCCTTGAGGGCCTCGTGGTTGCGGCGCCAGATCCGCACGAACCGCAGGAACTCCTCCTCCCCGGCGGGCAGCCAGTCGGGACGGGTCCTGAGCACCTCGGCCACCTCGGCCATGCTGCGCGGCGGAGCGGCGTCGCGCCGGATGCCGGCGTCCGGCATCACCGAGGCGATCATCTGCGGCAGCGCGACCAGGAACTCCTGCTCGGTCAGGGACTCGCCGACGTACGCCTCCGGCGGGTGGGCGTCGAACAGGTACAGCCCGGAGACCCCCTCGCCGGCCCGCTGCAGCTGCAGGGCGACCTCGAAGGCGAGGTTGCCGCCGAAGGAGTAGCCCGCGAGCCGGTACGGCCCGTGCGGCTGCACCGCCCGCATCCGCTCGATGTACAGCGCGGCCAGCTGCCGGATGGTGACCGGTCCGTCGCCGAGCTCGCGGGGATAGGCGAACGCGGTCAGCGGGCCGTCGAAGTCCAGGTGCTCGGCCAGCCGGAAGTAGCAGAAGTTGGTGCCGCCGGCCGGGTAGATCAGGAACAGGTGCGGGCCCTCGCCCTCGCGCACCCGGACCATGGCGGAGTACTCGGCCGTGCCGTGGACCAGCTCCGTGAGGTACTCGGCGATCCCGCCGGGGGTGCGGCGGTCCGCGAACGCCTCGAAGTCGACCTCCACGTGGTAGCGCTGCGACAGCAGGCTGGCCGCGTCGACGGCGGTGAGCGAGTCGCCGCCGAGGTCGAAGAAGTCGTCGTCGGGGCCGATCCCGTCGATGCCCAGCAGCTGCTGCAGCACGGCGACGACCTCCGCCAGCAGCTCCCCGGTGTCGGCCCCCGGCGCGGCCGGCGCCGCGGCCGGGGCCGGAGCCGGGGCGGCCTCGCGGGGCGCCGGCTCGATCCAGTGGCTGCGCGGTTCGAGCGGGTAGCCCGGCAGGACGGTCTTCACCGCCGCGCCGAGGTCGCCGAGCAGCTCCGGCGCGACGCTGCCGCCGGCCACGAAGTCCCTGGCCGCCGGGTGGTCGCCGGCCCGCCCGCCGCCGGCCAGGAACGCGTCCAGTCCGGCCAGCGCCTCGTCCAGGGAACCGGCGACCAGCGCCAGGCGCTCCGTCCAGTGGGTGCGGCCGGTGCCGAGCGTGAGGGCGAGGTCGTCCAGGCGCGGCCGGGCCTGCTCCAGGTGGCCGCGCAGCCGCTCGGCCTGGCGGACCAGCGCCTCGGGGCCGCGGGCGGACAGCAGCAGCAGGTACGGCTCCCCCGCCGGCTCGCGGCGGCGCTCCGCCGCGACGTGCCGGCCCAGGACGCAGTGCCCGTTGGTGCCGCCGAGTCCGAACGAGCTGACCGCGGCGGCCGTGATCGGCTCGGCCGGCAGGTGCTTGTCGGTGTGCACCACGTAGCGCGAACGCTCCAGCGGGATCAGCGGGTTGACCGCGGAGAAGTTGATCTGCGGGGGCACCGTCTGATGGTGCAGCACCAGCGCGGTCTTGATCAGGCCCACGATGCCGGCCGCCGCGTCCAGGTGCCCGAGGTTGGCCTTGACGCTGCCCAGCGCGCACTCCCGGGTGCCGTCGTGCGCCATCGACAGCGCCCGGATCTCGATCGGGTCGCCGATCGCGGTACCGGTGCCGTGCGCCTCGACGTAGCCGATCTCGTCCGCCGGGGTTCCGGCCGCGGCCAGTGCGGCGCTGACGGCGCGGGCCTGGCCGCGCACGCCCGGCGCGGTGAAGCCGATCTTGTCCGAGCCGTCGTTGGTCACCGCGCTGCCGCGGACCACCGCGTAGATCCGGTCCCGGTCGGCGAGGGCGTCCGCGAGCCGCTTGAGCACGACCACACCGGCCCCGTTGCCCCGCACGGTGCCGCCCGCCGCCGCGTCGAACGGCCGGCAGTGGCCGTCGGGGGAGGCGATGCCGCCCTCCTTGTGCAGGTAGCCGGAGTGCTGCGGCACGGTGATGCTCACCCCGCCGGCCAGCGCGACGTCGCACTCGCCGCCGCGCAGCGCGGCCGCCGCCTGGTGCAGCGCCACCAGCGAGCTGGAGCAGGCGGACTGGACGGTCTGGCTGGGCCCGGTGAGCCCCAGCTTGTAGGACACCCGGGTGGCCAGGAAGTCCTTGTCGTTGCCGATCAGCACGGGGTAGCTGAGCTCGGTCGGCGCACTGTTCGGGGCGCCCTCCTGCTCGTCGCGCAGGATGTTGTTGAGCAGGTAGGTGCTCATGCTGGAGGAGGCGAACACCCCGATCGTGGCGTCGCCGGAGCGCGGCACCGTCCCGGCGTCCTCCAGGGCGCGCCAGCAGGTCTCCAGGAAGACGCGGTGCTGCGGGTCGGTCACCCGCGCCTCCTGCGGGGTGTAGCCGAAGAAGTCCGCGTCGAAGCGGTCGACGCCCTCCAGCGGGACGCCCCGGGCCACGTAGCCCGGCTGGGCCCGCAGCCGCTCGTCGACGCCGGCCGCGGCCAACTCCTCGTCGGTGAAATCGCGCACGGCGCTGACGCCGTCCACCAGGTTCTGCCAGAACTCGTCCACCGTGCGCGCACCGGGCAGGCGCACCGCCATGCCGACGATGGCCACGGGCTCCGCGGGATTGGCGGCAGTCATGTCGTTGCTACGCTCCTTGGTCATGCCGCACCACCGGCGGCGAGGGTCAACAGCTCCAGGTGGGAGGCCAGTTCACGCACGGTCGTGTGCATGAACAGGTCGATCATCTCCAGGCCCGGCACGTCCTGGGCGAGCCGGCGGTGCACCTGGAGCACCTGTACCGAGCTGCCCCCGACGTCGAAGAACCGGTCGTCGGCGGTGAATTCGGAGAAGCCGAGGACCTCCCGCCAGACCCGGGCGACCCGGACGATCGCGGGGGTCGCCGCGCCGTCCGCCTCGGCGAAGGACAGCCGGGTGTCCGGCTCGGGCTCGGACCACGGCAGCGCGGCCGCGTCGACCTTGCCGTTGACGGTCAGCGGCAGCGCCGCCAGCTCGACGTAGCGCGCGGGCAGCATGTAGCCCGGCACCAGGTCCTTCATCGCCGCGCGGATCCGCTGGTCGTCCGCCTCCGGCCGGCGCACCACGAACCCGACCAGCTGCGGCTCCGCCGCCCGCTCGTCCAGCAGGACGGCGCAGTCGGTGACGCCGGGCACCGCGCGCAGCGCCGTCTCGACCTCGCCCAGCTCGATCCGGTACCCGCGCAGCTGGACCTGCTGGTCCATCCGGCCCAGGTAGACCAGGTTGCCGTCGGCGAGCACCCGGCCGAGGTCGCCCGAGCGGTAGAACCGCCCTTGCTCGCCGGGGAGTTCGACGAAGCGCTCGGCGGTGAGCTCCGGCTGTCCGAGGTAGCCCAGCGACACCCCGGCGCCGGACACCAGGATCTCGCCGGGGACGCCGACCGGGACCGGCGCCAGGTGCTGGTCGACCACCCGGATCGCCAGGTCCGCCAGCGGCTTGCCGATGATGCTGGGGCGGCGCTCGGCGATGTCCTCGGGCGTCACCCGGTAGGACGTCACATGGACCGTGGTCTCGGTGATGCCGTACATGTTCACCAGCTCCGCCCGCGGGCCCAGCAGCTCGACCCAGCGCGCCAGGCTGTCGAACTGCAGCGCCTCGCCGCCGAAGACCACGTAGCGGACCCGGATCCGGTCCACGTGGCGCTCGTCCAGCGCCCCGCTGAGCCGGCGGAAGGCGGAGGGCGTCTGGTTGAGCACCGTGACGCCGGTCTCCGCGAGGAAGTCGGCGAACCGGTCGGGCGACTTCCGTTCGGCCTCGGAGGGGACGACCAGGCGGCCGCCGTAGAGCAGCGCGCCGTACATCTCCCAGACCGCGAAGTCGAAGGCGTACGAGTGGAAGAGGCACCAGGTGTCGTCGGCCGTGAAGCGGAACTCCCGGTCGGCGGCGCCGAACAGCCGCAGTACGTTGGCGTGGGTGACCTGGACGCCCTTGGGCTTGCCGGTCGACCCCGAGGTGAAGATCACGTAGGCGGGCCGCTGCCGCAGGTCGAGCGCCGGCAGCGCCGTCCCCGGCAGGTCCGCGGCGGCGCGCAGCAGTTCGTCCAGCGGGATCCGGGCGTCGTGGCCGATCCCGCTGAAGACCTCCGGACCGCAGATCAGCGGCAGCCGCGCGAACCGGCCGATGATGTGGCGCACCCGCGCCTCGGGCGCCGCCGGGTCGAGCGGCACGTACGTCTTGCCGGCCTTCAGCACGCCGAGCAGCACCGCGATCAGGTCGCAGCCGCGGTCCATCGCGACGGCCACGTGGTCGGCGGGCACGGTCGCCCGCAGCCGGCGGGCGATCCGGTTGGCCCGCTCGTCCAGTTCGCGGTAGCTCAGCCGCTCGGCGCCGTACTCGACCGCGGTGCGGTCCGGGTACTGGGCGGCCCGCTGCTCGAAGACGGCCTGGAGGGAGGGCGCGGTCGGGACCGGGAGGTGCCGGTTGACCAGGGCGTCGATGGCCCGGGCGCGGTCCGGGGAGACGCCGCGCACCTCGGCGAGGTCGACGTCCCGGCCGACGGCCACCGAGTCCAGCAGGGTCAGCAGGGTGGCCGTCGGGTCGCCGGCCGCCAGGGCGTCGGTGTGCGCGAGGTGGTAGCCGTAGCCGTCGCCGAGGTCCTCGACCCGGGCGACGAGCGGGTAGACCAGGTCGCGGCGGTGCAGTTCGAGGCTCTCGGCCGTCCAGTCGGCGATCTGGAAGGCCAGCGCCTGGCGGTAGTAGGTGAAGGAACTGCTCGGTGTGTGGCGTCCGGCCCGGACCCCGGGGATGACCTCGTCGGCGTTCGCCGTCAGGTCGAAGCCCTCGTGCCGGATCATCGAGCCCATCCGCTGCTCGACGTCCCGGCACAGGTCGCCGAAGGTGGCGTAGGCGTCGAGGTCCACCGCGAGCGGCAGGGTGTTGACGAAGTAGCCGTACGCGAGGCGCCGGCGCTCGTCCCCGCCTCTGCGGTTGCCCAGCGGGATGGCCGTGGTGACGGTGCGGCTCGCGCTCAGGGTGCCGAGCAGCAGCAGGTGCACACCGAGGAAGAAGCTGAACTTGCGCACCCCGAGCTCGGCGACCGTCTTGTCGATCGCGGCGTTCAGCTCGGCGTCCAGCGGCAGCCACAGGTGCGCGCCCTCCAGGATCCCCTCGGCGTTGCGGCCGGCCTCCAGCTCCTCCAGCGCGAGCGCGGAGAGGCCGCCCAGCATCGAGCCGAAGAACTCCTTCGCGGCGGGGTCCCGGGTGTCGCCGTCCGGGAAGTCCAGCGGGCTGAGCTCGACGCCGGCCGGCCGCGCGGAGGGGTCCCGGTAGAGGCGCTCGATCTCCGGGCCGACGTTGTAGAAGGCGAAGGCGTCGCAGATCAGGTGCGACATCCGGATGGTCAGGAAGGTGGCCTGGTCGTCCTCGACCAGCGTGTAGTCGTACAGCGGCCAGCGGTCGACGGGGATCTGCCGGCGGGCCTCCCCCGACATCCGCTCCCGGACGCGCTCGGTGGCGTCGCCCGCGCAGCGGGTGAGCGGCACCCGGTAGCGGCGCTCCGGGTCGTACACCGCCCTGACCTCGCCGTCGCGCTCCGCGAACACCGTGTTGAACGCGACGTTGGCGTTGAGGAACGCCTCGACCGCTCCGCGCAGGCGCTCGGAGTCGATGTCGCCGGTCATCCGGAAGGCGAACGTCAGATCGTACGAGGTGTCGCGGGGATGAACTTTTCCGTGCAGATAGAGCTTTCGCTGAGCGGCCGTGAGAGCGCGTACCGTCTCGGGCATTTCTGACATCCCCCATGAGTGGCTTGCTGATTGCCGCGGAGGCTCGGTCCCGGCGATCTGGATATGCCGAACAAGGCATTGACGAAAATCTCGCGACACGGCGGCCGATTGCCCGCTGTGCGGGTGCCGTGACTCTCCGCAGACACCGCTGTCGGGGTTCGGCGCCCGCCACCCCGTCCAGCAGTGGAGAAGAACCTGCAGGTCGGGCGCGATGCCGCCGGGCGGCGGAGCTTTCCAGAACGGATCGACTCGACCCACAGTAGGCCCGGCCCGGGTGCCCGTCAAGGAACCGCCGCCTCCGTTTACGCATCCCTGATAACCCGAATCACGTTCTTCGGCCAGTTTCTGAGGCCTCGTCGGGCGCGGCATCCGGAACCCTTGAAATGGCCTGCCCGCTGACTACCATTGGGCGGCGACGCACCAGAATCAAGGGGGATCGGTGAAGGTCCGACAGCAGGAATCCGCCAGGTCTTCTCGCGCAGGGGAGAACGGGGGGGAGCGGTCCGGCGGGGACGACCGGCCCGGGCTCTCCGCCGTGGAACTCGTACCGGTGGGCGCACTGCTGCCCGCCGATTCACCGCGCAGCGCCGGCGAGGACCCGCACCACACCCAACTGCTCGCCCAGTCCGGGGCGGTGCTGCCGCCGATCACCGTGCACCGCGGCTCGATGCGCGTGGTGGACGGCATGCACCGCCTGCGCGCGACCGTCGCGCGCGGCGAGGACCTGATCCGGGTGCGCTTCTTCGAGGGGACCGCGTGCGAGGCCTTCCTGCTCGCCGTGCGCGAGAACACGGCGCACGGCCTGCCGCTGTCCCTGAGCGACCGCGCGGCCGCCGCGTCCCGCATCATCCGCTCGCACGGGACCTGGGCGGACCGGGCGATCGCCGAGACGACCGGCCTGTCCGCCAGGACGGTGCGGGAGATCCGCCGGGTCACGCTCGACGAGGCCGACCAGCCGGCCGTACGGCTGGGCCGGGACGGGCGGACCCGCCCGCTCAACAGCGCCCGGGGGCGGGTGCTCGCCGGTCGGCTGATCGCCGAGATGCCCACCGCCTCACTGCGGCAGATCGCGGAGCTGGCCGGCATCTCCCCCGGCACCGTCCGGGACGTCCGCGCCCGCATCGACCGCGGCGAGGATCCGGTGCCGCCGTCGATGACCGGAAGCACTCGCAGGAGCAGCGGCGCTGACTCGTCGTCAGCGCCGCACGCGGCCGAACGGGACGCGCATCGCGGGCCCGCCGGCCGGGCCGAACGGGAGCCCGAGCGGGAGCCCGGGCGCGAGCACCCGCCGATCGCGGAGCATCGGCAGGTCGGGGAGCAGCGGCCACCCGCGGAGCAGCCGCCGGCCGCCGAGCCGGCCCGCGACCAGGGAGCGCTGCTCGCCCTGCTGGCGAAGGACCCCTCGCTCAAGTATGCGGAGAACGGCCGTCTCCTGCTACGCCTGCTCAGCGCCACCTCGCTGCCCCCGCAGTACTGGCGGGAGCTGATGAACGCCGTCCCCGGCCACTCCCTCCCGCTGGTCAGCCAGGCCGCCAGGGCCTGCGCCGAGACCTGGGCGGAGTTCGCCGACCGGCTCGACGGCCGGAACTGAGCGACCGTCACCGGCCACCGCCGTGCAACTGCCGCAGAACCCGCGGTTGCACAGCGCGCGGGCCGAGGGTGCGCGGCGCGCGGTCGGGCGGCTATCGTCACCAGTGCCTTCACCGCACCGCGGGTCAGCGGGCTTCCACACCCCTGAAGCGACCCGGTCCGGGAGGCTCGTTCGGCGCCGCGCGGCAGGACCCAGGGTCCTCCGGACCGTGGTCGACCACCCTGCCCGCCCGCCGCCGACGCATTCCTGCCGGCGGTCCGCACCTGCCCGACGCCACTGCCTCGGGGACGAAGCCCGTCACGGACCGTCGTCGACCACGACGGTCCCGGGCGCGCCGCGGCCACCCTTCGCGGCGCCCCGTCCCCGGCCTCCCATCCCACAGAAATCGGGGAACCCGACATGAACCTTCTGGAATCCACAGCGCCGGTGACCACACGGACCGGACTGACCCACCCGGTCGGCATCCTCGGCACCGGCCTGCACGTGCCGCGGACCGTGGTCACCAACGAGGACCTCACCCGCACCCTGGACACCTCCGACGAGTGGATCACCTCCCGCACCGGCATCAGGGAGCGGCGCTTCCTGGAGGAGGGCCGCGTCACCTCCGACATGGCCATCGAGGCCGGCCGCCAGGCGCTCGCCCGGGCCGGGGTCGACGCCTCGGAGCTGGACGCCATCGTGGTCGCCACGTTCACGCCCGACCAGCCGCTGCCCTCCACCGCGATGATCATCGGGGAGGCGCTCGGCGCCCGCCGCGCGATGCCGCTCGACCTCACCCAGTCGGCCTGCTCCGGCGGCATCTACGCCCTGCTCACCGCCGCGCACCTGCTGCAGAACACCAACTACCGGTACGTCCTGGTCATCGGCGCCGACGCCGGCTCGCGCGGCACCGACCCGCAGGAGCGCACCACCCGGGTCTTCCTCGGCGACGCCGCGGGCGCCGCCCTGCTCGGCCGCACACCGGCCGGGTTCGGCCTGCTGGGCTGGGACACCGACGGCGAGCTGTCCTACGAGGTGGAGATCACCGCCGGCGGCTCGCGGCTGCCCACCAGCCCGGAGACCGTCGAGGCGCGCTCCCAGTACCTCAAGATGAACGGCAAGGCCGTGTGGAACATGGCCACCGAGAAGCTCCCGGAGAGCATCCGCCGCACCGCCCTCCACGCCGGGGTCGAGCTGGACGAGGTCCAGCACATCCTGCTGCACCAGGCCAACCTCAACATCATCAACGAAGCCGCCAAGGCCCTCGGGGTCTCCGCCGACCGGGTGCCGACCACCGTCCAGCGGTTCGGCAACACCGCCGCCGCCAGCGTGTTCACCGTGCTGCACGAGACCATCGAGAACCGGGCGCGCCACGGCGACCTGCTGATCATGTCCGCGATCGGCGCGGGCTTCCTCTGGGGCTCGGCCTGCTTCCGGCACTTCGACCCGTTCGGTGAGGCGTAACGTGCTCGCGGTGGTCGCCAAGAGCGCCGACCGGGCCGACCCGCTGGCCGGACTGCACGTCGGCGACTGGCCGGCGCCCCGGGCGGAGGGCGACTGGACGACCGTCACGGTCCGCGCCGCCTCGCTCAACCAGCACGACCTGTGGACGCTGCGCGGCGTGGGCCCGGGTGCCCGGCAACTGCCCGTCGTCCTGGGGTCCGACGCGGCCGGCGTCGACGAGGACGGCAACGAGGTGATCATCCACCCGGTGGTCGGCGACCCCGCCGCCGGCCACGGGGACGAGACGCTCGACCCGGCCCGGACCCTGCTCGGCGACGAGCACGACGGCACCTTCGCCGAGCGGGTGGCCGTACCGCGCCGCAATCTCGTCCCCAAGCCGGCGGGCCTGTCGTTCGAGGAGGCCGCCTGCCTTCCCGGTGCCTGGCTGACCGCGTACCGGATGCTCTTCAAGCGGTCCGGGGTCCGGCCGGGCGGGACGGTGCTGGTGCAGGGTGCCGGCGGCGGGGTGTCGACGGCGCTGATCGCGCTCGGCTCCGCCGCCGGCTACCGGATGTGGGTGACCGGGCGGAGCGAGGAACGCCGTGAGCGCGCGCTGCGGCTCGGCGCCGAGGGCGCCTTCGCGGCCGGAGCCCGCCTGCCCGACCGGGTCGACGCGGTGATGGAGACGGTGGGCGAGGCCACCTGGGCCCACTCGCTGCGCAGCGTGCGCCCCGGCGGCCGGGTGGTGGTCAGCGGCGCGACGACCGGGGCGATGCCGCCCGCCGATCTGGCGCACGTCTTCTTCCGGCAGCTGACGATCGTCGGCTCCACCCTGGGCACCCGCGAGGAACTGGTGGAACTGGCCGCGTTCTGCACCGCGCACCGGCTGGCCCCGGTGGTCGACCGGGTGCTGCCGCTGAGCCGGGCCCGGGAGGGCTTCCAGGCGCTGGCGGACGGCGCGGTGTTCGGCAAGGTCGTCTTCGATGCGTCCCGATGACCGGCCACCCCTGCCCTGGGCCGACTGATCGTCAGTCTGTGCTGCCGTTGGAGGATTCGAGGAGCCGTGCCCGGCCGGAAGCGTCCGGGCACGGCTCCCCCTTCTCAGCGCGGGCCCATCCGCATGGCGCCGTCGATCCTGATGGTCTCGCCGTTGAGCATCGGGTTCGCCACGATGTGCAGCGCCAGGGCCGCGAACTCGTCCGGGTCGCCGAGCCGCGCGGGATGCGGGACCTGGTCGCCGACCGAGGACTTCGCCTCCGCGGACAGCGCGCTGAGCATGGGGGTGTCGAACACCCCCGGCGCGACGGTGACCACCCGGATCTTCAGCGGCGCGAGGTCCCGGGCGGCCGGCAGGGTCAGGCCCACCAGCCCGCTCTTGGCGGCGGCGTACCCGGCCTGGCCCACCTGCCCGTCGAATGCCGCGATCGAGGCGGTATTGACGACGACCCCGCGTTCCCCGTCCGATTCCGCGTTCCGGGACATCCGGTCGGCGGCCAGCCGGAGCAGATTGAACGCGCCCACCAGATTGACCGTGACCATCCGCTGGAACTCCGCGAGCGGATAGGGGCCGCTTTTCCCGACGATTTTCACGGCATTCGTCGCACCCGCGCAATTCACCACCACCCGCAGCGGGCCGAGCGCCTCGGCGACGTCCAGCGCGCCCGCCAGCTCCGCCTCGCCGGTGATGTCGGCCGCCGCGAAGACCGCCCGATCGCCCAGTTCACGGGCCACCTGCGGGCCCCGCGCACCGGGCCGGCCGACGATGACCACCCGGGCGCCGGCCGCCACCAGCCGCCGGGCCGTGGCCAGCCCCAGGCCCGAAGTGCCCCCGGCGACCAGGGCGACGCTCTCTGCGATCTGCACGCTGCTGCTTCCTCTCCCGAATTCCGGTTCGCACGCTCTCGTGACGCGACGACCTGACGGCGCGTCGGTGTCCGATGGTAATTGCGAATCCGGCCGGAATCCCTTTGCACAGCGTTTGATCAATCCGTCCGAATCGACCGGAGCGGTCGCATCCGGACCCGTCCCCACTCCCCCGAAGGAAAGGTGCCTCATGTTCCGTCAGACCCGCGAGCCCGGCCTCTGGACCGCCGGCCCCGACGACGGCCGCCCGCTGGTGCTCGTGCACGGCATCCGGCTGTCCGCGCACATGTGGCTGCCGGTCGCCGGCCGGCTGGCCGACCGGTACCGGATCACCGCGTGCGACCTGCCGGGCCACGGCGCCCTGGACGACCGCCCGTTCACCCTCGAAGGAACGGTCGAGCGGATCGCGGCCGCCGTCGCCGAGGCGACCCGCTCCACCGGCCGCCGTCCGGTCGTCGCCGGCAGCTCGCTCGGCGGCTTCGCCGCCCTCGCCTACGGCGCCTCGGAACACGGCGGCGCGGTGGGCCTGTTCGCGCACGGCGCCACGCTCCGGACCGACGGTCCGCTGCTGCTCCCGCACCGGGCCGCCGCCCTGGCCCAGCGCGGGCTCGGCGAACGGTGGTCGCTCCGGCTCAACCGGGCCGCCCTGCGGCGCCGACTGCCCGCGGAGAGCTACCGGGCGATCATGGCGGGCGGGCTGTCGGAGCGCGGGTTCGGCGAGGCGATCGCCGTGATCTCCCGCACGGACATGCTGTCGACGATCTCCCGCGTCCGCACTCCGCTGATCCTCGCCAACGGCCTCGGCGACCCGCTGTTCCGGCTCCAGGAGCGGCGCTTCCTGGACCGCGTCCGGGGTGCCGGCACGCCGGCGCGGCTGGTGCACGTCCCGGGGCCGCACCTGCTCCCGCTGACCGACCCCGACGTGTTCGGCCGCGTCCTCGACCGCGGGTGCGCCGAGCTGGCGGCGGCGGAGGAGCCGGGCGCGTGAACCCGGCTCAGGCCCCGCTCACGCCTCGGTCGCGCCGCCCGCGCCGTCCACGCCGGCGATGTAGGCCGCGATGTCGGCGATGTCCCGGGCGGCGACCGGCACCGGTACGGAGGGGGCCATGATGTGACTGATCGTCAGCCGGACGGCGGCGTCGACCATCAGCCGCCGCCGCTCCGGAGCCACCTGCGGCCACGCCCGGTCGACGTAGCCGGCGATCAGCGCGTAGGTGCAGTCGAAGACGCTCTCGGAGCGCGTCGTGAGCGGCGTCAGCAGCGCCCGGTCCCCGCCGACCGCGCTGCTGACCGCCCCGTTCAGCAGCGGGTTCCCGGCCGCGAACCGCAGGGCGAACCCGACCCCCTCGGCGGCGCTCTCCCGCAGGTCGTCCGGGTGCTTGCTCAACTCGTCGACGATGCCGCCCAGGAAGCGCTCGATCTCCCGCGCGACGAGTTCCTCCCCCACCGCGTCCAGGGAGGGGAAGTGGTCGTGCACCACCGCCCGGCCGACCTCGGCCGCCTTGGCGATGTGCGTCAACCGCAGCTTGGCCCAGCCGTGTTCGACCACCAGGTCGTAGGCCGCGTCGAGCAGCTGATTCCGAAGCGGCGAGCGGGCGGTGTCAGTCACGTCTTCCATAGCGCCCTCACGCTAAGGCATGGGCCACGGCCGTGACGACTCCACCCGGTCACGAGCGCACGACAACGGCAAGTGCGCCGGAGCGAAGGGCGCATGTGCCCGGCGCGGGCGGCCCGGCCGAGGATTTGCGGAGCAGGCAATTCCACAATCCCAGATAATAAGCAAAGTAATACAATTACCCTCCCCCATAAAAGCCTTGACGAATAGCCCGCCCCCTATGAAACTGGGCCTGCCGTCAACGCACCAGGAACGCCCGGGGCGCCATTTTCCCCGAGCCTCTTGATGCACGAAGGGAACGGAGGGGGAATTGCCGACGACACCGACCTACCCCGGCGTCTACATCGAAGAGCTTCCCAGTGGCGTCCGCACCATTGCCGCGGTGAGCACCTCGGTGACCGCCTTCGTCGGGGCCACCCGGCGCGGCCCGCTCGACCAGCCCGTCACCGTCACGAGCTTCGCGGAC
This sequence comes from Kitasatospora sp. NPDC057965, assembly GCF_042887135.1. NCBI lineage: Bacteria > Bacillati > Actinomycetota > Actinomycetes > Kitasatosporales > Streptomycetaceae > Kitasatospora > Kitasatospora sp. NPDC057965. The sequence goes on from NZ_JBHVPZ010000023.1 coordinate 49,390, forward strand.
TTCGAGCGCCGTTTCGGCGGGCTCGCGAGCCAGAGCCCGGTCAGCTACGCCGTCCAGCAGTTCTTCCTCAACGGCGGCTCGATCGGGGTCGTGGTGCGGGTCGCGGCGGCCGGCACCGGCGGCGCGGCGGGCGTCACGCTCGGCTCGACGCAGACCTCCACCGCCACCCCGGCCCTGGAGGTCACGGCCGTCGAACCGGGCGCCTGGGGCGCGGCGCTGCGGGTCGCCGTGGACTACCGGACGCCGACCCCGGCCGACACCTTCAACCTCCAGGTCCTGGACACCTCCGGCGCCGTCCAGGAGTCCTTCGCGGACCTGTCGGTCCGGGCCGCCGACCCCCGGTTCGCCGAGACGGTGGTGAACGACGGCTCGGCGGTCGTCCGGGTCAAGGTCCTGGCGGAGAGCCGGCCGGACCCGGTGGGCACCGTCTCCAAGCCCTTCGCGGCCACCCTGCCGGACCTCACCCACCCGATCCAGGTCAAGATCGGCGACGTCTCGCGCACCGTCACCATCCACGACCCGGCCGCGGACGGCCCCGCACCCACCAGCGTCACCGAACTCGCCCTGCTGCTGGAGCGCAAGCTTCGCGCCCTGCCCGACGCCCCGGGCCGGCGGGCCTTCGCGGGCACCCGGGTGAGCGTGTTCGGCCGGCGGCTCCAGGTCGTCGCCGGCTCCACCGACCCGGCCGACGTGGTCCGCTTCCTCGGCGAGGCCGCCAACAACCTGGGGCTGGAGGGCTCGGTCAGCCCGCCGGTCCTCGCCCTCACCGGCGGGCTGGACGGCGCACCCCCCGGCCTGACCGACCTGATCGGCAGCGAGGCCGCCAAGACCGGCATCCAGGCCCTGCGCGACGTCCAGGACGTCAACCTGCTGGTACTGCCGGAACTCGCCGGGTACGCCGACGTGGACGACGCGGTCACGGTCGTCTCGGCCGCCCAGGCGCTCTGCGTGGAGAAGCGGATGTTCCTGATCGTCGACTCCCCGCAGGCGTGGACGACGCTGGACGCCGCCCGGGCCGGGCTGTCCGCCTTCGACTCGGTGCGCAGCGACCACGCGGCGCTGTACTTCCCGCACCTGGAGCTGGTCGATCCGCTCACCGGCCGGCTGCGCGCCTTCCCGCCCTCGGGCACCATCGCCGGTGTGATGGCGCGCACCGACGGCCAGCGGGGAGTGTGGAAGGCCCCGGCGGGCACCGAGGCCGGTCTGCCCGGGGTGCGCGCGCTGACCGTCCCGCTCACCGACCGGGAGAACGGCCTGCTGAACCCGCTCGCGGTGAACTGCCTGCGGACCTTCCCGGTGGTGGGCCCGGTGGCGTGGGGCGCCCGGACGATGGCCGGGGCCGACGTGCTCGGCTCGCAGTGGAAGTACGTCCCGGTGCGGCGCCTCGCGCTGATGCTGGAGGAGAGCCTCTACCGGGGCACCAAGTGGGTGGTGTTCGAACCCAACGACGAGCGGCTGTGGGCCCAGATCCGGCTGAACGTGGGCGCGTTCCTGCACTCGCTGTTCCAGCAGGGCGCGTTCCAGGGCACGTCCGCGCGCTCGGCCTATTTCGTCAAGTGCGACCGGGACACCACCACGCAGGACGACATCAATCGCGGTGTGGTGAACGTCGTGGTCGGATTCGCGCCGCTCAAACCCGCGGAATTCGTGATCGTCAAGATCGAGCAGCTCGCCGGACAGTTCGAGGTTTAGGATCTCCATGGTCGAGTTCACCGTCAATCCGCATCGCTTCGATCCGTACAAGAACTTCAAATTCCTGGTCGTGTGGGACGGCCGGATCGTCGCCGGCATCAGCAAGGTCAGTCCGCTCAAGCGCACCACCGAGGTGGTGAAGCACCGCAGCGGGGGCGATTCGAGCGCGCCGCGGAAGTCGCCGGGCCGCACCGACTTCGAGGCGGTCACCCTGGAACGCGGTGTCACCCACGACCCGGAGTTCGACCGCTGGGCCAACAAGGTCTGGATGGTCGGCGCGGGCCGCGGGGCGGAGGTCTCGCTGCGGGACTTCCGCAAGGACCTGGTGATCCAGGTGCTCAACGAGGCCGGTCAGGTGGCGGTCGCCCACAAGCTGTACCGCGCCTGGCCGAGCGAGTACCAGGTGCTCGGCGAACTCGACGCCAACGCCAACGCGGTGGCGATCCAGAGCCTCAAGCTGGAGGTGGAGGGCTGGGAGCGGGACGAGGAGACGCCCGAACCGGAAGAGCCGTCGTTCCAGCAACCGGCCTGAGCGGCGGTCCGGCTCATGGAACTCATCGGGCAGGCGGCCCTGTTGGCCGCCTGGGAGGCCGGGCAGACGGTCGGCCGCACCGGGCGGGCCCTGCTGCTGCACACCGTCGCCCGGCCCGGCGCCGGGGCGGAGGAACTGCTGGCCGTACCGCTCGGCGAGCGGGACGCCGAACTGTTCGGACTGCGCACCGAGCTGTTCGGCGACCAGCTCACCATGCGGCTCGGCTGCCCGGGCTGCTCGGAGGAGATGGAGTTCACCTTCGACGCCGGATGGGTGGCCGGTGCCGCGCGGCCGGCGCCCGGGCCGCTGCGGGTGGAGCTGGACGGCTGGCGGGTCGGCTTCCGGCCGGCCACCCCCGCCGACCTGGCCGCCGCCGAGCAGGCCCCGGCCGGCCGGGCCAGGGCCGTGCTGCTGGAGCGGTGCGTGCTGACCGCCGAGCACGGCGGGGAGCCGGTGGCGGCGCGGCAGCTCCCCGAGCCGGTGCAGCGGCGGATGGCCGAGGCCGCTGCCGCCGCCGACCCCTGCGCGGACGTGCGGCTGAACCTCGGCTGCCCCGAGTGCGGGCGGCAGACCCTCGCCGAGCTGGACATCGCCTCCTACCTCTGGGAGGAGCTGGACGACTGGGCCCGGGCCACCCTGCTCGACGTCCATCTGCTGGCCACCGCCTACGGCTGGAGCGAGCCGGAGATCCTCGCGCTCAGCCCGCTGCGGCGCCGCTACTACCTGGAGCTGTGTGCAGATGCCTGACCACTTCGACCGCCTGGTGGCCAAGGGCGCCCCGGGCCGGGACCACGCCGGGGCCGAGGCTGGAGCCGGGGCCGGAGCCGGCGTGCGGGTACGGCCGCGCCTGCTGGGGCCTTACGAACGGATCGAGACGCTCGGACCGGCGCTGCCGGGCGCGGACGGGGAGCCGGTCGCCCCGGGCCTGCCGGACGGCCGGCCCGCCCCCGCGCCGCTCCCCCGGTCCGCGACACCGCGTCCGACGCCGGTCGGGGAAACGCCCACGGCAGCGGTCGGCGCCGACCGCCCGGCCGCCGCGCCCGCCCTTCCGCTGCCGCGCACACCGCTGCTGCTCGCGCCGCCGATCGCCCCCGCCACCGCGCGGGCCGACGGGCCACCGCCACGCGCGGAGGCCGCCCGCCCGGCGGCCCCGGCAGCGGTCACCGCGGTGCCCGTCGCCGCACCGCACCGCGCAGTCGCGGCCGAGCCGCCGGCCGGGGCGCCGCCCGCACCCGGACGGCCCGCCGTCGCGCCGGCGTCCGGACGGCGGGCCGCCGCGGTCGCCGCCCCGGGACACGCGTCCGGGAACGGAGCCGGGGCCCGCCCTCGGCCGCGGCCGGTCGAACGGGTGGTGCGGGTGCGGATCGGGCGGGTCGAGGTCAGGGCCGCCGAACGCGCCCAGGCCGCACCGCGCAAGCCGGCCACGGCCCGCCCGGCCCCGGCCCTCGGCCTGGACACCTACCTCACCCGGGAGCCCTCATGACCGAGCGGGCGGGCCCATGAGCAACCACCTCGCCATCGCCACCGTGAGCGAGGCGCTGCGGCTGCTCATCATCCGCGCGCTCTCGCCTGACATCCCGTTCGCGGTCGAGGTCGGCACCCGCAAACCGCCGAGCGAGCCGCCGACCGACCCGGCCATCACTGTCTTCCTCTACCAGGTCACGCCCAACGCCTCACTGCGCAACCTCGACGCCCCCACCCGCACGACGGACGGCACCCTGCTGACCCGGCCGACCGCCGCCCTCGACCTGCACTACCTGATCAGCTGCTACGGCGAGGAGTCCCAGCTGGTCGGCCAGCGGCTGCTCGGCTGCGTGGTCCGGGCGCTGACCGAACAGCCGGTGCTGTCCCGGCAGTTGATCGACGAGGCGGCCGCCCAGCCGTACCTGGTGGGAGCGGACCTGGCCGCTTCGCCGCAGCGGGTGCGCTTCACGGCCGCGTCGATGGACGTCGACGAGCTGTCCAAGCTGTGGACCGCGCTGTTCCAGACGCCGTTCGCACTGTCCGTCGCCTACCAGGCCACCGCCGTCCTGGTGGAGGGCAGGACCGATCCGGTGGCCGGCAAGCCCGTGCTGCGCCGTACCGTGCGGGCCGTGCCGTCCCGCGGGCCGGTCGTCGAGCGGGTGCTCTCCCGGCCGGCCGGGTCCCGGGGCACTCCTGAGGAGGGACCGGTGACCAAGGACCGGGAGCTGGTGGTGGACGGCTCCGGCCTGCGCGCGGACCTGGTGGTGGTCCGGCTGGGCGAGCGACGGGTGACGGTCGACCCGGGCGCCGTCCGGGACGACCGGCTGGTGCTGGCCGTCCCGGACGGCCTGCCGCCCGGCGTCCACCAGGTGCAGGTGCTGCACGGGCTGGCGCTGGACGGCCGGCCCGCCACCGAGCACCTCGCCGTGGAGTCCAACGCGCAGACCTTCGCCCGGCAGCCGCGGATCCTGGCGCCGATCGGCACGGCGGACCGCGTCGGCGGACCGGCCGGGGTCTCGGCCCGGCTGGACGTCCGGCTGGACCTGCCGCTCCGGGACGACCAGCACGTCCTGCTGCTGCTGGACGAGCTGCACCCACCCGCCGGGCGGGCCGGGGCGAGCCACCAGTTCCGCGCGCCCGCGCCGCCGGGGCCGCGCACCGACCCGTTCGAGGTCCGGGTGCCGGTCACCGGCCTCCGCCCCACGGTGTACCTGGCCCGGGTGCAGGTGGACGGCGTGCCCAGCGAATTGACGGTGGACGGGGACGGGTCCTTCACCGGACCCGTCGTGGATCTGACGCACTGACCGGGGGACGGGGGGACACGATGAGCACGCGCCGAGGACAGGGCCACGACGGCCCGGCGGACGAGCCGCACCGGCGGTCGCTGTCGGCCGCGGTCGCGGCCGTGCTGGAACGGGTCGACGCGCACGCGGCGGGCAGCACCGGCCGGCGGCCGAGCGGTACGGCCGGGGCAGACAGGGCGGGCGGAGCGGCGAGGGCCACCGGTGCGGCCGGGGCGGCCGACGGCCACCGCGGCGGGCAGCCACCGCCCATCACGGCCCTGGACGCGCTCACCGCCTCCTTCGGCCTCACCCCGTTCGAACGCGACCTCCTCGTCCTGGCCGCCGCCCCCGCGATCGACCCCACCGCCGCCGCCCGGTGCGCCGCGGCGAGCGGCGACCCCGGGCGCGCGTACCCGACCTTCTCGCTCGCCCTGGCCGCCCTGGACCGACCGCACTGGAGCGCGCTCACCCCGGTCGGCCCGCTGCGCCGCTTCCGGCTGGCCGAGCCGGAGGACGAGACGGCGCTCACCACCTCCCGGCTGCGGATCGACGAGCGGGTGCTGCACTTCCTGGTCGGTGTGCCCTACCTGGACGTGCGGTTGCACGGACTGCTCACCCGGGTCGGCCCGCCCGGCCAACTGCCCGGCCCGCACGACCGGTGCGCCGCCGAACTGGCGCGGACGTGGACCGCGGCCGGGCCGGACGGGCCGCACGGACCGCCGCACGGCGAACTGACCGGCGCCGACCGCCGCACCCGCTGGGAGATCGCGGCGGCGGCGGCCCACCGCGCCGGGCTCGGCCTCTACGCCGCGCACCGCGAGGACCTGCCCACCGAGCCCGCCGAACGCGAGCGACTCGCCCGACTGTGGCAGCGGGAGGCGATCCTGATCCCGGCCGCCCTGCTGGTGGAGGGTGCGGAGCCGGGCCGGGAACGCCCGCACAGCCCGAACGGCGTGGAGTCCTTCCTCGCGGGCCTCACCGTTCCGCTGGTCGTGTCCGGCGACGAGCCCCCGTCCGCCGGGGCCTCCGACCGTCCCCGGCTGACCGTGCCCCCGCTCGGCCCCGAGGACCAGCTGGCGATCTGGACCACCGCCCTGGACGGCGCGCCGGGGATCACCGAGGGCGAACTCCGATCGTTGGCCGCCCAGTTCTCACTGCCCGGCCATGTGATCCGCTCCGCCGCGGCGACGGCCCGGCGGGCGGCCGGCAGCGGCCGGGACATCAGCCCGCTGGCGTGGCACGCCGGACTGGTGGAAGCCCGGATGTCCCTCGACGGGCTGGGCCGACGGGTCGAGCCGCACGCCGGCTGGGAGGACCTGGTACTGGAGGAGTGCCGGCGCGCGACACTGCGCGAGATCGTCGCCCATGTCCGCCGACGCGGCACGGTCTACCAGGAGTGGGGCTTCGAAGCGGTGCTGCGCCACGGCCTCGGCGTCACCGCGCTGTTCGCCGGCGGGTCGGGCACCGGAAAGACGCTGGCGGCCGAGGTGGTGGCCGGGCAGCTCGGGGTGGACCTGTTCGTCATCGACCTCTCCCAGGTCGTCAGCAAGTACATCGGCGAGACCGAGAAGAACCTCCGACGGGTCTTCGACGCGGCCGAACGCGGCGGCGCGCTGCTGCTGTTCGACGAGGCCGACGCGCTGTTCGGCAAGCGCAGCGAGGTCAGGGACAGCCATGACCGCTACGCCAACCTGGAGGTCAGCTACCTGCTGATGCGGATGGAGGCCTACCGGGGCCTGGCGGTGCTCACCACCAACATGAAGAAGGCGCTGGACCCGGCGTTCATGAGACGGATCAGGTTCGTGGTCGACTTCCCGTTCCCCGGGGTGCCGGAGCGCGCCGAGATCTGGCGGCGGGTCATCCCCCCGCGGACCCCCAGCCAGGGCGTGGACCCTGAGCTGCTCGCCCAGCTCACCGTGACCGGCGGTTCCATCCGCAACATCGCGCTGTCCGCCGCCTTCCAGGCCGCCGACGAGGACTGTCCGCTCCAGATGCGGCACCTGCTGGCCGCCGCGCGCACCGAGTACCTGAAGCTGGAGCGCCCGTTGACGCCCTCGGAGGTCGGCGGATGGATCTGACCGAGGGGCGACGGGAGCGCGGCACCGGGCGCGGAAGTGCCGGACGTGACAGCGCCCGACGTGACAACACTGGGCGCGACAGCACCGGGCGCGGGACCGCCGGACGGATCGAGGTCGAGATCGGCGAGCTGGTCCTGGACGGCTTCGCGGGAATCGACCACGACCGGCTGACGACGGCGTTCCGGAGCGAACTGGCCCGTCTGGTCGCAGCCCGCGGCGTGCCGCTCGCGGCCGGCGGTGACCGCGCGCTGGACCGGCTCGCCGGGCTGCCGCCGCTGCCCGCGGGCGTCTGCGCGCGACGGCTCGGCGAGGCGCTCGCCCGTGCCGTGCACAGCGGACTGTCGGGCGGCGGCCGGCCCATGGGACGGGGGCGGCCATGACACGACCCGCCGCGACGGCAGCCACCGCCGCCACCTCGAAGAACTCCGAGCGCGGAACGGAGCGGAAGCGGACGCGGACGCCGAACTCCCGGACGCCGGAGCCGAAGGAGATCGTCTCCGGCGCCGGCCAGCCGCTCGACCCGGGCCTGCGCCGGGAACTGGAGGCGCGGCTCGGACACGACCTCAGCCGGGTCCGGGTGCACACCGACCGGGACTCCGCCGCGCTGACCGAACTGCTCGGCGCGGACGCCGTCGCCGTCGGCCAGGACCTCTTCTTCGGCGAGGGCAAGTACCGGCCGGCCGCCGAGGACGGCCGACGGCTGCTCACCCATGAGCTGCTGCACACCGTCCAGGCCCCGAACCCGCTCGGCGCGCTGCGGGCCGGCCGCGACCTGGGCGCGGTCAGTCTGCCGCAGGACCCGATCGAACGGGAGGCGGAGCACGGCGCGCGCGACGACCGGCCGACGGCGGCCACGCCGGGTGCCACACCGGGCGCCACGCCGGGCTGGCTCCGCTACGCGACCGTCGACGCCGACCGGTTCCGCACCGAGCGGCTCGATCCGGCGACCCTCGTCGACCGGCTGGCGGCCGGCATCCTGCGCTCGCTGCGCGGCGACCCGACCGACTCCTCCGGCCGGGTCAGGCTGCAACTCGCGCGCTTCGCACCCGAGTTGCAGGCCTCGGTACTCGACCGGCTGGCGGACCGGATGCCCTCCTCCGACTACACCCGGGTGCTGGAGCTGGTCGAGGCCGCCGAGCACCGCCCGGCCGAGGTGGACGGCGCGCAGACGCCCGCGCCGGTCACCGAGGCCACCGAGCCGACCAGCGAGACGACCGAGGCGACCGAGCCGACCGCCGAACCCGGGCAGGAGCAGGGGGAGGACCGACCGCCGGAGCAGCAGGGCGAGCAGTCGGCACCACCCCTGGAGGGCGGGGCCGACCAGGCCCCGCCGAACGCTCAGCCGGCGGAGCAACCCACGGCCGCCCCCGAAGCAGCACCGGAGGCAGCACCCGAAGCGACACCGGCAGCGGCACCGCCGGCGCCCGCCCCGGCGGAGGAGTCCCCCCCGCCGCAGGCCCTCCCCGTCACCGAGCCGCCCGAAGCCGCGCAGCCGGACGCCGCCACCCAGCCCTCGGCGGGTACCACGCCGCGCGAGCCCGCCGCCGTGCCGCCGCCGCAGCCGGCGCCCGTCCGGCCCGAGCGCCTGGACGCGATCGTGCAGGCCCCGGACAGTCCGCTCGTCCGGCACGGGCTGCTGGCGGGCGACCGCCCGCAGGAGGAGGTCCGGGACGAGGAGCGGCCGCTGGGCATGGAGCCCGGCGCGGACGCCGAGGTCCAGGTCGCCCCCGGCGAGGAGCAGGGCGGCCGGGCACCGTCGGCCGCCGACGGGCCGGAGCTGCGGCCCGGGGACTTCCTGCCCTCCTCGGACCTCGATCTGTCCACCGTCCCGACCCTCGATCGGATCCCGCCGTCGGCCGACGGCATGGCGGCCGTCGACGACGAAGCCCCGTCGTTCCCGGAGCCCCCCGCGACCAGGGCCGAGGAGGTCCAGGACGAGCGTGGCAGCCGGCCGGAGACCGACGAGGAGCCCGCGCAGGCCGAGGCCGAGGACCGGGGTGATCGCGACCTCCAGCCGGAACGGCCGGTCGCGCAGGAGGTCGGCCCCGATCCCGCGTCGGACGGGGGCCCGGACGAGGGCCCGGCCGCCGAGCCCGCCGCCCCTGAGCAGCGGGAGCAACCCGAGCCGGGGCAGGAACAGCGGCCGGAACAGCGGCAGGACCGGCGGCCGGAAACCGAGGAGCCGCGCGAGCCCGAGCCGGGCGCCCCGCAGCGCACCGCCGCTCCCGCCGCCCCCACCGCGGCCGGTCCGGTCGGCGGCGAGGGCCCGACCGGAACCGCCGACGCCCCGGACCGCGCACCCGAGGCAGCACCCGACACCGCGCCGCCTACGGCCCCCGGTCCGGCGGCCGAGCAGACCGACCCCCCGGCCGACCTCGCCGCCGGTCCGGCCCCGGACGCCTCCCTGGAGTCCGGCGGCGGCGCCTGCGCGGGCCCGCAGCAGCCGACCACCGAGGCGGAGCCCGACACCACCGGCGCGGGAGCCGGCGGCTGCGCGGCCGGGGGCGGCACGGCCGGCGCCGCGGCCCCGGCCAAGCAGGAGGAGGCACCGGCCCCGCCCGACGTCTCCGCCCAGGACCCGCAGAGCGCGCTCGCCACCGCCGCGAGCCTGCCGCCCGATCGGATGGCCACCGCGCTGGACGGCGTGGACGGCTCGGTGGACCGCACGGTCGGTGAGCAGCACGCCCGGCTGCAGGCGGACCCGCCCGCCGTCCAGCGGCCGTCGGGAGCCCCGCGGACCCAGTCCGGCACGCCCGAGGCCGCGCCGCCCGCGGAGGCGGTGACGGAGCGGCTGGAGCGGGTCGGCCCGCCGGACACCGAGCGCGCCCGGCAGGAGGCCGAACGGAAGCGGGTCGAGGGCCCGAACCCCGCCGAGCGGGTCGCCCCGCCCCATGTCACCGACGACGCGGGCGGCCAGGTGTCCCCGCAGGAGGTGCAGCAGGTTCAGGGCGCGGTCGACGGCGTGCCCTCGACCGACCCGGCGCTGAACACCACGGTCGGCCCGGCGCCGCAGGTCGAACTGTCCGGCGAGAGCGACCCTGTGCGGACCGATCTGCAGACGGCGAAGCTGAAGGACGGTTCCGCCAGGATCCTCGGTGTCGGCCGGGAGGACGCCGCCAAGCCGATGGGCGAGGACCGGATCTACCCGGACGTGCCGAAGGAGACCCTCACCGCCTCGGTGCCGGGTGCCGGCCGAACGCGCGGAGGCGCCCGCACCGGCGGAGCCGTCGACGCCGGCCCGGGCATCGGCCTGGTGACCCGGCAGGAGCGCGGCCCGCAGATCGAGGCCGCGGTCGGCCAGGGCCGGAGCCGGCTGGGCTCCGAACAGGCCCGGCAGAAGCAGGGCGAGGCCGAGGCGCGCCGGCGGAACCAGGCCGAGATCGACCAGGAGGTGGCCGACAACGCCCGGGCGCAGGCCGGCGAGCGGGGCGACGCCGCGGAGAAGGTCACCGCCGAGCGCGAGCAGTGGCGCACCGAGCAGGACCGGAAGGTCGCCGGAGCGGACCGGGACGCCGACGCGGAGCACCGGGACCGGACCGGCCGGATCGAGGGCAGGCGCGCCCAGGCCGACAAGGACGTCCGGGACCGTCAGCAGCAGGACAACCGGAAGATCCAGGACAAGCGGAAGGAGGCCGAGGAGAAGGCGCGGCAGGAGAAGGAGCGCAAGAAGGAGGAGTCCGAGGGCTGGTGGGGCTGGGTCAAGTCCAAGGTCAAGGCGGCCTTCGACGCGCTGGTCCAGGCGGTGACCAGGGTCTTCGACTACTTCCGCGGTCTGATCAACGACATCATCGACGGCTTCCGCACGTTCGCCCACTGGGCGATCGACCAGGCGCGGAAGTTCGTGGTCGACCTGATCGACAAGCTCGCGGACGCGCTGATCGCGATCTGCGACGTCCTGTTGGCGGCCTTTCCGGACCTGCGGGACCGGTTCCGCCGGAAGATCGAGGAGTGGCGAGACCGGGCCGTCGCCAAGGTCAACGCGTGGGCGGACAGGCTCAGGAACGCCGTCGACGGCCTGCTCGACACGCTGGCGGCCGGGCTGAACGCGCTGCTGGACACGCTGGAGGCCGGGCTGAAGGCCGCGATCGAGGCGGTCCGCAGGACCGTGCTGGACGCGATCGACTTCGTGCGGAAGGCGATCGCGGTGTTCGGCGAGTTCGCCGTCCTGATCGGCGACGTCGCCGCCGACCCGGGCGGGTGGCTGCGCAAGCTCGGCACCGCCGCGGTCGACGGCATCCGGCTGCACCTGTGGGGGGCGATCAAGCGGGCGGTGAAGCAGTGGTTCGACGAGAAGGTGGAGTCGGTCGTCGGTCTGACCTCCACCCTGGTCAACGTCCTGGTCAAGGGCTGTGTCTCGATGGCCCGGATCGGCCGGATGGCCTGGCAGGCGATCGTGGCCGCGCTGCCCGGGATGATCGTCTCGATCGTCATCGAGAAGCTGGTGTCGCTGATCGTGCCGGCCGCGGGTGCGGTCATGGCGATCATCCAGGGTCTGGTCGCGGCGTGGAACACCGTCAGCAGGATCGTCGCCGCGATCGGGAGGTTCGTCGCCTTCCTCAAGGCGGTCAGGTCCGGATCGGCCGCCTGCCTGTTCGCCGACGCCGTCGCCTCGGGCGTGGTCGCGCTGCTGGACTTCATCTCCAACTTCCTGCTCGGCAAGCTCAAGGGAGCCGGCAAGGCGGTCGGCACCCGGCTCAGGGGGATCGCCCAGCGGATCCTGAAGGGTCTGGCCAGGGCCGGCCGGGGCGCCCGCCGAGCGGCCGGACGCGCCGTCAACCGGGCCCGGGAGACGCTGCGCCGGGCCACCCGCTCGCTGCGCCGCCGCCCCGCCCCCGCCCGCGCGGCCCGGCCGCTGCCCGACCGGGCCCACCCCGCCCCGCATGTCGACCGACGCGCGCAACACCCCGCCCCGGCCACCGGACGCCCGCGCCGCGAGACCGCCCGTCCGCGGTCCGCCGCGCCCCGCCGCCCCGGCTCGGCGGTCGGCCGCGCGCTGGACGCCTCCCGCCGGACGGTCCGGGCCGCCCTCACCCGTGTCCGCGGCGCCGCTCGCGCCCTCGGCCGCAAGCTCCTCGGCAGCCGGCTGGGCCGCGCCCTCACCAACGGCGCCCACCGGATCCGCGACGGCTACCGCAAGCAGCGCGACCGGCTGCGCGACTGGCAGAGCAGGCGCCGGCAGCAGCGCGCCGAGCGCCGCGCTCGCGAGAACTCGCCCCAGGCGAAGCAGCAGCGCCTGGACCTGATCGTCGCCCGCATCCGTCCGCGGATCCAACGCCTGCTGGCCCGGGGCGTCCCGCAGCCGGTGCTCGGGTCGGTCCTGGCCGGGATGCGGGCCTGGTACCGGCTGACCGGGCTGTCCGAGGTGGGCAGTCCGGCCTTCACCGTCGAGGCGCTGCTCAACCCCAAGGAAGCGGTCGGGGGCGGCTTCGAGCTGACGGCGGAGGAGGTCCGCGCGATCATCCGCAAGCAGGCCCAGGGCCTCCTGGAACGGGCCGACGTGATCGCGGTCGCGACGCACATGCGGATCCTCAAGTACCGGGCCGGGGCGGCCGCCGGGGACCAGGAGCTGCGGACGCAGGGGCGGAAGGACATTCCCGGCGTCGTCCGGTACCTGCGCAACCGCGGCACGGACCTCGAACTCTCGGCCGCGCAGGGCGGTCCGCTCACCCTCCCGCCGTACAGGCTCCGCTGGGGAAAGGTGGACCGCTACCTGGTCGGCCCGGAGGGCGGACCGGTCAGCGAACAGCAGTGGGCGGGCGCCTTCAACCAGATCACCAGGGGGGTCGGCAAGTACCCCGAGATCCCGACCGATCTGACCCGCGTCGGTCTGACCGACATGAACTTCGCCATGGCGCTGCGGGCGTACAGCACCAACAAGCGACTGCCCCCGTCGTTCACGCCGGAGCAGCAGGAGCTGGTCCGCAACGCGCACTGGCTGCTGTTCGTCCGGGAGTCCGTCCGGAATCCCGCCAACCTCGGCTTCGCGGCCATGACGACCGATCTGCTGGCCCGCGGGCCGGGGGCCGGCGGCTTCGACCGGGACCAGGCGTTCGCCGGGCACGAGGGCAAACGCCTGGGCAACCGGGGGCTGTTCCCGATGTCGATGGAGGGCGCCGCGGCTGCGGCGGCCGGTCTCGAACAGGAGGAGGCGGGCCAGCGGACGTACCTGAAGAGCTCGGTGGCCGAACGCGCCGAGCTGCGGCTCCGCGAGGTGGAGCTCGGGGAGGCCTGGGCGAAGGCCCGCACCGGTGGCCGGGGGATCCTGGCCGCGACGGAGGCCGAGACCGTCAAGAAGGGCGAGGCCCTCGTCCGCCAGTTCCTGCGTCAGTTCTACGGCCTGAGATAAGAGGAAGACCCCATGACCCGATCGTTCACCCGCCTGGTCCTCAGGCCCGAGTTCGGCGAGCACGACTTCAAGCTGGTCGTCTGGGACCTCTTCTGGGACCTCCTCGACCTCGGACGGCAGGAGGACGGCGCCGTCGTCGACAGCTGGCTCACCCCGGACGGCGGCGCCGAGGTGCACTACGTCGACGACCGGATCACCGGCATGCGGTACGTCACGATCCGGGGCGACGGCGCGGCGGGGGCGGAGGCGGAGCTGCGGCCGCGCTGCCGGGTGTGGACGCTCGACGAGGCCCTGAGCGCGCTGCGCGAGGCGTCCGACCGGAACGAGCAGACCGAGGGGACCGACCGCAACGACCGGCTGGTCGCGCTCTACGCCGCCGCACTGACCGCCGAGGGCCCGGAGGACCGGTCGCTGGTCGAGGCGTTCGCCGCCGCCGCCCGGGACGGCGATCCGGGGATCCGCCAGGCGGTGGTGGTCGCGACCGGGTACCTCCCCTGGCCCGGCCTGGTGGCGCTGGTGAAGGAGCTGAGCCGGACGGACCCGGTGGACCACGTCCGGCACAACGCGAGGGTCCTGCTGGAGGGGCTGGCCCGGACGGAAGGCGATTCCTGATGCCCTACACGGACGCCCCCAGGCCCGTGCGGTCGGGGCTGGTCATCGTCGATCCGCAGCGCGGCACACCGCAGCGGATCGTCGTGCTGCAGTTCAACCCGGACAGTCTGGAGCGCTCGCTGGCCCCGCAGGTGGGGGGCGCCGACGGCAGCGGGGACCGGACGGAGGCCCTGCGGCTCAAGGGACCGGCCGTGGAGACCTGGAAGTTCACCGCGGAGCTGGACGCGACCGACCAGCTGGACGTACCGGCCCCGAACGGCATCCATCCGCAGTTGGCCACGCTGGAGCTGCTGGTTCAGCCGCCCAGTGCGCGGCTGCGGAGCAACCAGGCGCTCGCGGCGGTCGGCACCCTGGAGATCACCCCGATCGAGGCCCCGCTCACCCTGTTCACCTGGGGCGGCAAGCGGATCCTGCCGGTGCGGCTGACCGAACTCACCATCACCGAGGAGGCGTTCGACATCGATCTGAACCCGATCAGGGCCACCGTCGCCATCGGCCTGCGCGTGCTGACCGTCAGCGACCTGCCGACCGGCCACCGCGGGGCCGAGCTCTACCTCGCGCACCTGGCGCAGCAGGAGCGGCTGGTCGCCGGCGCGGCCGACGGCCGGCTGAGCGCGCTCGGCCTGGGCGGAGGACTGCGATGACCCCGACGCCTCCGAGGACCTCGTCGACCCCCGACGACCCGTTCGCCGCGCTGCCCGCGTCCTCGTCCTACCCGCTGACCAGCCGCTATCACGGCGTCCCGGTGGCGCTGTACACGGCACCGGACGGACGGCAGGTGCCGTACCTGACCCGGCGGCTGCTGCCGCCCACGGACGGCCTGACCCCGCTCGCCGAGCACACCGTCGGCGCCGGCGACCGCCTCGACCTGCTCGCCCAGCGCTACCTCGGCAGCGCCGACCAGTGGTGGCGGATCGCCGACGCCAACCCGGTGATCGATCCCCGGGAGCTGACCGCGACACCGGGCCGGCGGATCACCGTCGCGCTGCCCGGCGCCGTACCGGGGGTGGGCCGTGCCTGACGCCCCGGCCGTCACGGGGAACGGGCCGGTCGGGTCGATCCGGCTCGGCCTGCTGATGGGCCCGCAGCTCCCGGTGCCGGTGCCCCAGCCGGTGACCGACGCCCTACTGTCGGCGCAGGTCACGGTCGCGTCCGGCCAGCGCAGCGGCTTCCAGCTCGCCTTCGACCTGTCGAAGAACGGTCTGATCGACACCGCGCTGCTGCCGGGCGGCTTCTTCGACCCGAAGATCAGGGTGGTGCTGATGGTGACCGTCACCGGCACCCCGACCGTACTGATGGACGGTGTGATCATCCGTCAGGAGGTCGGCATCAGCAACCAGCCCGGCCAGTCCACCCTCACCGTCACCGGCGAGGACCTCACGGTGCTGATGGACCTGGAGGAGCAGGCCGGGGTGCCCTTCCCGGCGATGTCCCCGGCGGCCCGGGTCGCCGCGATCATCGGCAAGTACGGGCAGTACGGCATCGCCCCGCTGGTGATCCCCGAGCTGGTGCCGCAGACGCCGATGCCCACCCGGCGGATCGACTTCCAGAAGGGCACCGACCTCGGCTACGTCAACGAGCTGGCGAAGGCCAACGGGTACGTCTTCTACCTCGACCCGGGCCCGGTCCCCGGGATGAGCCGCGCCTACTGGGGGCCGGAGAACCGGCTCGGCGTCCCGCAGCACGCGCTGAACGTGAACCTGGACGTGCTGTCCAACGTCGACCAGCTCACCTTCGCCTTCGACGGGACCGCCCGCGAGGAGCCGGAGGCCCGCATCCAGCTCCCGGCGACCAAGGTGTCCGCCGTCCTGCCGGTGCCGGAGGTGAGCGTGCTGCGCCCGCCGCTCGCGCTCAGGCCCGCGCCGGCGCTGAAGAAGAAGGTCGTCGCCGACACCGCCAAGAAGGACACCGGCCAGGCCGTCGCCGAGATCATCGCCCAGGCGATGCAGTCGGCGGACGCCGTCTCGGGCTCCGGGCAGCTCGACGTCGTCCGGTACGGGCACGTGCTGCGCCCGCGCGAGCTGGTCGGCGTCCGCGGCGCCGGGCTCACCTACGACGGCCTGTACTTCGTCAAGAGCGTCACCCACAACCTCAAGCCCGGCTCGTACACCCAGAACTTCACGCTGACCCGCGAGGGCCTGATCGCCCTCGGACCCACCGTCGTCCCGTGACCACCAGGAGGTGCCGGCATGGCCGAACCGACCCGCTACCTCGGCAAGTTCCGGGGGACGGTGGTGAACAACGCCGACCCGCTGGGGATCGGCCGCATCCAGGCCCAGGTGCCCGACGTCCTGGGCGAGGTCACCTCGGGCTGGGCGATGCCGTGCTTCCCGGTGGCCGGTCCCGGCATGGGCCACTACGCCGTCCCGCCGGTCGGGGCGGGCGTGTGGCTGGAGTTCGAGCAGGGCGACCAGAGCTATCCGGTCTGGACGGGCTGCTGGTACGGCTCCGCCTCGGAGGTCCCGGTGGAGGCGCTGACCGGACCGCCGGGCGCGCCGAACACGGTGCTGGAGACCTCCGGCCACCGGGTGATCGTGCTGTCCGACGATCCGACCACCGGGATCACCCTGCGCACGCCGAGCGGGGCCTCGATCGTGCTCGACGACTCGGGCATCCGGATCAGCAACGGCCAGGGCGCCTCGATCTCGCTCGTCGGCGCCACCGTATCCATCAACCAGGACGCCCTGAGCGTGACCTGACGGGAGAGTCTCGTGTCCGGACACCTGCTGCACGTCAATGCGACGGTCACCTGCCCGCACGGCGCCCAGGCGACCGCCCGCCCCGTCCAGGCCCGGGTGCTGGTCGCCGGGCAGGCCGCCACCGCCACCGCCGACCCGTACACCGTGACCGGCTGCCCGTTCACCGTGGCCGGCAAGCCGCAGCCCTGCGTCACGGTGCACTGGGTGGTGCCCTCCGCCCGGATCCGGGTGAGCGGCTACCCCGCGCTGCCGCGGTCCGCCGTCGGGCTGTGCCGGAGCGCCGAGCAGATCCCGCAGGGGCCGCCGGTCGTGACCGTCGTCCAGCAGCGGGCGGTGGGCACATGAGCGGCACGGGGTACCCGGGGAGCGGCGCCGGTCCGGCCCGGACGGACCTCGCGTTCCCGTTCCGGATCGACCGTCGAGGACGTACCGCCGACGCGGCGTACGACGACCACGTGCGCGACCTGATCGAGCAGTTGCTGTTCACCAGCCCGGGCGAGCGGGTGATGCACCCGGACCTCGGCTGCGGGCTGCTCGACCTGGTGTTCGCGCCGAACAGCCCGGAGCTGGCGGCCACCCTGCGGCTGTCCGTGCAGGCGGCGCTGCAGCGCTGGCTCGGCGATGTGATCGAGGTGGCCTCGCTCGACGTGACGAGCGAGGACAACGTGGTGCGGGTCGAGCTGGCGTACGTCGTCAGCCGGACCGGCTCGCAGCGGCAGGACGTGTTCGAGGGCGGGGTGGCGGCATGACCGGGCGATCCGGGGACCCGACGGTCCGGTGCGGGACGGAACCACGGCGCGCCGATGTGCGGGCGGCGCGGCTGCTGGGCCTGGACGGCGCCGAGCCCGGCGACGACGGGCGCACGCTGAGCGTGACCTTCCTCGGCCGGGCGCCGGACGAACTGGGCCCGCAGAACATCCGCGTCGACGGCGGCCGGCGGATCACCGGCCTGCGCGCCCTCGCGGTCGACATCGAGCGCGCGGACGACCCGGAGCTCGACGACCGGATGCACGTCACCCTCGACCGCCGTGGCGACACCTCCCGCTACCGGTTGACCGTGGTGGAACCGGACGCCTACGGCCGGCCGGGCACCCGCCCGTACCCGGGCTTCGATCCGCGCTACGCGAGCGCCGGGTTCTCCTTCGGCGCCGACTGCCCCTCCCCCTTCGACTGCCGCACCGAGGAGGGCTGTCCGCCCGCCGTCCGGCCGGCCCCGGTCATCGACTACACCGCCCGCGACTACGAGAGCCTGCGGCGGCTGGTGCTGGACCGGATGAGCCTCACCGTGCCCGGCTGGTCCGAGCGGCACCTGCCCGACCTCGGCGTCACCCTGGTCGAGCTGCTCGCCCACACCGCCGACCAGCTCTCCTACCAGCAGGACGCGGTGGCCACCGAGGCGTACCTCGACACCGCCCGCCGCCGGGTGTCGGTGCGCCGGCACGCCCGGCTGGTCGACTACGCCGTGCACGAGGGCTGCAACGCCCGGGCCTTGGTCGCGCTGACGGCGGACCGCCCGCTCACCCTGCGGCACGGCACCTTCCGCTTCGCCGCCGTCGACGCCGGCCGGCTCGGCCCGCAGGACCGCCCCGAGCTGTCCACGGTGATCCCGGACGAGCAACTGGACGCGCTCGCCGGGTCCGCCACCGTCGAGGTGTTCGAGCCGCTCGACGGGGCGGACGTGGTGCTGCACCCGGCGCACAACACCATCCGGTTCTGGACCTGGGGCGACCAGGACTGCGTGCTGCCCCGGGGCGCGACCTCCGCGACCCTGCGCGACGGCCGGCCCGCGACCGGCCCGCACCGGATCGACCGGCCCGGCAGCGATCGGCAGGAGGCCGGCGTGCGGGAAACCGAGCCGCCCCGAACCGACCCGCCCCCGACCGACCCGCACGGAGCCGACCCGCACGAAACCGGCCCGCACGAAACCGGCCGGCCGCAGGGCCACGCCCGGCAGCTGGCGCTGCGCCCAGGCGACCTGCTGATCATCGAGGAGGTGCTCGGCCCGCGCACCGGCGCCGCCGCCGACGCCGACCCCGCGCACCGCCAGGCCGTGCGGCTCACCTCCGTCACCCCGCTGGTCGACGAGCTGTACGGGCAGCCCGTGGTCGAGGTCACCTGGGCGCCCGAGGACGCGCTCGCCTTCCCGGTCTGCCTGTCGGCGCACGGCGGGAGCGACTGCGCCCCGATCGCCGACGTGAGCGTCGCCCGCGGCAACGTCGTCCCGGTCGACCACGGCCGCTCCCTCACCTTCTGCGACGGAGCCCCGGAGACCTTCGCGGTACCGCCGGAGCCGGTCCGGGTGGCGCCCTGCGGACCGGGCGGGTCCGGCTGCGCGGACCGCACCGGCGGCAGCCCCGCGGCGGAGGCCCTCCACGAATTGCTCGCGCGGACCCGGAGCGGCCGCCGGCTCGACCCGGAGCAGGTCCACGAGCTGTCCGCGCTGGTCGGCGAGGCCGCGGTGCGGCGGGCCGGGCTGAGCGTGCGCCTCGCACCCGGCGCGGACGCGGAGGGCGAGGACGGCGGCGGCGCCGTGGTCGAGCCGCCCACCGCCGACGCCCAGGCGGCGGCGCTGGAGACGCTGCTCGACCAGACCCGCTACCCCGTCCTTCCGCCGCCCTTCCGTCCGGTGCTGCGCTACGCACCGGTCACCCGGGCGGCCGACCACCCTGACCGGGCGCACGTCTGCGCCGGGCAGGCCGCGCTGCTCGCCGGCATTCCCGAACGGGTCCGCCAATGGCTGGAGGAGCTGTGGCACCGGGCGCACCGCGGCCATGCCCCGTCCCGCGCCGAACTCGCCGAACTGACCGTGCTGTTCGGCGCCCGGGTGGTCGCCGAGCTGCGCCTCGCCGACCGGCCCGCCGCCGCACTGCGCGAGCTGCTGGCCCGCCGCACCCGCCTGCTCGCGGCCAAGCAGCGCCGTCTCGACCTGCTCACCGCGCGGGCCCGCGCCGGCGCGGTGCTGCGGCGCTCCGGCGTCTGGGAGGTGACCCAGAGCTGGGGAGCCCGGTACGCCGCCGGGCTCGACCCCGACTCCCCCGCGCTGGCCGGGCCGGCGAGCGGGCTCGCCGTCCAGGACCCGCGTTCCGCCCTGCCCGCGGTCCGGGCGACCGCCGACGGCCAGGAGTGGACGCCCCGCCGGGACCTGCTCGCCGACGGCCGGCGCGACCGGCACTTCGTGGGCGAGCCGGAGGACGACGGCCGCCTCGCGCTGCGCTTCGGCGACGGCCGGCACGGCCTGCCGCCCCGGCCCGGCGCGCAGCTGCGGGTCGGCTACCGGATCGGCAACGGCACGGCCGGGAACGTGGGCGCTGAGGCCGTCAACCATCTGGTGGTCTGCCACCGACCGCGGGACGGCGGCCCCGCCACCCGGCCGCAGGACGCGGTACGCCTGGTCCGCAACCCGCTGCCCGCGACCGGCGGCACCGACCCCGAACCGCTCGACCAGGTGCGCCAGTCGGCCCCGCTCGCGCTGAGCCGCACCCGGCTGCGGGCCGTCACGGCCGCCGACTACGCGGAGCTGGCCGCCGCCCGGCCGGGGGTGCGGCGGGCCGCCGCCGAACTCCGCTGGACCGGCAGCGTCCAGGAGGTCCACGTCGCCGTGGAGCCGTACGGGCAGGCGACGGCGGACCCCGCCCTGCTGGCGGCGGTCGGACAGGGTCTGGAGGTGTACCGCCGGATCGGCCACGACCTGGTCGTCCGTCCCGCCCTGCTGGTGCCGCTCGACCTCGAACTGCGGATCTGCGCCGCCCCCGGCCACCAACGCGGCCATGTGCTGGCCGAGTTGCGACGGGTGCTGGGCAGCCGCGCCCTGCCGGACGGCCGACTCGGCTTCTTCCACCCCGACGCGCTGGACTTCGGCGAGCCGGTGCGGGTCTCCCGGCTGGTGGCCGTGGCGGCCGCCGTGCCGGGCGTGGTCAGCGCCCAGGTCACCCGGCTGCGGCGGCAGTTCGGGCGGGACGACGGCGAGCCGGCCGACGGGCTGCTGCGGATCGGCGCCCTGGAGATCGCCTGCTGCGACAACGACCCCGACCGGCCGGAGAACGGCCGGCTCTCGCTCGTGATCGGAGGTGGCCGGTGAACGGCCAGTGCACCTGCGGCTGCGCGGGCACCGCGACCGCGACCCCGGCCCCGCTGTTCAACCCGCCCGGGCTGGACGCCATCGGCTACCGGGTCGGCCGCTACGGGCAGTTCCTCGACAGCCTGCTCGCCCGGCTGTCCGGCCCCGCCTACCCCGCGCTGCGCGACCTGACGGTCCGCACCCCGGACGACCCGGCGATCGCGCTGCTGGACGCCTGGGCCGTGCTCGCCGACCTGCTCACCTTCCACTCGGAGCGGATCGCCGACGAGGGCTATCTGCGCACCGCCACCGACGAGGGCTCGCTCACCCTGCTCGGCCGGCTGGTCGGGCACCGGCCCCGGCCCGGCGTGGCCGCCGCCACCCACCTCGCCTACACGCTCGACCAGGACCCGCGGGCCGCCGAGGACCCGGTCGTGATCGTCCCGCGCGGCGCCCGCAGCCAGAGCGTCCCCGGCCCCGGCGAGGACCCGCAGTCCTTCGAGACCGCCGAGGACCTCCCCGCTCGCGCGGCCTGGAACGAGCTGGCCGTCCTGCGCCGCCGCCCCTACCAGCTGACGCCCGGGCAGCTGAACCCCGGCGGCCGGGCCGAGCTGTTCGCCGCCGGCACCGCCAACAACATCAGGCCCGGCGACCGGCTGCTGTTCGTCTTCAGCGCCGACAAGGCCGCCGACCCGGTCCACCGGGTGCTGCGGCTGGTGCCCGAGGTGCGGCTCGACCGCGAGAACGACGTCACGGTGATCGGGCTCCCCCGGGACCTGCGCACCCTCAAGGACCTGCGCGCCGAGCTGGCGGACTGGATCACCGAGTCCGAGACCGCCCCGAACCCCCGGCCCGGCCCGAGCCGGATCCTCCGGGACTTCGACGCGCAGGTGCTGGCCCCGCTGCGCGCCGACCTCGACCGGCCCGCCGGCCCGCTGAGCACCCCGGCCGGCTACGCCGACCGGCTCGCCCCGGTGCTCGTCCGGACCGCCGAGGCCGCCGAACTGGCCCGTCCCCGCAAGCCGGTGGCCGACTGGTTCGGCCGCCTCGGTGACGAACTGTCCGCCCTGTGCGACCGCGCCCACCAGCTGGAGCCGCCGCAGGTCCCCGAGGGGACCGGACCCCACCCGGGCGGCCCGGCGGCCGGCGACCCGGCCGTCCGCGGACTCGGCCCGCTGCTGGCCGCGCTGCGCACCGCCCCGACCCGGCCCCCGCTCAGCGCCCGGGACCTCGCCCGCGACCCGCGGCGGCTGTTCGCCCCGGGCTCGGACCTCGGCGCGCAGCTGCTCGCCGCCCTCGACCCCCGGCTGCGCGACGGCCTCTACCCCGCCTGGCGCCGGGTCGACCTGACGGTGCCGCCCGCCGTGCACGAGATCCAGGCGATGCGGGTGGTGGCCACCCCGTTCGGCGCCACCGCGCCGCTCAAGCCGGTCTACGGCGCCGACGGCCGGATCGACCGCTACGTGGACTGGCCGCTCTCCGGCAGCACGCTGATCGGCGTCCGGGTCACCTTCGACGCCGCCGGCGCCGTCCCCAGGACCGCCGACTTCACCTACGTCGAGGCCGGCAGCCTGCTGCACAGCGGCTTCTCGCTGCCGTGGGACCACACCTTCCCGTTCGGCCCCGGCCAGGTCGAGGTGGTCACCACCGAACCGCCGACGCCCCCGCCCAACCCGCCCAGCCCGCCCAATCCGCCCAATCCGCCCAGCCCTACGAACCCGCACGCCTCCGCCGTGCCCTCCTCCGACCCGGAACCCGGCGTCAGCGCCCGGTTCCTGCCCGGGCTGCCCGAACGCAGGGTCTCGGTCTCCCGCCCGCAGGCCGACGACCGCGTCCATGTGACGATCGACGGCGGGCCCGGCCCCGCGCTCGACTACCGGCTCGACCCGGGCCAGGAGAAGACCGGCGAGTCCGGCGAGCTGAACGTCCGGGTGCACCGCTACCCCGCCACCGAGCAGTCGCCGCCCGCCGTCGAGGTGGTGTTCACCACCAAGCTGCAACCGGTCTCCGGCACGGTCCTCACCCTCGACGCCGTGTACGACCAGATCGCGCCCGGCAGCTGGGTGGTCATCCAGCGCCCGCGCAAGGGACTCGACGGCGGCATCCCGGGCAGCCGCGACCTCGCCGAGGTCATCACCCGGGTGACCGACGTGCGGGTGATCTCCCGCGCCGACTTCGGCATCACCGGCAAGGTGACCGAACTGTCGCTCCAGCAGCAGTGGCTGGACGACCAGGACACCCAGCTCTCGCACATCCGCGACGCCACCGTCTACGCCCGCGGCGAGTCCCTGCGGCTCGCCGACGAGCCCGTCACCGAGGACGTGCACGGCGACCGGATCGAACTCGCCCGGCTCCACGACGGGCTGACACCCGGCCGGTGGATCGTGGTCGAGGGCGAGCGGACCGACATCCCGCACACCACCGGGGTCCGGGCGAGCGAGCTGGCCATGATCGCCGGCGTCGAGCAGGGCGTCGACCCGCGACTGCCCGGGGACACCGTCCGCACCACGATCACGCTCAGCGCCGACCTCGCCCACCGCTACCGGCGCGACACCGTCCGGATCCTCGGCAACGTGGTCCGCGCCACCCAGGGCGCCACCCGCGACGAGGCCGTCGGAAGCGGCGACGCCGGCGTCCCCGGCCAGCGCTTCGCGCTCTGGCAGTCCCCGCTCACCTGGCTGGCCGCCGACACCCCCGGCGGCGCCCGCAGCACCCTGGAGGTCCGGGTCGACGGGGTGCGCTGGCACGAGGTCGACAGCCTCGCCGGGCGCGGCCCGGACGAACGGGTCTACGTCACCGCCACCGCCACCGACGGCCGCACCACCGTCACCTTCGGCGACGGCGTGCACGGTTCGCGCCTGCCCACCGGCCGGGAGAACGTCCGCGCCCGCTACCGGATCGGCATCGGCGCGCCGGGCAACGTCGGCGCCGGCCGGATCACCCAGCTCACCACCCGTCCGCTCGGCGTCTCCGCCGTCGTCAACCCGCTGCCCGCCACCGGTGGCGCCGACCCCGACGGCCCGGGCCTCGCCCGGCGCACCGTCCCGCTCGCCGTCACCTCCCTGGACCGGCTGGTCTCGGTCCCCGACTACGAGGACTTCACCCGCTCCCGGGCCGGCATCGGGCGCGCCGCCGCCACCCGGCTCTCGGACGGCCGGCGCGAACTCGTGCACGTCACGGTGGCCGGAGTGGACGACATCCCGCTCACCGACGGCTCCGACCCGGTCCGCACCCTGCGCTCCGCGCTCACCGCCTACGGCGACCCGAGGCTGCCGGTCGAGGTCGCGCCACGCGAACTCGTCCTGCTGGTCGTCGCCCTGAGCGTCGGGCTCGACCCGGACCACTCCTGGGACGTGGTCGAACCGGCGCTGCGCCGCGCCCTGCTCGACCGCCTCGGCTACGCCGGCCGCCAACTCGGCCAGAGCGCCCACCTGTCCGAGGTGCTCGCCACCGCCCAGGCCGTCCCCGGCGTGGACCGGGCGGACGTCGACGCCTTCACCGGCGTCCCCGGCAGCCTCACCCCGGAGGGCCTGGAGCAGCTGCCCGAGCAACTCGCCCGACCGTGGCCGACCGTCCCCGCCCGGCTCGCCCGCTTCGAGGAGCGGCGCTACCGGGTGCGCGACCCCGCCGGGGAGAGCCTCACCGACGTCGCCGCCCGCCACGGCATCCCGCTCGCGGAGCTGCTGCGGCTCAACCCCGGCATCACCGACACCCGGCCGCTGCCGGCCGGCCGGGTGCTGACGGTCTTCCGCGGCATCCGCCCGGCCCAACTCGCCCTGCTGTCGGCGGATCTGCCCGACACGTTGATCCTCAAGGAGGTCCGCACATGACCGCCCCGAGCGAGCGGGACCCGGACGAGCTGCTGGAGCTGCTGCCGCGGTGGCACCGGCTGCGGGACGCCGAGGCGGGTGAGCCGCTGCGCGCCCTGCTGGCCGTCGTCGCCGAGCAGGTGGACCTCGTGCGCGAGGGCATCGACCAGGGCTACCGGGACTGGTTCGTGGAAACCGCCGCCGACTGGGCCGTCGCCTACCTCGGCGACCTGGTCGGCTACCGGATCCTGCCCGGCTACGAGGAGGTGCTCGCCACCGGCTTGCACGGCGAGGCCTCCCCCGAGCGGGCGGCGGCCCGCGACCGGCTCGCCGCCCGGCTGGCGCCGCGCCAGGACGTCGCGAACACCGTCGCCAACCGCCGGCGCAAGGGCACGCTCGCCCTGCTGGAGGAGCTCTCCGCCTCGGTCGCCGACTGGCCGGCCCGGGCCGTGGAGCTCTCCCGGCTGCTCGGCGCCACCCAGCCGGTGCGGCTGCTGCGCCCCGACGAGGAGAGCGCCGACCGGCTGCGGCTGAGCCGGGGCCGGCTGGTCGACGTCCGGGACGGCGCGGCGCTGGACCTGCTCGACGGGCCGTTCGACGGGCAGGCGCACACCGCCGACGTCCGCCGGGCCGCCTCCGCCCGCCGCCGGGGCGGCCGCACGCCGGCCGGGGTCGCCCTGTATGTCTGGCGGTTGAAGCCGTACTCCGTCACCCGGGCGCCCGCCTACTGCATCGACCGGGCCAGGAACCTCTTCACCTTCTCGGTCCTCGGCAACGACGCCCCGCTGTTCACCCGGCCCGAGCCGGAGCCGTCGGCCTCCCACCTCGCGGCGATCGACAACGTGCCGGCGCCGATCCGGCGCCGGCAGCTGGCCGAGCGCCTGGCCGACTACTACGGGCCCGGCAAGAGCTTCGCGATCCGGCGCGACGGCGCCCAGGAACCGATCCCGCCCGCCGAGATCACGGTGGCCGACCTGACCGACTGGACCTACCGGCCCGCCCGCGGCCAGGTCGCCGTCGACCCGGTGCTCGGCCGGATCGCCTTCGGCGCCCGCTCCGCCCCGCGCCGCGGCGTCCTGGTCGACCACCACTACGCGTTCGCCGACGACACCGGCGGCGGCGAGTACCCGCGCGACCGCCCGGAGACCCGGCACCGGCCGGTCTACCGGGTCGGCCCCGGCCAGTCGTACCAGCGGATCAACGAGGCGTACGAGCGGTGGCGGGCCGATCAGCAGGCCGGTACCGCGGGCGGCGCCGCCGTCATCGAGATCACCCACAGCGGCGCCTACCAGGAGCAGCTGGACTTCGACCTGGCGGCCGACGACCGCCTCGAACTGCGCGCCGCCGAGGGCACCCGCCCGGTGATCCGGCTGCTCGACTGGTACAGCAACCGGCCGGACGCGCTGAACGTCCGCGGTACGTGCCCGGGCGGGCGGCTGGTCCTGGACGGCCTGCTGATCACCGGTCGCGGCGTCAACGTCACCGGACCACTGGCCTCCGTCACCCTGCGGCACTGCACCCTGGTGCCGGGCTGGTCGCTGGAGCCGCACTGCGCGCCGCACGCGCCGCACGAGCCCAGCCTGGTGCTGGACCACACGACGGCCTGCGTCCGGATCGAGCGTTGCGTCCTGGGCGCGATCCAGGTCGTCGGCGACGAGGTGGACGCCGAGCCGCTGGAGATCCACCTGGCGGACAGCATCCTGGACGCCACCGGGCCCGACCGGCCGGCGCTCTCCGGACCCGACTGCGAGCACGCCCACGCGCTGCTGCACGCGCACCGCTCCACCGTGCTCGGCGAGGTGCACACCCACGCGGTGCCGATCGCCGAGGACTGCGTCTTCACCGGTCGGCTGCGGGTGGCCCGCCGCTCGCCCGGCTGCCTGCGGTTCTGCTACGTCCCCCCGGGCTCGCGGTCCCCGCGCCGGTACGCGTGCCAGCCGGACCTGGTGCGCGCGGCGGTGACCGAACTTGTCGAGCGCGGCGAGCTGTCCCCGGCGCAGGGCGCCCGGCTGCGCGAGGTGGAGGCCGAGCGGGTCCGCCCGCTGTTCGCCTCCCTGCGCTACGGCACGCCCGACTACGGGCGGCCGGCCGCCGGGTGCGCGCCGGAGATCACCCGGGGCGCCGAGGACCGCGCCGAACTGGGTGCCTTCCACGACCTGTTCCAGCCCCAGCGCGAGGACAACCTGCGGGCCCGGCTGGCCGAGTACACGCCGGCCGGCACCGACGCCGGGATCTTCTTCGCCTCCTGACCCGTTCCCGACCCCCGACTGTGAGAGGGAAACCGTGCACGCAGACTTCTCGCGCCTGACCTTCCGGCCCGGCAGGCACTACTCCGCAGTGCTGACCCAGCAGGGCCGGGTCCAGCTGGACGCCGATGCCAACGAGCAGGCCGCGATCGAGCGGTACCAGCTGCGCACGCTCGCCGCCGACCTGATCGGCCGCCACGGCGGACCGGCCGCGGCGGCCGGGTTCGCGATCGTCCATCTGCCGGGCAGCCACGACCTGGACGACCTCGCCATCGGCGGCGGCCGCTACTACGTGGACGGCGTCCTGTGCGAGGCCGACCGGCCCGAGCCCGACCCCGCGGTGCCCGACGAGGGTGACCCGGGCGGCGGTGAGGCGGATGTCCGGCAGGCGCCCGCCGGCTGGACGTACTGGGACCAGCCGGACGCCTACCGGGACCAGGAGCGGCCCGGCGACCGGCTGCCCGGCGCATTCCCGTTCCTGGTCTACCTGAAGGTCTGGGAGCGCAGCGTCACGGCCGTCGAGGACCCGGAGATCCGCGAGGTCGCGCTCGGTGCGGCGATGCCCGACACGGCGGCCCGGGCCAAGGTCGTCTGGCAGGTACTCGCCCTGCCGGCCTCGGAGTTGGGAGCAACGGACGACGGGGAGTCCCGGGTGCGGGAGGCCTTCGACACGTGGGCCGAGGCACGGGAGCGGCCCGCCGCCCGGCTGGCCGCGCGCGCCCGGCGGCCGGAGCGGGCGAGCGAGGACCCGTGCCTGGCCCACCCCGAAGCGGGCTACCGGGGCCCGGAGAACCAGCTGTACCGGGTGGAGGTCCACCGCGGCGGCTCGGCCGGGGGCGGGGCCACGTTCAAGTGGTCCCGGGAGAACGGCTCGGTCGTCCTGCCGATCGTCTCGATCGAGGGCGTCTGGGTCGATCTCACCACGCTGGGCGACGACGACCGGCTCGGCCTTTCGGTCGGCGACCTGGTCGAGGTCACGGACAGCGCGTACGCCAGCCGGGAGGAGCCGGCGGACCTGCTGCAGGTGGAGGAGACCGACCTGCCGGGGCGCCGGGTGCGGCTGTCCGCCGAACCGGTGCCGGAGGTCGGGCGGCTGGCCGGGCGTCACCCATTCCTGCGCCGCTGGGACCACCGGGCGCCGCGCGGCCGGGACGCCCTGCCGCCGGTCGGCGGTGCGCTGCGGATCCAGGAGGGGACCTGGCTCGACCTGGAGGACGGCGTCCAGGTGTACTTCCGGCCGTGCGGCGAGTACACCCGGGGCGACTACTGGCTGGTCCCGGCCCGGACCGCCACCGGTTCGGTGGAGTGGCCGCAGAACGCGGCCGGCGAGGCACTGCTCCGGCCCCCGGCCGGCGTGCGGGTCCACCACGCCCCGCTCGCCTGGGTGACCGGCCCGGCCACGGTCGTCGACCTCCGGCAGACCTTCGCGCCGCTCGCCTGAGCCCGCGCCCGTGCCTTCTCCGCCACCTCGCCCCGCCGCCCACTCCGACGCCCTCACCGGCGGGTGAGGGCGTCGTCGGGCCCGCGCTGCGCTCCGCACCGTCGCGGGGCGCGGTGGGCTCCCTGCGGGGCGGACCGGGCTACCCGGCGACCGGGCTGCCGGGGGCGGGCAGGGCCACCTGCGGAAGGCGGGGGTCCGGCGTGGGCGGGATGACGTCGGCGGTCTCGACCATCCACCGCAGCACGGCGTCGCGCAGGCGCTGCTCGACCGCGGCGTGCTCGGCGAGGCCCGCCAGGTTGGCGCGCTCCTGCGGGTCGCTCGCGCGGTGGTACAGCTCCGCCGGCTCGTAGAGCCGCCAGACGTACGTCCACTCGCGGTCCCGGACGGCGACCGCCTTGCCCACCAGCGCGGGGTCCTCGTGCTGGAGGGCGCCCTTGAGGTCGTACGGGAAGCCCGGGCGCTCCATCTGGGGCTCCTCCTCGACGGTGAAGCCGCCCTCGGTGAAGGCGTACTCGCGGTGCGGGGCGGCCGGGTCGCGCAGCAGCGGCACCAGGCTGCGTCCGAAGTGGCGGTGCGGTGCCTCGACGCCGGCCAGCTCCAGCACGGTGGGCAGGACGTCGACCAGCTCCACCATGGCCTCGCTGACCTGCCCCCCGGCGAAGCCTCCGCCGCTGATGATCAGCGGGTCGCGCGTGATGCAGTCGTGCATCGCCGACGGCCACTTCTCGATCAGCCCGAAGTCGCCGAGGTACTCGCCGTGGTCGGCGAAGAACAGGGTCACGGTGTCGTCCGCGGCACCGGCGTCCGCGACCGCGCCCATCACCCGCCCGAGCTGGTCGTCCAGACGGGCGATCATCCCGTAGTAGGTGGCCACCACCTCGCGCCACTGCCCCGGGGTGACCTCGCCGGTGCCGTAGCGTTCGCGGACGGCCGCCATGTACCGCGGTTCGCCGGACGGGTCGCCGGGCGCGACGGGGTCGGGGAGGGCGTCGCGGTCGACCCGGGAGAACCAGGGCTCCTCGACCTGGAACGGGCAGTGCGGCGCCACCAGCGGGACGAACAGCACCCAGGGCTGCTCGGGCGGGTCCGCCAGCCACCGTTCGGCGGAGCGGATCGCGGCCTCGTCGGGGTCGATCCGCCCGTCGTCCGGGACCACGCCCCGGTAGAACAGGCGGGACCAGACGCCGTCGGGGTACTCCCCTCCGTAGCCGACGGTGGGCATGACCGAGAAGCCGTACTCGTGGACGCTCGCCTCGGTGACGCCCGGGGCGAAGGTGTCGCCGCGGGCGCCCGCCCAGGTGACGTGGTAGCCGGCGTCCTTGAGGATGCGCAGCAGGTTCGGCTCGTGTTCCTTGAGCAGGTGGGTGAGGGTCCGGTGGCCGGCCGTGTGCGGGTACCAGCCGGTGAGCACGGAGGCCCGGCTGGGCGAGCAGACCGGGTGCTGGACGTACGCCTGGTGGAAGGTGGTGCCCCGGGCGGCGAGGGCGTCCAGGTGCGGGGTGCTGACGTACGGGTTGCCGAACGCGCCGATCGCGTCGGCCCGCAGTTGGTCGGGCATGAGGATCACGAAGTTGGGGCGGCGGGTCATGTGCGTTTCCTAGTTCTGCGTTTCGTTCGGAAGCGGCCGGCTGTCGGCACGGCGGTCCAGCTCGGCCTGGACGGCGGCGACGTCGCGGCCGTAGGTGCGGTACAGCGGCGTGGCGAGGAGCCCGTTCGCGAGGACGACGACCACGACCGTCCACAGGAAGGTGCCCTGCAGCCCGATGGCGTCCCCCAGGAAGCCGACCACGACGGTGATCACGGCCCAGCCGATCCCCTCCAGGCCGAGGAAGACCGCGAAGGCCGCGCCGCGCAGTTCCGGCGGCGTGATGGCCATGACGACCGGCCGGTTGACCGACGGCTGGAGGCCCTGCAGCAGGCCCAGCAGCGAGAAGAGGACGGCGTAGATCCCGAGGTGGGTCCAGTCGATCTGGGTGGCGACGTAGGCGACGGCGCCGTATCCGAGCAGTGCGGTCTGCAGGACGGCGATGCGGCCCGAGCCGGGGAAGCGGAGCTGCACGCGGTCCGCGGCCAGCCCGCCGACGAGGTTGCCGGCCAGGTACGACAGCGAGGTGGGGAGGACCACCAGCGACGCCTCCGCGTTGCTGAACCCGCGGTCGTCGACCAGGAACACCACGCCGAAGGCGATCATCACGAACTGGGCGCTGAGCAGGCGTTGCAGGCACATCAGCGGGAAGCTGCGGATGCCGGCCAGCCGGCGCAGGCTCGCCCGGTCGAAGGCCCGGCCGCGCGGCGCGGCGGATCCGGCCTTCAGCGCGGCGAGCTGGCGCTCGGAGCCGCCGACGCCCGGGTCCTGGAAGAACAACAGGATGGCGAGCCCCGCGAGCAGTTGCAGGGCGCCGACGGCGAAGAATCCGTACCGCCATCCGCCGTCGACCCGGGACAGCTGCCCGAGCAGCGGGCCGAGGATCCCGGTGACCAGGGCGACGGTGCCGAAGAGGACACCGGCCGCCCGGCCGCGGGTCCGGTCGTCGAAGAGGTCGGCGAGGATGCCGTTGACCAGGGGGGCGCTGCCGACGACGCCGGCGGCGGCGATCCCGAAGAGCACCACGAGCTGAAGGTAGTTCTGGGCGAATCCGGTGGCTATCGTCCACACGCCCCAGAGGCCGGAGCTGACGGCGAGGACGTACTTGCGCGGGAAGCGCTGGGCGAGGCTCACCCAGAGCGGCCCGAAGACCACCCCGATGATCCTGCTGAGGGCGACGAGCAGGCTGAGCGCCGACAGCGGCAGGTTCAGGGCGGATCGCATCGCGGGGAACAGCACCGAGACGGCGCCCTGTTCGCCGCTGTCGGTGGCCATCGCGGCGCTGAGCAGGCCCAGTTGGCGCCAGCGGCCCTTTCCGGCCCGGCCGGCGGCGGCGACGGGCGGGGAGGCCACCGCGGCGGGCGGCGGGGAATTGGCGGTCATGTGGAACTCCCTTGGCGTGGCGCGCGTCAGTTGGGCCGGACGGACCGCTCGTCACGGGTCTGCAGCAGTGCCGCCCAGCGGGCCGCGAGTTCGGCGGTGCGGGGGCGGTCGGGGGCGTGCCAGGAGACCGGCACGTTCAGGGAGGCGAGGCGGGCTTCGAGGTCCTCGGCGAGGTGCGCGCGGCCGGTGTCGCGCAGGTGCCGGGCGTACCGCGCGGGGTCGTTGTAGTAGGTGGGCCCGGTCTGGAGGGTCGCCTGCATCGGGTCGGGCAGGCAGCCTGGGCGGCCGGCGTACTCGTGCCACCACTCGGCGAGGTGGGAGCGCATGACGGCGGCGAGTTCGGGCTCCTCGGCGAGCAGGTCGCGGGTGAGGTGGGGGTCCTCGGTGACGTGGAAGAGCTGTTCCCACTCGGCCCGGAAGGCCCCTGGGTGGTAGGTGCGGATGTAGAGGTGGTCGCGGGTGCGCACCGCGCGCTGGTAGGTGTGGGCGCCGTGGCCGAGGACCAGGTACGGGCGGGACTCGATGCTGCCGCCGCGCACCGCGGGGGCGAAGGAGGTGCCCTGCCAGCCGGCCGGGGTGGGCAGGCCGAGGAGGTCGCAGAGGGTGGGCGCGAGGTCGATGTTGTAGAGGAGCGCGTCGTTGCGCCGCGCCTCGGCGGGCAGCCGGTCGGTGACGCCGGGCCAGTACACGACCAGCGGCAGGCGGTGGGTCGGTTCGTTGGCCAGGCCGTGCTCCGCGTACGAGCCCTGCTCGCCGAAGGACTCGCCGTGGTCGGCGCTGACGATCACCGCGGTCTCCTCGGCGATGCCCAACTCCTCCAGGGTCGCCATGAGTTGGCCGAAGTGGTGGTCCCAGTAGTGGACCGCCCCGTCGTAGCCGTTGATCAGGTGCTCGAAGTCGGCGCGGGAGCGGACGGCGTCGGGCATGTTGTGCGGGACCGGGGAGGTGCCGTCGCCGGTCAGCGAGTAGTGCAGGTCGAGGGCGCTGCGCGGGCCGTAGACCTCGGCGTGGGCGGCGATGGTCTCCTCGTCGGGCCACTCCCGGACGGGCCCGGAGGCGGCCATCTTCTCGGTCCACTCGGCGGGTTGGGTGTAGTTGGTGTGCGGGTCCCAGTAGGTGAGGTGCAGGTACCAGTTCTCGTCGGCGGCGTGCCGGCGGATCCAGTCGGTGGCGGCGCGGTTGACGTCCTGGGCCTCCTCGTCGCCGAGGCGGGCGGTGGCGCGGACGGACTCGCGGAAGTTGGCGTGGAAGAAGTAGGCGCGGTGGCGTTCGGCGAACACCGAGACGGCGGCGGTGTAGTGGCCGCCGAAGCCGAGGACCTGGCCGAGCAGGGGGCGGTCGGGTTCGGGGCCGTGCCCGGAGTCGAGCCGGAACTGCGCGGCGGGCCCGAAGTGGCCGATCACGCCGTTGGTGATGCCGAACTGACCGCTCGTCAGTGCCGTCCGGGAGGGCAGACAGGGCGAGTCGGAGCAGTAGTAGCGCTCGAAGGTGACCGATTTCTCGGCGAGGGCCTGGAGGTGGGGGGTGGTGGGGCGGTGGTAGCCGTAGGGGGTGGTGTGGTCGGCGCGGAGGGTGTCCACGTCGACGTAGATGATGCGCATGAGGGTCTCCGGGGGGAGGAGTGGGGCAGGAGCGCACGCCGGTGCGGCCCGGCGGCGGGGGACGCGGGGCGACCGGTTGATCAGGGGGTGGGGGAAGTGCCGCGTGGGGGCGCGGCGGGCCGCGGATCAGCGGCCGAGCCGCGCCTCCAGGCGGGCCTTGGTGAGCTGGAGCCAGGCGATGTAGGAGGCTCCGTAGGCGTAGCCGTACTCATGGGCCATGGTGTGGATCTCACGGGCCCAGGCGGCGTCGAGTTCGGGGATCTCCGGGTCGTACCCGCCGCTGAGCGGCAGCGAGGCCGTCTCCGCGTGCTGTTCGAGGCGGAGCTCCAGTTCGGTGGTGACGATGTCCAGGGCGATCGCCGGGTCGAGCTGTCCGGCGAAGACGAAGCGCAGGGTGAAGTCGGGGTCCCTGGCGCGCGACGAGGGGACGAAGGGGGACTTCGCCCATTCCAGGAGCGCCGTGCGCCCGTCCTCCGTCAGCCGGTACACCTTGGCGTCCGGCCGGCCCTCGCGCGGATCGACCTCGAAGTCCACCCAGCCCCGCTCCACGAGCTTGGCCAGCCGCCGGTAGATGTGCGGGAGTTGGACGCCGTACCCGATGTAGCGGCCCGGCCCCTCCATCCAGCGACGCAGGTCGTAGCCGGACAGCCGGCGCAACGCCAGCCCCCCAAGAATCACATAGTCGAGCTGCATGGGCGGCACCTATGTTCTAAGGAACTTATGCCCCACAGATTCATCCACCGGTAGGCGGATGTCAAGACTCCGCTTCCGGCCCGTTACGCGTCCGCCGCGCAGCGGAAGCCCGCGTGCCCGCTGGAGCTGTCCGGGCTGTTGGCGGTGCGGGCGGCCACCCGGTAGCGGTTGCAGTAGGAGCGGTGGCACATGTGGGACCCGCCGCGGATGACCTTGTCGGTGCCGCCGGCGGGGCCGGTGGGGTCGACCGCCGGACGGTCGGCCGGGTGGTCGGTGGTCCACCAGTCGGCGCACCACTCCCAGACGTTGCCGGACACGTTGTACAGGCCGAAGCCGTTGGGCTCGAAGGCGTCGACGGGGGCGGTGCCGCGGAAGCCGTCGGCGGCGGTGTTGCGCACCGGGAAGGTGCCGCGCCAGATGTTGCAGCGGTACTCCCCCGCCGGGTCCAGCTCGTCGCCCCACGGGTAGCGCGCCTGCTCCAGGCCGCCGCGCGCCGCGTACTCCCACTCGGCCTCGGTGGGCAGCCGCTTGCCCGCCCAGGCCGCGTACGCCGCCGCGTCGTTCCAGGACACGTGCACCACCGGGTGGTCGCCGCGGTCCTCGACTCCGCTGCCCGGGCCCTCGGGCCGGTTCCACACGGCACCGGGCACCCCGCACCACCAGGGGGTGCGCTCGGGGCGCGGGGCGCCGCGGCGCAGCGCGGCGGGCAGGAAGGCCGCGAAGACGTAGGACCAGCCGATGCGCTCGGCCTCGGTGCGGTACCCGGTGTCGGCGACGAACGCGGCGAAGCGGTCGTTGCTGACGGCGTGGGTGTCGATCCGGAAGGGGCTCAGCCGTACCGGGCGCACGGGGCCCTCCCCGTCGGCGGGGAAGCCCTCCGCGTCCTCGGTGCCCATCAGGAACTCGCCGCCGGGCAGCAGCACCGTCCCGTCGGTGACGGGCACCCGGAGCGGCGAGGGCGCCGGGGCCGTCGGCGGGACCGGCGTCATCGCGCCGCCTCCGGACGGCATGCAGCAGCGGGCGGGCGCGGTGGGATCGGTCATGCGCGGGTCCTCTTCGTATCGGACTGGGCCTCTCGCCCGGAGCTATGTTCTAACGTACATAGCTCCTCGACCCCGGCCAAGAGCGGCGGCCGCCCCTACCACCAGCGTCGGCGGCCCCGCAGGTAGTCGCTGGTGGCGTACAGCCAGCGCCCGTACGCCCGGGTCACCAGCGGGCCGGGCACCAGGCGGTCCCAGCGCGGCGGGTGGTAGCGGTAGGTGTACTCGGTGGCGGCCAGCCGGGCGATCGGGGAGACCCGCCGGGAGCGGAAGTGCTCGTAGCGGCGCAGCGCCGCGGTGAGGTTTCCCGGCCGGTGGGCGAGCAGCCGGGCGAGCACCCAGGCGTCCTCCAGCGCCTGGTTGGCGCCCTGGGCGACGATGGGCGGCATCGTGTGGGCGGCGTCGCCGAGCAGGGTCGAGCGCTCGCCGCCCCAGATCCGGCGGACCCGGTGGGTGTGGTGCGGGAACATCTCGATCTCCGCCTCCCGGAGGCCCTCCAGTACCGCCGGCACCGGCGCGGCCCAGTGGGCGAAGCGCTCGCGCAGCAGCGGCAGGGCGGGCGCGCCGGCTGCGCCGGACACGCCGGACACGCCGGGCCCGCCGGGTCCGCCGGGGCGCCACGGGAAGCTGAACCACCACTGCAGGGTGTCCGGCCCGGCGGGCAGCAGTCCGCAGAAGCCGGCCCGGCCGTTGATCATGAGCCCGTGGTGCGGACCGGTGATCCGGGGGCGGAGGTCGATGAGGCCCTGCCAGGTCGCCCAGCCGGCCGGCTCGGTCGGGTCCTGGCCCCACAGGTGCCGCCGCACCGCGGAGTGGTGGCCGTCGGCCCCGATCAGCAGATCGCCCTCGGCGGTGTCGCCGTCCGCGAGGACGGCCTGGACGCCGGAGCCGCCCTCCTTGGCCCGCACGAACCGGCGCCCGTACTCGACGGTGCCCTCCGGCAGGCCGTCGGCGAGGCGGGCGAGCAGGTCGCGGCGCGGCGCGGTGATGCTGGGGTGGCCCAGCCGGCGGGCCGCGTGCGCGACATCGATGGAGTAGAGGTGCTCCCCCGCGTCGGTCCGGTTCTCCAGCCGGTCGATCCGTGTGCCCAGCCCCTCGGTGGAGACCCCGAGCGCACGGAGGACGCCGACTCCGCCGCTCCAGACCGTGATCGCCGAGCCGGTGGTCCGGGGGCTCGGTGCCTGCTCCAGCACGGTCACCTGGTGCCCGGTCGCGAGCAATCCCCGGGCGAGTGCCAGACCACCGATTCCTGCGCCAATTACCAGTAACCGCATGGAAGATGATCCCCCAGTTGTGAATACATCGACGGGTGGGTTCAGTGCGGCCCGAATGCTTTTATAGTACGAACGAGAGCTCCCGAGTGTCACGCCCCACCCGCTACTGGCCACCAGTCCAGATACCGAGGGTTACTATCGTGCGCACTGATCTGAAAGTGGCCGTCTCCCGTGGGGTGGACCACCTGCTGTCGATCCAGGAACCGGACGGCTGGTGGTCCCGCTGTCCGGACGCGAATGTGATGGTCGACGCGGTCGACCTCTTCATCCGCGAACTGCTGGGGGTGCGCGACGAGCGCGTCCTCGCGGCCACCGCCCGCTGGATCCGCTCCCGCCAACTCCCCGACGCCGGCTGGGGCCTGTACCCGGGAGGCCCCGGCGACCTGTCCACCACCGTGGAGGCCTACCTCGCGCTGCGGCTGGCCGGGGACGCCCCCGAGGAACCGCACATGGCGGCCGCGGCCCGCTTCGTCCGCGCCCAGGGCGGCGCCGAACGCTGCCGCCTCGAAGCCCACCTGTGGCTGGCCCTGTTCGGCCAGGAGGACTGGCGGGCCGTGCCCACCGTGCTCACCGAGGCGGTGCTGCTGCCGCCGCGCGCGCCGCTCTCGCTCTACCGGATGTCCACCTGGGCCCGGCTGACGATGGTGCCGCTCGGCCTGGTGCACCGCTCCCGGCCCCACCACGACCCCGGCTTCCGGACCGACGAACTGCGCACCGGCCACCCCGTCCCGCCCGCGCTGCCGCCGGCCCTGCGGGCCGTGGACCGCGCGGTCGGCTGGTACAACGCGCACGCGCTCGGCCTGCCGCGCGGCCGGGCCGTCGAGCGCGCCGTCCGCTGGATCACCGACCGTCAGGAGGCCGACGGCGCCTGGCTGGCCTGCAACGTGGCCTCGGTGTTCTGCCTGCTCGGCCTGCACGCCGCGGGCCTGGGCGCCGAGCACCCCGCGATCCGCGCCGGACTGCGCGGGCTGGACGGCTTCGCAGTCTGGGAGGAGGGTCCGGACGGCCCGGTCCGCCGGATGAACTGCATGCCCACCCCGGTCTGGGACACCGCCCTGTGCGTGACCGCGCTCACCGACGCCGGCCTGGACACCGACCATCCCGCCCTGCTGCGCGCCGCCCGCTGGCTCGCCGGACAGGAGGTCACCTCGCACGGCGACTGGGCCGTCGCCAGGCCCGGCCGGGCCGCCGGCGGCTGGTCGGTCGGCTTCGTCGAACAGGCCTTCCCCGACTGCGACGACACCGCGGTGGTCGTCGACGCGCTCTCCCGGGTGACGGCCCCCGACCCCGCCGAGGCCGCCCGGCTGCGCGGCGCCGCCGTGCGCGGAACCTCCTGGCTGCTCGCCATGCAGTCCTCCGACGGCGGCTGGGCCGCCTACGACGCGGACAACACCTCGTGGGCCGTCTCCCGCCTCAGCACCCTCGACTTCACGGAACTCACCGACCGGCCCTGCCCGGACATCACCGCGCACGCCCTGGAGAGCCTGGCCCGCCAGGGCCTGGCGGCCGACCCGAGGATCCGGGCCGCCGCACACTGGCTGGCACGCCACCAGGACGCGGACGGCTCCTGGTTCGGCCGCTGGGGCGCCAACCACCTGTACGGCACGGGGGCGGCGGTCACCGCGCTGCTGAGCGCCGGCGTCCCGCCGCACAGCCGACCGGTGCGGCGCGCGGTCGACTGGCTGACGAACCATCAGAACACCGACGGCGGCTGGGGCGAGAGCCTGCGCTCGTACGACGACCCGGCCTGGCGCGGCCGTGGCCCCTCCACCCCCAGCCAGACATCCTGGGCGCTGCTCGCCCTGCACGCGGCCGGTCTGCCGTCCGACGACGAGCGGGTCGACCGGGGGCTGTCCTGGCTGGTCGCGGCGCAGCGGGAGAACGGCGGCTGGGACGAGGAGCCGTTCACCGGCACCGTCCTGCCGCGGCAGTTCTACATGAGCTACCCGATGTACCGCCACCTCTTCCCCGTCATGGCGCTCGGGCGCTACCAGCGCTGACCCGCGCCACTCCGAAGAATACCGGCGCCCCCCCGGACCACCGGCGCCGTCCTCGGCCTGCGCTTCCCCGGACCACCGGCGCAGCCCCCCCCTGGACCGGCACTGCCCCGAACCCTCGGCAACCACCGGCGACCACTGGCGACCACCACGAACGGAGTTCCGTGAAGAAGCCCAGAGTCAAGGCCAACGACCTCACCCAGTACGACGACCTCGCCGACCAGTGGTGGGACCCGCGCGGCCCCTTCGCCGCGCTCGGCTGGATCGCGGCCAAGCGCGGCGAGCTCATCCCGCCCGCCGACCGGCCCGGCGCCCGCCTGGTCGACGTCGCCTGCGGCGGCGGTCTGCTCCACCCGTACCTGGCCGGCAAGGGTTACCGGCACATCGGCGTGGACCAGTCCGAGCGCTCGCTGGAGGTGGCCGCCGCCCACGGCGTCGACGAGACGGTCCTGGCCGACGTCGCCAAACTGCCGTTCGAGGACGACAGCGTGGACGTGGTGGTCGCCGGCCAGTGCCTGGAGCACGTCCCGGACCCGTACGCCGTGGTCGCCGAGTGCTGCCGGATCCTGCGCCCGGGCGGCACCCTGCTGCTCGACACCATCGCCGACACCTTCCTGGCCCGGGTCCTCATCGTCACGCTGACCGAGAACCTCCCGCTGCCCGGGATGGCCCCCAAGGGCTGCCACGACCACCGGCTCTTCGTCAACCGGCTGCGCCTGGCCCAGACCGCCGCGCTCGGCGGGGTCGAACTGCGGCTGTACGGGCTCTGGCCGCAGGCCCGGGCGCTCATCCCCTGGTTCTTCAAGCTCCGGTCGACCGTCCCGATGTTCCCCACCCGCTCCACCAACGTGATGTTCCAGGCGATCGGCACCAAGCGCCTGCCGGCCTCGGGCGACGCGCGGTGACGGTGGAGTCCGCGCCGGCGGCGTCCGCCCGGACCCGCCCGGGCGCGCGGTCCTGGCTGGTGGCCGCCGGCCCACCGCTGGTCCTGGTCATCGTGCTCCAGGGCCTCTACGCGGTGGCCGTCGCCCGCCAGGTCCATCCGCTGGAGCCCTGGCGGGTGGCGCTGACCCTGCTCGTACTGGTCCCGGACTGCGTCGGCCGGCGCTACGTCAACGACTACGAGGACTACGTGCGCGGCCTCGACAGGACGGACCGGGTCCGCCCCGAGAGCGCCCTCGCGCAGGGCCTGGACATGCGCCGGCTGCGGATGGCCGGGCTCGGCTGCTTCGCCGTCGCCTGGATCGGCCTGGCCGTGCTCGCCGCCACCACCTCCTGGTGGCTGCCGCCCCTGATCGCGCTCTGCTACCTCGCCTACTTCGGCTACGCGGGCGGCCCCCGGCCGCTGGGCCACCGGGCGCTGGGCGAACTGCTGGACTTCGTGGTGACCGGCTTCGGCGTCACCCTGATCCTGGCCTGGCTGAACGCGGGCCACGTCGACGCCACCCTGCTGCTCGCGGCACTGGGCCCGGGGTTCCTGTTCGCGGCGCTGATGCTGCACAACAACGCCCGCGACACCGAGAAGGACGCGGCGGTCGGCAAGACGACCCTGCCGCACGTGGTCAGCCCGGCGGTGACCAAGCTGCTGTACGGCGGCTGCCTGGCCGGCTTCTATCTGGTCGTCGCCGCCGTGGCCGGGCGGCTGCACGCGGCGGGCGTGCTGCTGCCGCTGCTCACCCTGCCCTGGGCCGCCGCGCTGGCCGTCTCGGTCGCCCGGTCCCGGATCGGCCCGTCGATGATCTCCTGGGCCTGGCTGTACTACCTGATGATCGCCGACTTCGTCCTCTTCGCGATCGGAGCGTGGATCTGAGATGCCGCCCGCTGGAACCGGCCCCGCGCCGCAGGGCCCGGACCTCCCCCGGCTCGCCGGCGACCTGTCGCGCGTCCGCGACCGCGTCGTCAAGGAGCTGACGCTGGACGACCCGGCGATCGAGGACGCCCTGCAGCACCTGGTCCGCCACCCCGGCAAGTTCCTGCGCCCCGCCCTGGTGCTCGGCGCCGCCGACCTGCTCGGCGCCGACGCCCCGGCCAGTGAGCAGGTGGTCACCGCGGGGGCGGCGGTCGAACTGCTCCACCTCGCCACCCTCTGCCACGACGACCTGTGCGACCGGGCCGGGGTCCGCCGCGGTGTGCCCACCGTCAACGCGCGCTACGGCGACAGTGCCGCCCTGGTGCTCGGCGACTACCTGCTCGCCACCGCCCTCGGCCTCGCCGCCACCCTGGGCCCGGAGGCGGCCGCCGCCGCGGCGCACTGCGCCCGGCGGATCTGCGTCGGACAGCTCGTCGAACTCCGCGAGACCGGCGACCCGGACCGCACCGTCCCCGGCTACCTCGCCGCCGTCTCCGGCAAGACCGCCGAACTCCTCTCCTTCAGCGCGCAGTTGGGCGCCATCGCGGCCGGCGCCGACGAGGGCCGCCGGCGGGCCCTGGCCGCCTTCGGCCACCACCTCGGCGTGGCCTTCCAGATCTGGAACGACCTCGGCGACCTCACCGCACCCGGCGAGGGCGCCGGCCGGGACCTCGGCAACGCCGTCTACACCCTGCCCGTCCTGTTCGGGCTGGAGACGGCGGGCGACCGGCTGCGCCCACTGCTGTCCGCTCCTGACCAGAACCACGACCAGGACCACGACCGGACGGTCGCCGAGGTGCTCGCCGTGCTGCGCGACTGCGGCGCCCTGCAACGGGCCGCCGACACGGCGGGCGCCCGGCTGCGCACGGCCTTCGACTGTCTGGAGGCCGCCGACCTGCCCCGGCCGGCCGGCGTACCGGCGCTGCGCCGGATGCTGGCCGGCCTCCTGCCCGAGGTGGCGCAACTGCTCGACGCCCCACCCGGGACGGCCGGCTCCGCGAAAACGGCCCGCCCCGCGAAGGCGGCGGGATGAGCACCGCGGCGGTTCCCAGGCTCACGCCCGCCGAGGTGCTGCGGTTCGCCGCCGACCCGTTCACCGGCATGCTGCGCGCCCAGCGCGTCCACGGCGACGTGGTGGAGGTCGGGTACGGCCGCCAGCGCTCGACCTTCCTCTTCGGGCCGGAGGCCAACTCCTTCGTCTTCGCCAACCCCCAGCTGTTCTCCTGGCGCGACTCCTTCGAGGTGATGCTCCCGGTGCTCGGCGAGAGCGCCCTGCTGGTGAGCGACGGCGAGGGCCACCGCAGGCGCCGCCACCTGGTGCTGCCCGCCTTCCACCGCCGCCGCATCGAGGACTACGTCCGCCTGATGGCCCGCAACACCGCCGCGACGGTGGACCGTTGGGACACCGGTCGGCGCGTCGACCTCTACCGCGAGCTGCGTGCGCTGATCCGCCGCAACACCGTCGAGTCGCTCTACGGCTCCCGGCTGGCCGCCCAGAACGACGCCATCGGCGCCCGGCTGCAGATCGCCCTCGACGCCACCGACCTGCCCCTCGGGCTGCAGCTCTTCCTCACCCGCGTCCCCAACCCGGTCACCGCCCGGGCCGAACGGGCCCGCCGCTGGGTCGCCGAGCGGGTCCAGGCCGAGATCGAGCACCGGCGCCGCCACCCCGAACCGGACGGCGACGGCCTCGGCGCGCTGCTCGCGGCCACGGACGGCGCGGGCTGCCCGCTCGACGACGGCGAGATCCAGGACCAGGTGATCAGCCTGATCGTGGCCGGCTACGAGACGACCAGCGCCGCCATGGCCTGGGTGGTGCACGCCGCCCTGAGCACCCCCGGGACGTGGGAACGGGCCCGGGAGTCCGTCACCGCGCTGCTCGGCGACGAACCGGTGACGGTGGAGGCGTTGGAGAAGCTCGACTACCTGGACGGCGTGGTGCAGGAGGCGCTGCGCCTCCACCCACCGGTGGTCGTCCTGCCCCGGGTCACGGCCCGGGAGGTCGAGTTCGCCGGCCGGCGGCTGCCGGCCGGCACCCGGCTGGCGATCAGCCCGTACGTGACGCACCGGATGTCCCGGGTCTGGCCCGAGCCCGCCCGCTTCGTCCCCGAGCGGTGGCACAGCGACCACCCGCTGCACCGGGAGGTGACCCCGGCCGGCTTCCTGCCGTTCGGGGGCGGCCGCCACCGCTGCATCGGCGCGCCGTTCGCGACCGCCGAACTCAAGACCATCCTCGTGGAGCTGCTCCGACGGACCGAGCTGACGCCAACCGGCCCGGTGACCCCGGTCAGCATCATGGCCATGCGCCCCCGCCGGGGAGTCCCCGTCGTGGTGCGCCGACGAAAGGCAGGCTCGCACGGATGAGGATCACCATCGTGGGCGGCGGCATCGCCGGGCTGACCACCGCGCTGAGCCTGCACGCCGCCGGCTTCGAGCCGCTGGTGTGCGAGGCGGCGCGGAGCATCGAGGCGGTCGGCGTGGGGATCAACCTGCTGCCGCACGCCGCCCGGGAACTCGCCGAACTCGGCCTGGCCGGCGAGCTGGACGCCGTCGCGCTGCGCCCGCGCCGGCTGAACTACTACGACCGGGCCGGCGCGCCGGTGTGGGAGGAGGCGCTCGGCGTCGACGCCGGCTACCGCTGGCCGCAGTACTCCGTCCACCGCGGCCGGCTGCACCTGCTGCTGCTCGCCGCCGCACGCGAGCGCCTGGGCCCGGACGCCGTCCGCACCGGCCTGCGGTTCCGGCGTTTCGAGCAGAGCGCGGACGGGGTCCGGGCCCACTTCCTGGACCGGGCGAGCGGCGCCCCGGTCGTCGAGGAGTCCGACCTGCTGGTCGGCTCCGACGGAATCGACTCCGCCGTCCGCGCCCAGCTCCACCCGCACGAGGGCCCCTCCCACTGGAACGGCGTGCACATGTGGCGCGGCGTCGCGCCGTACCCGCACATCCTCGGCGGCCGGTCGATCGCCGTGGCCGGAGGCAGCCCCGGCGCCAAGTTCGTCGCCTACCCCATCGAGGACCCCGCCACCGAGGGCGGCGACGCCCTGATGAACTGGGTGCTGGAGGTGCGGCACGGCCCGTCCGCCGCACCGCTGGACCGCTCCAACCGCCGCATCGCGCCGGCCGAGGCGCTCGCCGCTCTGGCGGACTGGAACCTGCCCTGGATCGACCTGCCCACCCTGGTCGGGAACTCCTCGGCGATCTTCGAGTACCCGATGCTCGACCGCGACCCGCTGCCCCGCTGGAGCTTCGGCCGGGTCACCCTGCTGGGCGACGCCGCGCACCCGATGTTCCCGATGGGGATGAACGGCGGCTCGCAGTCCGTCGTCGACGCCCGGGTGCTGGCCTGGTGCCTGGCCCGGGAGCACGACCCGGTGGCCGCCCTGCGCCACTACGACGAGCTGCGCCGCCCGACCGTCAACGCCGTCGTGCTGGGCAACCGGGAGCTGGGACCGGAGGAGATCATCGCCCTGGCCGCGGAGCACGGCGGCCCGCTGCCCGCCGACCGGGCCGAGGCCATCGCGCGGGGCTACAAGGAAATCGCCCTGGCCACCGTCGCGCAGGTGAACGCGCACACCTCCTGGACGGTCGCCCGCGACGCCGCCGACCGGGCCCGCTGAGGCCCCGTGACGACCGCCCCCGCCCGCCGACGGCCCAGGGTCGGCCACATCGCGTTCCTCAACTGCCTGCCCCTGCTCTGGGGGCTGGCCAGGACCGGCAGCC
The DNA here is from genome assembly GCF_042887135.1 of Kitasatospora sp. NPDC057965. Taxonomy (NCBI): domain Bacteria; kingdom Bacillati; phylum Actinomycetota; class Actinomycetes; order Kitasatosporales; family Streptomycetaceae; genus Kitasatospora; species Kitasatospora sp. NPDC057965. The sequence goes on from NZ_JBHVPZ010000023.1 coordinate 92,791, forward strand.
TGCTCGACCTCGACCTGACCACCGGCCACCCCGGCCGGCTCGGAGCCGCCCTGGTGGCCGGCGAGCTGGACATCGGGCCGATCAGCCTGGCGGACTACCTGGGCAACACCGACCGGCTGGTCGCCCTGCCGGACATCGCCGTCGGCAGTGACGGGCCGGTGATGTCCTGCCTGATCGTCAGCAGGGTGCCGCTGTCCAGGCTCGACGGCCGGACGGTCTCGCTCTGCTCGACCAGCCGGACCTCGGTGCGGCTCGCCCGGCTGCTGCTGCGCGAGCGGTTCGGCGTCCGGCCCCGCTACCGGGTCCGGCCGCCGGACCTGCCGGTGATGCTCGCCGACGCGGACGCCGCCGTGCTGATCGGCGACCCGGCGCTGCGGGCCGCCCTGCGCCACCCCGCGCCCGCCGGCCTGGAGGTGCACGACCTGGGCCGGCTCTGGCGGGAGTGGACCGGGCTGCCCTTCGTCTTCGCGCTCTTCGCCGCCCGCCGCGACCTCGTACGGCGGGATCCGGCGACCGTGCACGAGGTCCACGCCAAGCTGCTGGCCGCCCGGGACCTCGGGCTGCGCGAGGTGGACCGGCTGTGCGGACGGGCGGCCCGCTGGGAGCCGTTCGACGCCGCGGCCCTGCGCCACTACTTCACCCGCGCGCTCGACTACGGCCTGGGCCCGCGGCAGCTGCTCGGCATCGCGGAGTTCACCCGCCTCGCCGGCGGCCCCGCCGCGGGCTTCCCCGCCGACGCCCGGCTCGACCTGCTGAACGCCTCCGCCATCACCGCCGAGCCCTGAGCGGGGGTGCTCAGCGAGCCCCGGCCGGCACCCGGCGCAGGGCGGCCTCCCCCGGCACGCCGGACACGGTGCCGTCGGCGTGGCGGTACAGCCGGCACGACAGGCTCGGCACGGCCCCGGGCGGGGCGAACGGGTCGCTGCCGTCGACCAGAACGGTCGGCGACCCGTACATGCCCCGCCCGACGGCCTCGGCCTCGTCGCGCACCTCGACCAGCTCCACCTCCGCCTGCCGCCCGTCCAGAGCGGCCTCGACCAGCTCCACGGCAGGCCGGGCGTTGGGGTAGCCCACCACCGTCAACACCGTGATCCGCATCCGTCCGCCCTCCGGTTCATTCCTCCGGCGCCTCTCGACCGCTCCGTGGTCCTCAGCCGCAGCGCCGCCTCGGCGGGCCTGACCATGGCCCCGTAACCGCTACCCGGCGGCGCTCACCGCCGGGGCCGTGCCGCGCAGGAACACCCCGAAGCGGGTGCGGAGCCGCCGCACCTCCCACCAGGCCACGGCGGTCACGCCGGCCGGTCCGCCGAGGACGCGCACAGCTGGACGGGCGGCGGACCGGGCGGCGGACCGCCGAACAGCAGGCCGGTCAGGGCGAGTTCCCGGACCAGCACACCGGTCAGCACCGGAGGGAGCGCCGCGTGCGCCCGGTCCAGGGTGAAGGCGGTGCGGACCACCGCCGGCGAGGCGAAGGCCACGACCATCAGCACCCCACCGCGACAAGTTCCCCCCGCCGCCTCGATGCCAGGGCCGCCGGACCCGCCCGCGACCCCGCGCGCCAGGTCGTCTCCCGGTCCCGCGCCGGTCGGCCTCCGCCGACCGCCACCAGACCCGAACGGCCGTGCGGGTTCACTCCCCGTGCGCAGCGCGAGGTGCTGCCGGGGCCCGGGTGTGCACAGGGTGGTGGCAGCCCCACCCCATTCGAAAGGTTGGAATCATGGGCATATCACTGCCCCGTTCCCCGCTCCTCACCGCCGCCACGGTGGCGCTCGCCACCTGTGCCGTCGCCGCCACCGCCGCCCCCGCCCTCGCCGCCCAGGCCGGGGGCGGGCCGAGTGGGGGCGGCCGGCCGGGCGGCGGGGAGAAGCCGACGGTGGTCCTGGTGCACGGCGCGTTCGCCGACGCCTCGGGCTGGGACGCCGTCGTCGAACGCCTGCTCGCCGACGGCTTCCCCGTCCTGGCCCCGCCCAACGAGCTGCGCGGCGTGGCCAACGACGCAGCCTCCGTGGCCGAGTTGCTGAAGAGCATCACCGGCCCGATCGTGCTGGCCGGCCACTCCTACGGCGGCGCGGTCATCACCCAGGCCGCGGCCGGGAACCCGAACGTGCAGGCCCTGGTCTACGTGTCGGCGTTCATGCCCGACGTCGGCGAGTCCCCGGCCGAGCTGTCCGCCAAGTTCACCGGCAGCGAGCTCGGCACCGCGCTCAACCGCGTGCCCTTCAAGGACCGCGGCGGCAGCGGCACCGACCTGTACATCAAGAACGACAGGTTCCACGACGTCTTCGCCGCCGACCTGCCCGAGTCCCGGGCCCGCCGGATGGCCGCCGAGCAACGCCCGGTCTCCGAAGCCGGGTTCGGCGAGAAGCTCACCGCCGCCGCCTGGCACGACATCCCGTCCTGGTTCGTCGTCTCCGAGCAGGACAAGGCCATCGCCCCCGACCTCGAACGCTTCGAGGCCGAGCGTGGCAGGTCGCGCACCGTCGAGATCGACTCCTCGCACGTGTCGATGATGTCCCACGCCGATGTCGTCACCCGCCAGATCCGCGAGGCCGCGAGCACCGGCCGCGGCGGAAGCGACGGGCGCGGCGGACGCGGCGGCACGGCCCCGGCCGAACTCGCGGCCACCGGCTCCCCCACCCGGGCCCTCGCCGCCATCGGCGCCGCCTCCGCCACCGCGCTGCTCTCCGGTACGGTGCTCACCCGCGTCGCCCGCCGCCGCAGCACCCGCTGAACGCGCCCGCCGAACGCGCCCTCCGAACGCCCGCTGTCCGCCCGTACCCGAGGACCCGGTACGGGCGGTCAGCAGCGCCCCGGGCCGCCCCCGGCCAAGCGAACCAACTCGACGCCCCAGTCGATCAGTTCAGCCTCTCCGCCACGGGGCACCAGGGTGAAGACCTGATCGTGGAGCCAGCGCCGCACCGGTTCCACCGGCACGTCGATCACAGCGGTCCCGTCGTCCGCCCGGAGCGTGATCCGCAGCTCACGGCGGCCGTGGCAGCGGCACGGCGGCGCAACCCGCACATCGCCGATCCCGGCCGGCCGGTGCAGGCCCTTGCGCAGCAGGTCGCGGCAGAACTCCCAGGCCGAAGCCGCCCGGGCGAGGCCGGGGAACTCCACGACCACCGCGAACGGCGCGCCCCGACGGTACCCGAAGCGCACCGGGAGGTCGACGAACCGCCCTCCACCGAGCTCGAGCCGGGCGTCCAGCGTGAGCGTGGTGGAGTCTTCGGTCACGCGCCCGTGCCGGGGTCGGCGACCAGGTGCTCGGCGAGGAACCAGACCTGGGTCTCACCGGTGCGGACGATCTGGGAGACCAGCAGGTCCTGGGTGCCGTCGTCGCCGAGCTGCGCCGTGCGCGTGGCGGCGTCGCGCACGTCGCCCAGGATCGCCTCGTGCGCGTCGAGGAGCCGCGAGAGCATCGAGCGCACGTCCTCGACGCCGTCCGGCGGGCGCGGCACGCCGGTGATCTCGGCGGCGTGCCGGGGGTCGCCGACGGCGACGCCGCCGAGCATCTGCACCCGCTCGGCGAGGGCGTCGATCAGCTCCAGCTGCTCCTGGGCGTGCTTGTCGAAGAGCAGATGCAGCTGGTAGGCCGTCGGCCCGCGCATGCCCCAGTGGTACTTCTTGTAGAGCGAGTAGAGGAACTGGGTGTCCGCGAGCACACGGTTCAGCCGCTGGCAGGAGTACTGCCGGGCGTCGTGGGAGAGCGCGATCGGCAGCTGGGCGACGATGCCGAACTCCTGGAGCTCGGGGCCGTGCTGATGGAGGCGCGGCTGGCTGGTCATGGTCACTCCTGGTGCGGTGCGTACGGATGGCCGGGTTCTTCGGGTCACCAGGCTAGGAACCCGCCGCCCCGGGTCCTGTCCCCACGGCGCACGGCCCGCAGCCGCCCAGCGCACCCGGAAACCGTCGGACCGGCGAGCCCGCCGGGGCGGCAGGCACGCGCAGGTGGCCCGGATCACAGGAACTCCGGGGCCCGTGCGGGCAGGTCAGGGCATGAGCACTGCTTCCACACCCCGTCGGACCGTCCTGCGCACCCTGGCCGTCGCCGTCACGCTGGTCGGCGGCCTGACGCCCGCCTGGAGCGGAGCGGCCGTCGCCGCCGAGCCGCCGACGTACACCCTCACGATCCGCCACCTGGACCGCGCCGGCCACACGCCCGCGAGGTACGTCACCTCCGTCCTCGGCATCTCCGGCGCCGGCGCCGACCGCACGGAGCAGCCCTACGACGCCTCCGGCGTCACCACCCTGCGGCTGCCCAAGGGCCGGTACCTGCTGGAGAGCACGCTGTTCACCGAGCGGGCGGCCGACGGCACCGACTGGATCGTCCAGCCCCGGCTCGACCTCGACCGGGACACCACCGTCACCGTCGACGCGCGGACCACCGCCCCCGTCGACGTCCGGCCCGCCGACGGCTCCGCGCACTTCCTGCAGGCCGGGATGTTCCTGGAGGCCACGCACGAGGGCGCCACCAGGATGGCCAGCATGGTCAAGCTGACGCCGAACCCGCTGCGGGTGGCCCACCTCGGCCCCGACAGCGAACCCGGGTCGGTGCGGCAGTGGTACGACACGTACTGGGCGAGCGACACGGACACCTACGCGCTCGGCCGGACCTTCTCCGGCACCCGCGCGCTGACCGGACTCACCCACCACTACACCGCGCCGGAGCTGGCCACCCTGCGGATCCGCGGCGCGGCCCGGCCGGGCACCGGGGGGAGGGCGACCTTCGATCTGGGGCCGACCCCCGGACCGGCCGCCGGACCGACCATCGGCGTCGTGCAGGAGATGGCGTTCCCCGGCACCGCCACCGTCCACGTCACACCCCAACGCGGCACCTGGGACCTCGGCGTCGCGGCCCCCGGCGCCACGGGCGCCCCGGCGAACCGCTACTTCGCCAACGGCCTCGCGCTGCGGGCCGGGACCACGACCACCCACACCTTCGAGGGCCCGGTCTTCGGCCCCGCGCTCGCCGACCGGGCCGGTCTCGAACGCGACGGCGACACGATCACCGCGAACCTCCCGCTGCTCGCCGACGGCGACGGCCACGTGCCCTCGGCGCCGTCCTTCGACACGGCCTACACCGCGCTCTACCGCGACGGCGCGCTGATCGGCACCCGCTCCGGGGCGGACGCCGCGGCCGGGCGCGCCGCGTTCACCGTGCCCGCGGCCCCGGCCTCGTACCGCCTGGCCGCCACCGTCACCCGCAAGGCCGCGACCGGCGCGACCACCCGGGTGAACGCCTCGTGGACCTTCCCCTCGGCCGCGACGACCGGGCCGACCCCGCTGCCGGTGAGCGTCGTGCGGTTCTCGCCCGAACTGGACCCGGACGGCACCGCCGCGGCCGGCAGCCCGATCCGGGTGCCCGTCACCGTGCAGGGCGCCGCCGCGAACGGCCGGGTCCGCTCGCTGACGGTCTCGATGTCCGCCGACGGCGGCGCCTCCTGGACCCGGCTCCCGGTCGACGCCGGCGCCGTCACGGTCCCGAACCCGGCGGCGGCGGACACCGCCGTCTCGCTGCGCGCGGAGCTGACCGACGCCGACGGCAACACCCTCGACCAGACCGTCGTCGACGCCTACCGCACCCGCTGACACTCGCTCGCTCACCCGCCCGGCGTTCGGGCGGGCGGGCGAGCAAGCGGTCACCCTGGTGATTCCGCCGATCGCGCTGCCCGGCATCGTCACCGGCCCCTCGGCCGAGGAGGGCCTCGGCGGACCTCGGGGCGCACACCTTGCGGACCTTCCGGTACATCACCTTCCCGGCCCTGTGGCCGGCGCTCCCGGCGGGCGGGCTGCCGGCCTTCGCGCTCTCCTTCGACGAGATCGTGGTGACCGCCTTCACCGCCGGACCCGGCGTCCAGACCCTGCCGCTGTGGATCCACGCCAACCTGGCCCGGCCCAACCAGACCCCCGTGGTCGACGTCGTGGCCGCGATCCTGGTGCTGCTCTCCGTCGTTCCGGTGTACCTCGCCCCACGGCTGTCCGCCGGATCCCGCGGCCCGGCCTGACCGAGCGGCCCGCCCCGGCCCGGTCAGGCCCAGAAGTCCAGCGCCAACTCGGCGAATTCCTCCGCGCGTTCGATCTGCGGCATGTGACCGGTGGCCCGGAACAGGTGGGTACGGGCCTTCGGCAGGGCCACCCGGGCCGCGGCCAGCTGCCGGGCAGGCAGCACGCGGTCGCGCTCGCCCCAGACGACGAACACCGGCAGACCCAGCGCGCCGACCCCGGCGAGCAAGTCGCGCCGCCAGGCCTCGCGGGCGCCGCGCGGCGAGCCGAGGTCCGCCAGGACCTCCAGCATCGCGTCCGCCGCGCCGGGCCGGTTCGCCAGGCGCAGCGCGTGCTCGATCCGGGCGGTCGTGGCGAACGACGGGTCGTGGAAGATCGCCCGCTCGGCCCGGGCGACGGCGGGGCGGCCGGGGCGGCTCAGCAGCATCCGGCCCAGCGGGCGGACCGCCAGGATCCGCAGGGCGGCGGTGACTTCGCGGCCGAAGCCCGCGCTGCCGGCCAGCAGCAGGCTGTGCACCCGGTCGGGCGCGTCGACGGCGAGCCGCATGGCGACGGCGCCGCCGAGGGAGTTGCCCGCCACCCGGACCGGCTCGCGCACGCCGAGTTCGTCGAGGAAGGCGCGCACCGCGGCGGCCAGGGCGGGCAGGGTGGCCGGACCGGGCAGCCGTTCGGAGCCGCCGAAGCCCGGCAGGTCGAGGCTGATGACGCGGTGCCCCTCGGCGAGGAGCCGGTGCTGCTCGCTCCAGTCCTCCAGGGATCGGGCGAGGCCGTGGATCAGCAGGACCGGCCGGCCCGTCCCGGTGTCGCGGTAGCGCACGCGCCGCCCGGCCACCGTGACCGTTCGCGGGCCGTCACCGCCCGCCGCCCCGGCCGCGACGGGCGAGGAGAAGCGCAGGGCGGCGTCGGCCGCCGGGCCCTCGGCCAGGATCCGGCGGTCGCGCGGGTAGTTCTGGTGCACCCGCCACGGGGCGGTCGTGCCCTGGCTGGGGAAGTCCTCCAGCGCGCGCCGGACGTACCCGGAGCTCAGGCCGATCAGGGGCTCGCGCTCCAGGGTCGCGGGCGCGACCGGGGTGACCACCTGCTGCCCGGTCGCGTCCAGGTGGGTCAGCAGGCGGCAGACGTAGCGGGCGACCAGGTCGGCCTTGAGGGTCCAGGAGGCGTTGGTGTAGCCGATGGTGAAGGCGAAGTTGGGGATGTCGGAGAGCATCATCGCCCGGTACGCGACGTGCCGTCCGAGCTCGATCTCCCGGCCGTCGACGGCCAGCCGCATCCCGCCGAGGGCGAGCAGGCTGAGCCCGGTGGCGGTGACGACGATGTCGGCCGGCAGCTCGGCGCCGGACTCCAGGCGCAGGCCGTCCGGGGTGAGGCGCTCGATCCGGTCGGTGACGACCTCGGCGCGGCCCGAGCGGATCGCCCGGAAGAGGTCGGCGTCCGGTACGGCGCAGAGCCGCTCGTCCCAGGGGGCGTAGCGCGGGGTGAAGTGCGTCGCCACGTCGTAGCCGGCGGGCAGGCTGCGCCGGACGCCTCCGATCAACAGGCGGCGCGCCAACCGGGGTGCCCGGCGGGCGAGTTGGTAGGTGGCCAGGCCCACCCGGATGTTCTTCCAGCGCACGATCCGGTTGGCGGTGCGCGGCGGCAGCGCCCGGCGCAGCGTGTCGGCGAGGACGTCCCGGGCGGGGAGGCTGACCAGGTAGGTGGGGGAACGCTGCAGCATCGTCACCTTGGCGGCCCGCGCGGCGAGCGACGGCACCAGGGTGACCGCGGTGGCGCCGCTGCCGATGACGACGACGCGCTTGCCGGTGTGGTCGAGGTCCTCGGGCCACAGCTGCGGGTGGACGAGGCGGCCCGCGAAGTCCTCGGTGCCGGGGAAGTCGGGTGTGTGGCCGCGGTCGTAGCGGTAGTAGCCGCTGCAGGCGTAGAGGAACCGGCAGGTGAGCGTCACCGTCCCGCCTCCGCCGCCACCGGGGTCGCCCGGGCCGCCGGGGTCGCCGGGGTCGCCGAGTTCGGCGGTCACGGTCCAGCGCGCCTCGGCACTGGACCACTCGGCGCGCACCACCCGGTGCCGGTAGCGGACCAGGCGGTCCACGCCGTACTCGCCCGCCGTGCGCCGGATGTACTCGCGGACGGAGGTGCCGTCCGCGATCGCCTTCGCGCCGGTCCAGGGCGCGAAGGCGTAACCGAGGGTGAACATGTCGGTGTCGGAGCGGACGCCGGGGTAGCGGAAGAGGTCCCAGGTGCCGCCGATCGCGTCCCGGGCCTCCAGGATCGCGACGGACCGCCCGGGGTGCTCGCGCCGCAGGTGACAGGCGGCGCCGATGCCGGACAGCCCGGCTCCGACGATCAGGACGTCGAGGTGCTCCGGCCCGGTCGGCCCGGTCGGCCCGGTGTGCGCGGTGTGCGCGGTGTGCGCTGCGGTGTCCACGGGGGTCATCGCTGGGGCCTGGCCCAGCCGGCGGTTCGGCGACATGCCGCCCAGCCTCGAAACCGCACGCGGCGCGTGTCAAGCCCCGGCCGACCTCCGGCACCGGCCGCGCCGTCAGGCGAGCGCCTTCTCCAGGGCGGCCAGGTAGTTGCGCATCAGGTGGTCGCGGATGCCCTCGCCGTCCGGGGAGAAGGCGGCGGCGCCCAGGCCCTTGGCCCGGTCGCCCACCGCTCCGACCAGCCCGTTCCTGCCCCGGACGTGGCCCTCGGAGTCGATCCGGTGCAGCGTCTCCACATGGGTGAACGCGGGCTCCGGGGGCAGCTCGGGCACGATGTCGTTGTCGTGCACGAAGCGGTGGGTGCGCCCCTGGAGACCCTTGTCGTACGCGGCGGCGAGCAGCCGGTCGCAGGTACGGGGCTGGCCGAAGGTGAAGACGCCGTCGGCCTGGAGCCGGGGGTCCTCCAGGCTCAGCCGGGCGGCGCTGAGCATGGCGAGGGCCCCGCCGAGGCTGTGGCCGGTGAACCAGACGCTCTGCCCGTCGGTGCGCAGGTCGGCGATGGCCTTGGCGACGTCCGGGTACACGGATTCGAGGGCCTCGGCGAAGCCGTAGTGGACGTAGCCGGTGCGGGCGGGTCCGGGCCAGGGCGGGGTGGTCGCGTCGGTGAGCCAGTCGCGGATCTGGGCGGGCTCGGTGCCGCGGAAGGCGGTGACGATCATGCCGTCGCCGGCCATGGTGTAGGCCTGGGTGTCCTGGAGCGGGAACGGCGGGGTGAAGCGGGTCTGATGGTGACGCACCGTGTCGAAGCCCCACGCGCGGGCCTGCGCCTCGATGGTGGCCTCGTCCTTGTAGGCGAGTTCGGCGGCCTTGGCCAGGTTGTAGGCCAGCGGAAGGCTGAATCCGGCGGCTTGCTGGTCGAAGGCGGTGGGTACGGCCACGGGAACGCTCCTGTCGGGTCGACGGGTGGGACGGCGGAGCCACGCCGGCCCCCACCCGCACCCCGTCCCGGGCATGCGGTCCGCGACGAACACGTGACCGGAAGCGACGCTACCCCGACCACCGTTCGTGGGCGACCGGACAGCGTGAGGCCCCGGCGGACGGATGCGCCGTCCACCGGGGCCCGCCCCCGCCGCCTAACAGATCCTCGGCAGCTGCTCCCCCATCGGCAGGTCGACCACCCGGGTGCCGCCGAACGCCGTCCGGGCGACGACCGTGCCGGGGTGCTCGGCCACGCACTCGCCGATCACCGCCGCGCCCCTGCCCAGCGGGTGGGCCCGCAGGGCCGCGAGCACCGCGTCCGCCTCCGCGCGCGGTACGAAGGCCACCAGCTTGCCCTCGTTGGCGACGTACATCGGGTCCAGGCCCAGCACGGCGCAGGCGTTGGCCACCTCGGGCGGCACGGGGACGGCGCGCTCGTTCACCACCACGCCCACGCCGGCCGCCGCCGCGATCTCGTTGAGCGCCGCGCCCAGCCCGCCCCGGGTGGGGTCGCGCAGCACGTGCAGGTCCGGGGTGACGGCCAGCATCGCCTCGACCAGCCCGCCGAGTGCCGCGCAGTCGCTCTCGATCGCGACCCCGAACTCCAGGCCCTCGCGCACGCTCATGATCGCCACGCCGTGCAGCCCGATGTCCCCGCTGACGATCACCACGTCGCCGGGCACCGCCCGCTGCGGCCGGATGTCCACGCCCGCCGGGACGAGCCCGATGCCGGCGGTGTTCAGGTAGACGCCGTCGCCGCGGCCGGCCTCGACCACCTTGGTGTCCCCGGTGACGACCTCCACCCCGGCCGCCCGGGCGGCGGCGCCGAGCGCGCGGGCCACCCGGTCCACCACCGCCATCTCCACCCCCTCCTCCAGGATGAAGCCGCAGGACAGGTAGGCGGGCCGCGCCCCGCTCATGGCGAGGTCGTTGACGGTGCCGTTGACGGCCAGGTCGCCGATGCTGCCGCCGGGGAAGAACAGCGGCCGCACGACGTAGGAGTCGGTGGAGAACGCCAGCCGGGCGCCGCCGAGTTCGAGCACGGCGGAGTCGGCGAGGCCGGCCAGCGTCCGGCCGCCGTAGGCGGGGGCGAACACGCCCGCCACCAGTTCGGCGGAGAGCGCCCCGCCGCCGCCGTGCCCCATCACCACCCGGGGGTGGTCGCGCAGCGGCAGCGGACAGCTCCACCCGGAGAAGTCGGGCGCGGCGGACGGCTCGGCCAGGGTCCCCGCCGGGTTCTCCGTCAGGGTCTCGGTGTCAGCCAACGGGGCTCGCCTCCCGGGAAGCGCCCGGCGCGCCCAGCCGCCGGTAGAGGTAGTAGGCGGCGCAGGCCCCCTCGCTGGACACCATGGTCGCGCCGAGCGGGTTGCGCGGAGTGCAGACGGTGCCGAAGGCCTCGCACCGGTCCGGCTTGAGCAGCCCCTGCAGCACCTCGCCGCTGCGGCACTGCTCGGGCTCACGGGTGGTGATCCCGGTGACGTCGAAGCGGTACTCGGCGTCGTGGTCGCGGTAGCGCGGTGAGAGCCGCCACCCGCTGTCCGGAATGACGCCGATTCCCCGCCAGGCCCGGTCGGCCACCTCGAAGACGTCCGCCAGCATGGCCCTGGCCGCCGGGTTCCCCTCCGGGCGGACGGCCCGCGGGTAGGCGTTCTCGACGGTGTGCTCACCGCGCTCCAGCTGCCGCACGGTGCGCCGGATCCCCTCCAGGATGTCCAGCGGCTCGAAGCCGGTGACCACGATCGGCACCCGGTGGCGCTCGGCCAGCGCCGGGTACTCCTCGATGCCCATCACGCTGCACACGTGCCCGGCGGCGAGGAAGGCCTGCACCCGGCATTCCGGCGCGTTCATGATGGCCTCGACCGCCGGGGGCACCCGTACGTGCGAGACCAGCATGCTGAAGTTGCGCACGCCCTGCTTCCGCGCCTGGTGGACGGCCATAGCGTTCGGCGGGGCGGTGGTCTCGAAGCCGATGCCGAAGAACACCACCTCACGGTCCGGGTTCTCCCTGGCGATCCGCAGCGCGTCCAGCGGCGAGTAGACCACCCGGACGTCCCCGCCCTCGCCGCGGACCCGGAACAGGTCACGGTCGGTGCCCGGCACCCGCAGCATGTCGCCGAAGGAGCAGAAGATCACCCCGGGCCGGGAGGCGATGGCCAGCGCCCGGTCGATCACCTCCAGCGGGGTCACGCACACCGGGCAGCCCGGCCCGTGGATCAATTCCACCTCTTCGGGCAGCAGTTGGTCGATCCCGTGCCGGATGATGCTGTGCGTCTGCCCGCCGCACACCTCCATCAGCGCCCACGGCCGGGTCACCGCCGCCCGGATGTCGGCGAGCAGTCCGCCCGCCAGCTCCGGGTTCTGGAACTCCTCCAGGTACCTCAATTCCGCTCCTCCGTTCCGGCCGGCCCGGCCGCCGCCTCCCACGGGTCGCCGAACTCCTCCTGCAACAGGCCGAGTTCGGCGAAGAGGTCGAGGGTCCGCCGGGCCGACTCCTCGTCCAGCCGCTGCAGCGCGAACCCCACGTGCACGATGGCGTACTCACCCACCGCCAGATCGGGCAGGTACTCCAGGCAGACGTCCTTGACGACGCCGCCGAAGTCGACGACCGCCATCCGCGTGCCGTCCCGCTCCGCGATCTCCATCACCCTGCCGGGCACCGCCAGGCACATGCGCTCTCTCCCATCGACTCTCGACTCTCGACTCGGCTCTCGACTCGCCACTCTCACTCGCAACCCTCAAGCGACGTGCGGCCCGTCGGCCCGGGCCGCCACCATCAGCTGGCCGAGCGCCAGCCCGCCGTCGTTGGGCGGCACCCGGCGGTGGCGCAGCACGGTGAACCCGTCGGCCCGCAGGCCCCGGCCGCAGTCGGCGGAGAGCAGCGCGTTGGCGAAGACCCCGCCGGTCAGCGCGACCGTCTCCGGTCCACCCTCCGCCCGGGCGGCCCGGCACATGGCACGGACCAGATCGGCCACCGCGGCGTGGAAGCGGGCGGCGACCAGGCCGGCGGAGGCCCCGGCGGCGAGGTCGGCGACCGCCGCCGCCAGCACCGGCCCGGGGTCGCCCACCAGCACGCCGCACTCACGGCGCAGCGCGAAGGCGTACCCGTCGGCCGGTCCGTGCTCCAGGGCCGCCGCCTCCAGCTCGACCGCCGCCTGCGCCTCGTACCCGGCCAGCTGGCAGACCCCGGCCAGCGAGGACACCGCGTCGAACAGCCGCCCCATGCTGGAGGTCGGAACGCAGTTCAGCGAACGTTCCAACTGTCGTTCGAGCACGGCCAGTTCATCGGTCGGACAGTTCCGGACGGCGGGCAGGTCGGCCGCCCACGGCAGGCCGGCGGCCCACAGGTGGGCGAGCGCCATCCGGTACGGGCGGCGCACCGCCGCGTCGCCGCCCGGCAGCGGTACGTACGCCAGCCGGCCGAACCGGCGGAAGCCGTCGTAGTCGGCGAGCAGCACCTCGCCGCCCCACACCGCGCCGTCGTCGCCGTAGCCGGTGCCGTCGAACGCGACACCGATGACCGGGCGGCGGCCGTCGAGTCCGTGCTCGGCCATGGCCGAGGCGACGTGCGCGTGGTGGTGCTGCACCGTCCGCACCTGCGCCGCCGGGTGGGTGCGCCGGGCGTGCCGGGCGGAGCGGTAGCCGGGGTGGCGGTCCACCGCCAGCACCTCCGGGCCGACGGCGGTGACGGCCCCCAGCTGCGCCGCCGCGCGGTCGAAGGCGCCCAGCGTGGCGAGGTCGTCCATGTCCCCGATGTGGCCGGACAGCCAGGCGTAGCCGCCCTCGGCCAGCGCGAAGGTGTTCTTCAGGTCGCCGCCGGCGGCCAGCGCGGGCCGGACCGGTACGGGGAGCGGCAGCGGCAGCGGCGCGTAGCCGCGCGAGCGCCGCAGCGGCAGCTGTTCCCCGTCGACCACCCGCACCACCGAGTCCTCGCAGGGGACGTGGATGGTCCGGTCGTGGGTCAGCCAGGCGTCGACCAGCGGGGCGAGCCGGGTGAGGGCCTCCCGGTCGTCGGTCACGATGGGCTCGCCGGACAGGTTGGCGCTGGTCATCACCAGCAGCCCGGGCCCGGGCGGGGCGAGCAGCAGGTGGTGCAGCGGGGTGTAGGGCAGCATGACGCCGAGGTCGGGGCTGCCGGGCGCGACGGCGTCCAGCGCCCGCCCCGAACGGCGCAGCAGCACGATCGGCCGGGCCGGGCCGGCGAGCAGTTCCTCCTCGACCGGGCCCGGCCGGACCAGGTCGGCGATCTCCGCGAGGTCCCGGGCCATCAGGGCGAAGGGCTTGGCGCCGCGCCGCTTGCGCAGGCGCAGCCGGGTGACGCTCTCCTCGTTCCGCGCGTCGCAGGCCAGGTGGTAGCCGCCGAGGCCCTTGACGGCGAGGACGGCCCCCTCGCGCAGCAGCCGGCGGGCCCCGTCGAGGGCGGCCTCGCGCTCGACGTCCGGCCGGCCGGGGACGGTGAGGGCCAGCCGGGGCCCGCAGGCGTGGCAGCAGACCGGCTGGGCGTGGAAGCGCCGGTCGGCGGGGTCGGTGTACTCCCGGGTGCAGTCGGGGCAGAGCGCGAAGCCGGCCATGGTGGTGTTGGCCCGGTCGTAGGGCAGGCCGGTGACGATGGTGTGGCGCGGGCCGCAGTTGGTGCAGCTGATGAACGGGTGGCGGTGGCGGCGGTCGCCCGGGTCGGCGAGTTCGGCGAGGCAGTCGGCGCAGGTGGCGGTGTCCGGCGGCACCAGGGTCCGGCGCGGGCCGTCGCCGCGGGAGGGGGTGATGGCGAAGCCGCGGGCGCCGGTGGCGGGCAGGGGCGTGTGCTCGACGGCGGCGACCAGGGCGAGCGGCGGCGCGTCGCCCGCGACGCGGCGGCAGAACGCCTCGACCGCCGCGCGCTCCCCCTCGACCTCGGCCAGGACGCCCTCGCCGGTGTTGGTGACGGTGCCGGCGAGTCCCAGCTCGGTGGCGAGCGCGAAGACGAAGGGCCGGAAGCCGACGCCCTGGACGAGCCCGCTTACGGCCACCCGGCGCCGCTCCCGGCCCGCCGGTGCCGGTGCCGGAGCCGGTGTCACGACGTCTCCGCGACCGCGTGCTCGTGGTCGTGGTCGTCCTCGTGCGGATGCGCGTGCGGGTGGGTGTGCCCGTGCCCGTTCCCGTGCGTGTGCCCGTGCAACGGCGCGCCCGCCATCACCGGCCGGTGGACCGGCGCGCCGTCCAGCACCGCGAGGGCCCGCTCCAGCAGTTCCCCCACCCCCTGCCCGGTGCGGGCCGAGGTGCGGACCACCTCCACGCCGGGGTTGACCCGCGCGACGGCGGCCAGGAACGCCGCCTCGTCGAACTCCACCGCCGCCGCCAGATCCGCCTTGGTCACCAGCACCAGGTTGGCCAGCCCGAACGCCGTCGGGTACTTGAGCGGCTTGTCCTCCCCCTCGGTGACCGAGGCGAGCACCACCCGCAGCGACTCGCCCAGGTCGTAGGAGGCCGGGCAGACCAGGTTGCCGACGTTCTCCACGAACAGCAGCCGCGTCCCTGCGGGGAGCCAGCCGGCCAGCTGCCCGGTGAGCATCCCGGTCTCCAGGTGGCACAGCCCGTCGGTGAGCACCTGCTTCACCGGCACGCCCGAACGGGCCAGGCGCACCGCGTCGTTCTCCGTCGCGAGGTCGGCGGTGAGCGCCGCGACGGCGATCCCGCGCTCCCGGGCCAGCCCCAGTTCGGCCTCCAGCAGCGCCGTCTTCCCGCTGCCCGGGCTGGAGAGCAGGTTCACCACGACGGTGCCCCGGGCGAGCAGCCGGGCGCGCAGCTCACGCGCCCCCTCGTCGTTCCGGGCAAGGACCGCCTGCCGGAGTTCCACCGAGCGACACATGGGTTTCAGCCTTCCTGTCCGGCACCGGCCCCGGCGCCCGGCGGGCGTCCGGCCCACTCGACGCCGAGGATCTGGAGTTCGCGGCCCGCCAGCAGCTCGACCCGGCCGCCGGCGGCGCAGTGCGGGCAGCCGAGGTCGGGCGGCATGCCGACGGCCCACTCACCCGCGCAGGGCAGGCACCTGGCCCGCGCGGGAACCGCCTCGGTCTCCAGCACCGCGCCCTCCACCAGCGTTCCGGCGCAGGCCAGTTCGAAGCAGAAGTCGAGGGCCGCGGGCACCACCCCGGCCAGCTCGCCGACCTGGAGACGCACCCGCGCGACCGCGTCCGCGCCGTGCGCGCGCGCCGCGGCGTCCACCTGCTCGACGACGGCCGTCGCGATCGACATCTCGTGCATAGGGCCCCGTTCCCGCCGTGGGAGGCAACAGGCCTCATTACAGGCCGCGGCGGCGGCAGCGGCCCGAAGCCGCGCCGCCGCCGCGCCCGGGACTACACCGGACGCACCAACACCCGGCTCACATCCGGCGGATGCGCAGATAGCGCTTCAGGTCGTCCAGGTTCTGCACGACCAGCGCCACGACGGTGGCCAGGACGGCCAGGCACAGCAGCTTCCTCATGACGGTGAAACCTCTCTCTTGGCCAGTTCCCGGGCACCGACGGTCCGCAGGACCAGCCGGACCGCCTCCTCGACGGCGGCGGCCACCGGTGCGCTCAGTCCGATCCCCTCCTCCAGCGACGCCGGCTCGCACCCCACCACGAGGACCCGGGCGGGCGGGGAGCCGCCCGTGCCGGCGGCCAGCGTGCCGAGCAGCGCGAGCACGGCGTCCGGGCCCATCCGGTGCCCGTCCAGCACGGGCGCCTCCACCGGTCCGGCGTCCGCCTCGATGAGGTAGACCGTGCCCGGCTCGCCGCCGCGGGCGGTGGCGTCGACGAGCACCAGCATCCGGTAGCCGTCCAGGAGTTGGTAGGCCAGGTGGACCCCGCGCACGCCGACGTCGAGCAGTTCGACGTCGGGCGGCAGCGGGTGCTCGCGCAGCCGCCGCACGGTCTCCACGCCGAAGCCGTCGTCGCCGAGGAAGATGTTGCCGACCCCGGCGACCAGCACCTTTCCTCCTCTCGCCGTTCCCTCCGTTCCCTCCGGCCCCTCCCTCACGGCGCCTCCAGCGGGGTGATCTCGTCGGGCTGGAAGTACCGGAAGCGGCCCTGGGCCCGCCACAGGTCGGCGCCGGGGTCGTCCTCCAGGGTGACCGCCAGGTGCACCGAGCCGTCGACGTCGTGCAGCACGGCCTCCACCAGGGCGGTCCGGCCGTCCAGGAAGAGGTCCTGGGCGTCGGTGCGCCGCCGTCCGGGCCGCAGCAGGACGCGGCTGCCGGCGCCGACCTCGCGGCCGTCGACCAGCACCCTGTCCCGGTCCGGGTCCACCTCGGGGTCGTCGCCCGGGTCCCACCAGGGCCGGTCGGGCGCGTTGCCGGTGATCGCGCGCAGGCCGCGCACGGCGCCGTGCAGCCGCTCCAGCACCTCGGGGGGCATCGAGTCGGCGAGGTCGATCACCGCGCCGGCCCGGTCGTCGGTGCCCCGGGCCTCCCGCTTCTCGCGGTCCGTCAGGGCGGCGGTGCGCAGCGCGAGGATCTCGTCGATCTCGGTGGCGTCGTAGAGGGCGCCGGGGCTCTCGGGGGCGACGGCCGGGTGGTCCTCCAGGATGATCGGCGAGGAGAGCACCACCCGGTCGCGGCCGGGCGGGCCGGCCAGCACCGGCCAGGTGTGCTCGTTGCGGCAGGACGCCACGGCCGCCCGGGCCCATTCGGGCGGGTCGGTCGGCGACAGGAAGGAGCCGTGGTCGAGCCCCAGCAGCAGGTGCGCCGAGACCAGCGAGCGCGCCAGCGCCGCGTCCCGCCCGTCCTCGGGCCGCGGCGCCCAGTCGGTGGTGTTCTCCACCACGGCGGTCAGCAGCCGCACCCCGTACGGTCCGGGCACGTCCCGGGCGGTCAGCCGCAGCAGTCCGTCGGTCCGCTCCCAGCGGCGCAGCAGCCGGCCGACGGTGACGCCGTCCACGCGCAGCCGCTCCACCTCCCGGCCGGCCGGGAGGTGGAAGGGCCGGACCACCTCGCCGGCCAACTCCTCCACCCCGACGACGAGTTCGACGCGGTCCTCGACGCCCTCGTCCCACGGCACCAGGACCCGGTCGGCGAGCTCCAGCTCCTCGACCTCCTCGTAGCCGGCGCCGCGGGTGGCCCGCTCGACGGTGCGCCGCCGTGCCCGCAGGAAGCGCAGTTCGACGGCCAGCCGGTCCCCGGGGCGCGGTTCCATGAGGCATTCGGTGCGCTGGTGGAAGTGCTCGCCGCGGTCCGCGCCGTAGCCCGGCGGGACGAGGACGCCGAACTGCCAGCGCAGCCGGTTCTTGGCCGCGGAGGCCCGGTAGGGGTAGAGCACGTAGCCCTCGAACAGGACGGCGTCGGCGATCTGCCGGGCCTGGGCGAACCTGGCCTCGACCTCGGGGGTGAAGGCGGTGGCGGGGGCGGTCACCGGGCCGCCTCCCCGACCTCGGCGCCGGCCAGCAGTTCGCGCACGGTGGCCTCCCAGGACGGCAGGGCGCGGCGCGAGCGGTAGGCGAGCAGCTCGTCCATCACGTCCTCGGACAGCCGCAGCCAGCCGCAGCCCGGGAAGTGCCGGTCGATCGCCTCGCGCCACACCCGCACGGGCATCCGCACGGTGGCCTCGCGGTCCCAGGGCACCGGGGAGACCTGGAATCCGCCGGGGCCGGCGAAGGCGGTGCCGGAGAACAGCAGCAGCAGCGGGACCTCGCCGTCGCCCAGGGCCCGCAGGTAGCGGGCGGCGGCGACGTCCTGGTCGTAGCTGCAGGGGACGGGCAGGTCGAGTTCGGTCCAGCCGGTGAAGCCGGGGACCATCAGCGGCACCTGGGCGAACTCGATCGGGTTGAGGCTGGTGCCCCAGCGCGAGCGTTCGCCGAACAGGTCGGTGAGCCGCCGGGCCTGCGCCTCGTCGTAGCCGCGCCGGGCGGGCTCGATGCGCAGCTGGCAACGGAGCGCCAGGGCGTGCACCCGGGTCTCGGGCGGGGCGGTGATCCGTAGCCGGAAGAGCAGGGTCGGCCCGGCGGCGTGTTCGGCGGCCCGGACGGCGGTGCAGGAGAAGGCGAGCGGGGTCATCCGGGTCCGTCCTCTCCCAGCGGCCGGGCCCGGCCGGCGAGCCGGGCGAAGAAGGCGTCGAGTTCGGCCCTGGCCTCGGCCCCGCCGTCGAACCCCTTCCAGCAGCGCCGCAGCCGGCCGACCAGTTCGTAGCAGGTGTCGATGGGCACCAGCAGGCAGTGGATCCCCGTGTCGGTGCGGCGCAGCAGCAGCGCCTCCACGTCGGGTTCCATCGCGGCGGCGAGCCGGCTGCCGCCGAGGGCGCTCCGCCAGGCGGCCTCGTCGGGTTCGCTCTCGGTGGCGCCGCCGGGGCCGGGGTAGAGCAGGACGAGCCGGTCCTGGCGGGAGTTGCGGAACAGGAAGGCGGTGCCGACCGGGATGCCGAGGGCGGCCCACGCCCGCTCGTCGATCCGGTGGCCGGTCTCGGCGAGGTGGCGGTCGGGCACGTGCCGGTAGCGTCCGCCGGCCGCGGCGGGCCGGCGGAACAGCAGTCCGCAGGCGGTGCAGACGCAGGTGAGGGTCTGCTCCTCGGTGTCCACCAGGTGCCGGTGCGACGGGGGGACGCCCTGGCCGCAGAAGGCGCAGCGCTCGGGCTGCGGCGGGGCGGGCTCGCGCAGCCGGTGCAGCAGGGCGGTGCCGGGGCGGGCGAGTCGGCGGATGCTCACCGGGCGGCCTCCGCCGGGGTGTCCGGGCGGGTGCCGATCCGCAGGAACTGCGGCGCGCGTTCGAACACCGTGCTGGTCACCTCGGGCGCGTGGCAGGCGAGCACGGCCTCGACGTCCTCCTCGGAGCAGCCGCAGCCGCCGCGGGTGCGGCGCAGCCGGACGGTGCCGGTGGCGGGGTCGAAGCCGGCCAGCTCGACGGGTTCGGGCAGCGCGGCCAGCGCCCGGGCGATCCGGGTCCCGGTGTCCTCGGGGTGCAGCTCGTGCAGGACGAGCAGTCCGGCGACCGCCGGGTCGTCCAGCAGCGCGGCGAGCGCGGGCCCGGGCAGCGCGGCGACGATCCGGGCGAGGCCGTCGTGGTAGAAGTCCATGAGGTCGCGCACCAGTTGTTCGCCGGCCTGCCGGCCGTCGCCGTCGCCACCGAGCCCCTCCAGCCGGTCCAGGGCCTCCTGGACGCGCTGCCCGGTCTGTTCCGCCGTCATGCGGTGAGCCCGCTCAGGCCGGTCGGCACGTGCAGCTGCTGCACGGTCCGGCCGCCGCCGACGTACATGTGCACGCCGCAGGGCAGACAGGGGTCGAAGCTGCGGACGGCCCGCATGATGTCGATGCCCTTGAAGTTCTCCGGCGGGTTCTCCTCGAAGATCGGCGTGTTCTGCACGGCGTCCTCGTAGGGCCCGGGCGTGCCGTGGCTGTCGCGCACGCTGGCGTTCCACGGGGTGGGCGGGTACGGGTGGTAGTTGGCGATCTTGCCGTCGCGGATCACCATGTGGTGCGACAGGACGCCGCGCACGGCCTCGGTGAAGCCGCAGCCGATGGACTCGTCGGGCACCTCGAAGCGCTCCCAGGTCTGGCTGCGCCCGGCCCGGACCTCGTCCAGCGCCTTCTCGGCGAAGTGCAGGGCGCAGGCGGCCGCGTAGGCCTGGAAGTAGGTCCGGGCGCGGTTGCGCTCGATGGCGTTGCTCCACTGCGGGATCTTCCACTCGAAGGTGGTCTCCGGCTTGGTCATCGAGCGCGGCAGGTTGATCTGCACGCTGTGCCCGGTGGCCTTGACGTAGCCGATGTCGACCAGCCCGGAGAGCGCGGTGGACCACAGGCGGGCGATCGGCCCGCCGCCGGTGTCCAGGGCGAGGTGCTCGGTGCCGTCGAACCAGCGCGGGGACATCACCCAGCTGTACTTGCCGTCGAAGTCGCGCTTCTGCGGGGCGGGGATGGTGTGCTGGTTCCAGGGGTGGCGGGGATCGACCGGGTTGCCGAGCGGGTCGTGGGTGACGAAGAGCTCCTCGCCCTGCCAGTCCTGGTAGTAGGAGCTGCCGAGCAGGATGCGGATGCCGAGGTTGATCCGGGTGAGGTCGTTGGTGACCAGCTTGCCGTCGACCACGACGCCGGGGGTGACGAACATCCGCCGGCCCCAGTCGGTCATGTTGCGGTAGGTGAAGTCGCAGTGGTCGGGGTCGTTGAGGCTGCCCCAGCAGCCGAGCAGGACGCGCCGCCGGCCGACCTCCTCGTAGCCGGGCAGGGCCTCGTAGAAGAAGTCGAAGAGGTCGTCGTGCAGCGGCACGACCTTCTTCATGAACTCCACGTAGCGCATCAGCCGGGTCAGGTAGTCGGTGAACAGCTGGACGGTGGCCACCGTGCCGACGCCGCCCGGGTAGAGCGTGGAGGGGTGCACATGGCGGCCCTCCATCAGGCAGAACATCTCCCGGGTGTAGCGGCTGACCTGGAGCGCCTCGCGGTAGAACTCGCCCTCGATGGGGTTGAGCGAGCGCATGATGTCCGCGATGGTGCGGTAGCCGTGGTCGCCGGCGTGCGGGGCCTCGGTGCGCTCGGCGAGCTCCAGCACGCCGGGGTTAGTCTCGCGGACCATCTTCTCGCAGTAGTCGACCCCGACCAGGTTCTCCTGGAAGATGTTGTGGTCGAACATGTACTCGGCGGCCTCGCCGAGGTTGATGATCCACTCGCCGAGGTGCGGGGGCTTCACGCCGTACGCCATGTTCTGGGCGTAGACCGAACAGGTGGCGTGGTTGTCGCCGCAGATGCCGCAGATCCGGCTGGTGATGAAGTGCGCGTCGCGCGGGTCCTTGCCCCGCATGAAGACGCTGTAGCCGCGGAAGACCGAGGAGGTGCTGTAGCACTCCGCGACCTTCTTCTGCTTGAAGTCGATCTTCGTGTGGATGCCCAGGCTGCCCACGATCCGGGTGATCGGGTCCCAGGACATCTCCACCAGGCCACTGCCGTCCCCGGCCGCCCTGCTCGTCGCTGTCATCGTGTCTGTCGTGCCCTTCTGGAGGCGGGAGGGGATGGACGGCGGGGCCGCCGCGCACACGGCGCGGCGGCCCGTCCGGTCACCGCGGTGGGCGGTAGCCGGTGGTCAGGGTGCGCCCCTTGTGGCGCCACCTGGGTTCCTTGTCCAGCGTGTCGAGGGTGATCCCGCGCAGCCGGCGGATCACCGAGCCGTAGGTCCGGCTGGCCCGGGTGGACACCGTCGAGCCGGGCGGCGGGTCCATGAACGGCATGAACTTGTCGGGGAAGCCGGGCATCGTGCAGGCGATGCAGATGCCGCCGACGTTCGGACAGCCGCCGACACCGTTGATCCAGCCGCGCTTGGGGACGTTGCACTTGACGACCGGCCCCCAGCAGCCGAGCCGCACCAGGCACTCCGGCCGGCCGTACTCGGTGGCGAACTGGCCCTGCTCGTAGTAGCCGCCGCGGTCGCAGCCCTCGTGCACGGTGGCGCCGAACAGCCAGGTCGGCCGCAGCTTGTCGTCCAGCGGGATCATCGGCGCGGAGCCGGCCAGCTGGTAGAGCAGGTAGGTCAGGGTCTCGGCGAAGTTGTCGGGCTGGATGGGACAGCCGGGCACGCAGACGATCGGCAGGCCCGCCTTGGACTTCCACTCCCATCCGAGGTAGTCCGGCACGCCCATGGCGCCGGTCGGGTTGCCCTCCATGGCGTGGATGCCGCCGTAGGTGGCGCAGGTGCCGATCGCGACCACGGCGGTGGCCTTGGGGGCGAGTCGGTCCAGCCACTCACTGGTGGTGATCGGCTGGCCGGTGGCCGGATCGTCGCCGAAGCCGCACCAGTAGCCCTCCTCCTTGATCTGCTCGTTCGGGATGGAACCCTCGACGACCAGGACGAACGGGTCGAGCTCGCCGCGGTCCGCCTTGAAGAACCACTCGACGAAGTTGTCGGCGCCCTGCACCGGGCCGCACTCGAAGTCGATCAGTGGCCAGTGCACGGCGACCTTCGGCAGACCCGGAAGGGCCCCGGTGACGATCTCCTCGATGCTCGGCTGCATGGCGGCGGTCAGCGCGACCGAGTCGCCGTCGCAGCTGAGGCCCGCGTTGATCCAGAGAATGTGCACCACGCCGGTGTCGGTGGCGCTCGTTGCTGCAGCACCCATGAGGATGCCTCCTCGGAACTGGGAGCCGGACGGAATGGCTCAGAACCGTCATAACAGCCCCCGGCCCGTCCCGCCGGTCCACGCGGCCGGGCGGAGCAGCCGGACGGCCGCGATCCGGATGGGCCGTCCGGGTCACGCCATCGCGGCGGGGGCGGGCAGTTTCCGCACGAAGGCGGCGCGCAGCGCGTGGTACGGCGCCTCGGGGTCGAAGAACTGGCGGTGCATCACGGCCAGTTCCGCCGTACGGTGGTCGGCGAGCGGCCGGCTGCGCTCGTCGGCCTCGCGGGCGGCCTTCTTGGCGGCGATCCGGCCGTGCACGGTCGGCGAGGCGGCGGTCAGCCGCGCCAGGCGGGCGGCCTCGGGCCCGAACTCCTGCGGGGTGCAGGCGAGGACGCGGTCGACCAGCCCGATCCGCAGGGCGGCGGCGCTGCTCACCGGCCGCGCCCGTTCGGTGAGCCGGCGGGCCTGCGCCGCGCCCACCCGGCGCGGCAGGGTGTAGGTCCAGTACTCCGAGCCGTGCAGGCCCATCAGCCGGTAGTGCGGGTTGAGCACGGCGCCCCGGCGGCACCACACCTCGTCGGCCGCCAGGGCCAGCATCACCCCGCCGGCCGCGGCGTTCCCGCCGAGGGCGGCGACCACCAGGCGGTCGGTGGTGGTGAGGACCGCCTCGACCAGGTCGTCGATGGCGTTGATGTTGGCCCAGGACTCGGCCGCGGGGTCGGCGGCCGCCTCGATCACGTTCAGGTGGATGCCGTTGGAGAAGAAGTCGCGGCCGCCGCCGAGCACCAGCACCGCGGTCGGCCGGGTGAGCGCGAAGCGGTAGGCGTCGAGCAGGCGGCGGCAGTGCGCGGTGCTCATCGCGCCGCCGGGGAAGGAGAACCGCAGCAGGCCGACCGGTCCCCGCTCGGTGTAGCGGATGTCGGACCAGACCGGGTCGTCCTCGGCGGGCATCAGCGGCGCGGGCACCTCCGGCAGCCGGGGCAGGGCCGGCGGGCCGGGCACGGCCGCGGCGAGGGCGGTGACGGCGGGCAGCTTGAAGGTGGCGGGCCCGCCCGGGGTGCGGCGCCGGCGCAGCTCGGGGATCCACACCGCGCCGTCGGCGGTCGCCCGGCACAGCGCGCCGGCCCGGGTGGCCAGCGGCTCACCGGGGCGCCCGCGCAGTGCCCGCTCCGGGTGGCCGCCGTGCAGGTACCACTCGGCGCCGAGCAGCTCGTCCAGCACGCCGGGCCGGGAGTCGGCGGCGCGGAGCTTGCGCAGCACGGTGTCGGTGCTGTCGTGCGCCCAGTCGATCCGCCGCACCTCCTGGCGCAGGTAGGGGCGGGTGCGGTCGGGCACCCGCCACCCGGGGCCGCTCTGCGGGCGGGGGGTGTGGGTGCCGGAGGCGAACCGCCGCACGGCGCGCAGCACCGCCTCGACGGCGGCGTCGGCGACCTCGCCCCGGTACAGGTCGCTCTTGGCGACGGGCGGCAGCGGGCAGGGCTCCGAGGCCCAGACCGGGCCGGCGTCCATCACCTCGTCGGCCTGCAGCACCGTCACGCCCCACTCGGCGGCCCCCTCGTGGATCGCCCAGTCGAGGGCGGACGGGCCCCGGTCGCCGGGCGGGCCGGGGTGCACGATCAGGCAGGTGACGGCGGACCAGACGTCGCGGGGCAGCGCCGTCGTGAGCATCGGCGCGACCACCAGGTCCGGGGCGTGGCGCCGCACCGCCGCCCGCAGCGCCCCGTCGTCCCCGGCCAGGTGGACCTCCACCGGGTGACGCAGGTCCCGCAGCGCGGCGTGGACCCGCTGGGTGAGGCTGTTGTACGCGCTCGCGACGAGCAGGATCCGCATGTGCGCCTCCGGCGGCGTGGGCACCCGTGAACCCGGCGATCATCTCCCCGGCCCGCGGGGCACCCGGCCGCGCCGCTCCGCCGGGTCACCCGGGCGGCGGGCGGCACCGGGGGCGCGGCAGGCCACTACAGGCCGAAGTCGACGGCCAGGCAGTTGTAGAACCTGAAGGAGCCGTCCGGGTCGTACCCGGGGCCCGACCCCGCGCCCGGCTCGGGCGCCACCTCCTCGGTCATGTCCTCGAAGCGGATGCGCTCCGGGAGCCTGCCGAAGCGGGCGAGCCTCGCCTCGGCGTCGGGGTCGTCGATGTGTTCGCCGCTCATGACACCCTCCAATCTCTCCGGTCCCGGGGACCATCCCGAGTTCTTCCCCCATTCGTCACCTGTCAATCAGGTGATGATGTTGAAACTTGTCCGATTCTCCACTCACCCGCGACTGATCATCCGTGCCAGGCTCTGCTTCCACCGGCCACGATCGGCCGGCGCGAGGACCGGCCGGCCCGACGCCCGGCGGCATCGCGTCACCCGTCGAAGGGAAAAGGTGGTTCCGCATGTTGATCCCCCGAGCGACGCTCCGCACCACGGCCGCGGCCGCGGCGATGACCGCGGCCCTGGTCGGCCTCGGCGCCGGGTCGGCGAACGCCGCCGGATGGCCGCCCCTGCAGGAGGGCGGCTACCTCTACACGGGCGCCAACGGCACGGGGGCGGTGACCACGGTCGACCTGGGCGACCTCGGCACCTGCCACACCCTGGCCACGCCCGTCCGCTCGGTCCAGGTCGTCAACGGCGCCGCCTCGGTGGTGCTGTACACCGGGGCGGGCTGCACCGGCGCCTACCCGCTGGCCACCGGCTCGCTCGCCCGGAGCAACCTCCTCAACCCGGCCCTGAGCTACCGGGTGGTCCCCGCCTGACGAGGCCCGCCCCCTCCGGCCGCCGTGGCCCGTCCGGAACAGCCCCACTCGGACGGGCCACGGCGGCCGCGTTCCCGGGCCGGCACCCTGGCGCGGGGCGAGCGTCACCGGCTTGACCCATGACGGGATCAACCCTGACTCAAGGGCCGCCGTGGATCGGGGAGGCCCGCGGGTCGAACCGCTCGGGGTGCTCGCGGCGCAGTTCGAGTGCCGCCCGGCGCAGCGCCGCGGCCGCGTCGCCCGGCAGCCCGGGCGCGGATGACCGGTCCCGGCATCGACCGTCAATTGACCGATGTGCGGACGGCACTCCCCGGCGAAGGCTGGGGCCACACGTTCCGTCACCACCGAGGGGTACGCCAGACATGGACCGTGACGCTTCGCCACCGCGAGCGCACCCGGCACCCGGGCCGGTGCCCGCGCTGCGACTCGCCGTCGACCGGATGCTCGACGAGTTCACCCGGCTGCCCGGGCGGGCGGAGTTCCGCTTCGACCCGGCCACGCCGGCCGTGGTCACCGTGGAGTTCCCGGCCGGGCACGGGCCGGGGGTCGTCCGGCGGATCGGCCGTGAGCTGCTGTACCGCGGCCTGGCCACGATGAGCGGCTGCGGCGGCGTCCGGATGTGGCCCACGCAGCGCGAGGAGCGGCCGTCGTCCTGGCTGCTCCTGGAATCGCCGGAGCTGGAGGCCCTGTTCGAGCTGCCGGCCGGGCCGCTGGCGGGGTGGCTCGACGCCACCTACCGCGCCGTCCCGACCGGGGCGGAGCCGGACGGCCTGGACTGGGACGCCTTCCTGGCGGAGCTGCTGGACGGTCCCGGGAGGCCGTCCGGCTGAACCGGAGCGGCCCGCACCCCGGGGTGCGGGCCGCTCCGGTCGGGGGCGGTCAGGAGCGGGTCGGCAGGACGCAGCGGAAGCTGTTCGCGGCGGCCGGGTCGCCGTGGCCGGTGTAGCGGGACACCCGGGGGTAGCGGCACAGGTCGCGGGCGACGCTGTGACCGGTGGCGTCGACCAGGGTGGCCGGCAGGGTCGCGGGGGCCTTGCCCTGCTCGACCCAGGCCCGCAGCGCGCCGAGGTCGTCGACGGTGCCCGCGCCCTTGTTGAGGCCGCAGTGCGGGGTGCCCGGGGCGAGGAAGAGCCGGTAGAAGTCGTCCACCCGCTTGGCGCCGCCCATCGTCCGCTCGACCTGGCGGCGGTAGTCGACGGTGCCCTGGGTGGGGATGAACTCGTCGGCCTGGCCGTGCCAGCTCAGCAGCTTGCCTCCGGAGGCGCGGAAGGCGGACAGGTCGGGGTCGTCGCTGCCGATGATGCTGCCGTACTCGGCCCGCGACTGCGCGAAGAGCTGCTCGAACCGGCCGTAGGTCAGCGTCGAGACGTCGAAGGCCGGCTGCTTCTCCAGCCAGTTGGCGACCCAGGCCTGCGGCACCGGGAACGGCGCGCCCTTGACCTGGCCGGCGGCGTCGGGCGGGGTGGTGCCGGCCAGGCCCGTCAGCCGGGCGACGACCGGGACACCGGACCACAGCTTGCGGCCGGACGCGGTGCGCGGGCCGTCCCAGATCTTGCGCACCACGGCCGCGTCGGCGGCGGTGACGGTCAGCTCCCGGCCCTCGCACAGCACCTTGGTGCCGATCAGCCGGCGCGGGTCGAACTCGCACCGCGCCGCGTCGTTGACCAGGCCGTCCACGGCGCCGTCCAGCGGGTCGCAGGCCTTGACTGCGGCATCGGTGAAGGCCTTGAAGGTGCAGGCGGAGGGGTAGGTCCGCTCGTTGTTCATGACCACCTGCGGCCAGAGGGTGGCGACCTCGAACTCGTCCCAGTGCACGGCGGGCGCGTTGGCGAGGATGCCGTCGAAGTCGTCGGGGTAGCGCTGCGCCTCCAGGTAGCCCTGGCGGCCGCCGGTGGAACAGCCGTTGAAGTAGGAGTAGGCGGCGGCGCTGCCGTAGCCGGCGGCGACGACCTGCTTGCCGACGAGCGCGGCCTCGTGCTGGGAGCGGGAGGCGAGGTTCTCCAGCAGGGCGCCGTTCACCCGGCCCTCGGCGTCCAGGGCCCAGGAGACGTCGACGACGTCGCCCAGCCCGGCGTCGGTGGTGGTCGCGGCGTAGCCGTTCTTGACCGCGCCGGCCAGGCCGACTCCGTTGTCCCCGGCCGCGTAGGCGCTGCCGCCGAGCGCCTGGAAGCGACCGTTCCAGCCGGTGACGGGAAGCCAGGTCTGGATCCTCGCGTGGTCGTCGGCGTCCGGGTGGGTGAGGGTGACGGTCACCTCGCAGAAGGCCGGTACTCCGGTGACCGTGCCGCCCAGGATGCCGCCGCCCTGGACGGTGCCACCCTCCCGGCGGACAGCCGTGACGGACTCCACCCGGGTGCCGTCGGGGGCCCGAACGGCGGCCTGCACCGCGGCCGGTGCGCAGGCGAAGGTCGCGGGGACACCGCTCGCGGCCTGCGCCGACGCCATCGGCAGGCCCACCGCCGCGGCCAGCGGCAGCCCTGCGGCGAGGACGGTCAGGAAGCGCTTCATGGGGTTCCTCCAGGAATGGGGCGCGGCGGGTCCGCACGGCCTCGGTCGGACCGATCCGACTCCGTCACCGGTTCAACCGGTGACGACTCTGGCACGGTCGCCGACGGGCTGTCAACGGGACGGCCCGGCGCCCGCCTTGGCCGCCGGGCGGTGTCCGGGGCGCCTGCTACGCTCCAGGTGGCCAGGACCGGTGATCGAGGAGCGGCAGACGTGGCGGGTGACGACGACATCTCCGGGTGAGACCCGGAGTTGACGGCCACCGGCCGGCGCGTGGAAGCGCCGGCGGAGTGGTCCGTTCCGTCGTGCCCCTCTCCACGCCCGCCCAGGGCCGCGGTGGTCCGTCCCGCTGCCCGTAGCCGTCCCGAGGCTCCCCCGTGTCCCAGCACGTCCAGCACACCCGGCGCACCCGGTCGACCGGTTCCCCCCGGCCCGCCCTGCTCGCCCACGACCTCGTCCGCAACCTGGCGGGCCGGCGCGTCCTCGACGGCGTCCACCTGACCGCCTCCCCCGGCCAGCGCATCGGCCTGATCGGGGAGAACGGCGCCGGCAAGTCCACCCTGCTGCGGGTGCTCGCCGGCGTGGACGAACCCGACGCGGGACGCGTCTCGCGCCCCGCCGACCTCGGCTTCCTGCACCAGGAGCTTCCCTTCGACGCCGACGCGACGATCGCCGCCGTGCTCGATGACGCCCTGCGCGAGGCCCGCGCCGACCTCGCCGAACTCGACCGGCTCGGCGAGGAGCTGGCCCGCGTCCCGGAGGACTCCCCCGGCCACCCGGACCTCCTCGACGCCTACGGCCGCCGCCTGGAGCAGGCGCAGCACCGGGAGTCCTGGGACGCCGACCGGCGCGCGTCACTGGTGCTGGCGGGCCTCGGCCTCGACGGGCTCGCCCACGACCGCCGTCTCGGCTCGCTCTCCGGGGGCCTGCGCGGCCGGCTCGCGCTCGCCGCGCTGCTGGTGCGCCGCCCGTCGGCGCTGCTGCTGGACGAGCCGACCAACCACCTGGACGACGAGGCCGCCGCCTTCCTGGAGGACCAACTGCGCACGCTGCCGGGCGCGATGGTGGCCGCCAGCCACGACCGGGCGTTCCTCGACGCCGTCTGCACCCACCTGGTCGACCTCGATCCGGCGGTGGACGGACCGGTCCGGCACGGCGGCGGCTACAGCTCCTACCTGGCGGCCCGGCGCGCCGAACGGGAGCGCTGGGAGCGGCGGTACGCCGAGGAGCAGCTGGAGCTCGCGGAGCTGCGGGAGGCGGCCGGCGTCACCGCGCACCGGGTCGCACCGGACCGGGGACGGCGCGACAACGAGAAGATGGGCTACGGCCACCGGGCGGGCCGGGTGCAGAACCAGATCTCCCGCCGGGTGCGCGACGCCGCGCGCCGGCTGGAGGAGCTGGAGCGCGCGCGGGTCGCCGAACCGCCGCGCCCGCTGCGGTTCGCGGCCCCGGCCCTGACCGCGGACGCCCCTGCCGACGTCGCGGACGAGCCGGACGCCACCGGGCACCCGGAGCCCCTGGTGACGCTGCGGGAGGTCCGGATGCCGGGACGACTCGCACCGACCACCCTGGAAGTACCGACCGGCGACCGGCTGCTGGTGACCGGCGGCAACGGGGCGGGCAAGTCGACGCTGCTCGCCGTGCTCGCCGGGCGGCTCGCCGCCGAGGGCGAGGTCCTCCGACGGCCCCGGCTCACGGTGGGACTGCTCACCCAGGACACCGTGTTCGAGCGGCCGGACCGCGCGGTGCGCGACACCTACCTCTCGGCGCTGGGGACCGCACGGGCCGAGCGGGTGCCGCTGGAGTCGCTCGGCCTGCTGCACGCCGCGGACCTGGACAAGCCGGTCGACCGGCTCTCCGTCGGCCAGCGCCGACGGCTCGCGCTGGCGCTGCTGGTGGCTCGCCCGCCGCAGCTGCTCCTGCTCGACGAACCCACCAACCACCTCTCTCCGCAGCTGTGCGACGAACTGGAGGAGGCCCTGGGCGGCGGTCCGGGCGCGGTCGTGGTGGCCGGGCACGACCGCTGGCTGCGCCGGCGGTGGCGGGGCCGGGAACTCCGGCTGGGGCCCGGGGCGGCGTCCTGGGTGCGCTGACCCGTCCTTGCGCCCCCTGGAGTCACCTGTCAGCATGGTGATGTGAATCTCGACCATGTCTTCGTGTGCGGAAACCCGGCCCTGGACTTCGCGGGCACCCTGCGCGCCCGGCGCACGATCCGGTTCGAGATGTTCGTGACCCCGGAGCGGCTGAACGCCTGGTACCTGGAGTGCGGCCTCGTGGACACGATCACGCCCGGCGACGAGCGCGACGTCAGGGAGGCCAGGACGGTGCGCGAGGCGGTCTACCGGCTGGTCACCAACCGCGTCGCCGGGGAGGAGTTCGACCGCGAGGCGCTGGCCGTGCTCAACGGCGCGGCCCGCAGGACCCCGGTGACGCCTC
Source organism: Kitasatospora sp. NPDC057965 (assembly GCF_042887135.1). Lineage (NCBI taxonomy): Bacteria > Bacillati > Actinomycetota > Actinomycetes > Kitasatosporales > Streptomycetaceae > Kitasatospora > Kitasatospora sp. NPDC057965. Next base: position 122,913 of record NZ_JBHVPZ010000023.1, read on the forward strand.
AGCTCACGGTGGCCGGGCGGCACAACGAGGCGACCCCGGAGCAGGCGCTGGCCACCGTCGCCCGGCACGCGGTCGACCTCCTCAGCGGCCCGGACGTGCCGCTGATGAAGGAGTGCGGCAACCCCGAGTGCACCCGGATCTACATCGACCGCTCCCGCGGCATGCGGCGCCAGTGGTGCGGCATGGAGTCCTGCGGCAACAAGATCAAGGCCGCGGCCTACCGCGCACGGAAGAAGACCGCTCCGGCCGGGCTGCACTGAAGCCCGCCCCGAAGCCCGCCGTTGAGCCGCCCTTGAGCCCGCCCTGACGGCGGTGCCCCTGGGCGCGCGCGGGCCGATCACGGCCCGCGGCGGACGACAAGGGCGCGGGCCCCGTGCCGGGGGACGGACACGGGACCCGCTGTCAGGTGGCTCGGGACGGTCAGGCGGCGGCCCGGGCGTTGATGGTCACCGGGATGTTGTCGCGGGTCGCCCTGGAGTACGGGCAGGTCCGGTGGGCGGCCCGCGCCAGCTCCTCGGCGGTGGCCTGGTCCACCCCGCCGAGCACCGGGCTGAGGACCGCAGAGAGGCCGAACTCGCCGTCGTCGCCGTGGGTGAGCGTGATCTCGGCGGTGATGGCGGTGCTGGTGAGCCGGATCCCGCGGGCGCCGGCGGCGAGCCGCAGGGCGCCGAGGAAGCAGGCGGCCCAGCCGGCCGCCAGCAGCTGCTCCGGGTTGGTCGCGGTGCCGGCGCCACCGAACTCCTTCGGGATGGCGAGGCCGGTCTCCAGCAGACCGTCCGAGGAGCGGACCCGACCGCCGTTGCGGCCCTCCCCGTCGACGTCGACAACGGCCGTGTAGCTGACTGCCATGACTGGTGCTCCCCATCTGGATCGTGTGACGTCCGACCGCCCCGGCCTGGCCGGACCTTCTTTCCGTCACCGGTTGAGGCGGTGACGCAAGCATGGCAGCCGCTTGCGTCACCAGTCAAGACGGTGACGCAAGCGGAGTGACGGCCCGTCCGGCGACCCGGCGCCGAACGCGCGACGACCCGGCCGCGGGGTGCGCGGCCGGGTCGTCGGAGGGGACGGGGCGGGTGCGGTCAGAGGCCGCGGGCCAGCCGGTCGGTGAGCAGCCGGGTGAAGCGGGCCGGGTCGGGCAGGTCGCCGCCCTCGGCGAGCAGCGCGCCGCCGTGGACCAGTTCGGCGACCTCCGCCAGGGCCGGATCCCCGGGGTTCGCCTCGTGCGCCGTGCGCAGCGCGACGATCAGCGGGTGGGTGGGGTTGAGCTCCAGGATCCGCTTGACCGGGGGCAGTTCCTGCCCCATCGCGCGGTACATCTTCTCCAGGGTCGGCGTCATGTCCTGGGCGTCGCCGACGACGCAGGCCGCCGAGGTGGTCAGCCGCGAGGAGAGCCGGACCTCCTTCACATGGCCGGACAGCGCCTGCGTCAGCCACGGCAGCAGCGCGGCGAACTCCTGCTCGCGCCGGGCCTTCTCGGCCCCGGCCTGCTCGTCGCCGTCGGCCGGCTCGTCGAGGTCGACCTGGCCCTTGGCGATGGACTGCAAGCGGTGGCCGTCGAAGCCCGGCACCCGCTCGACCCAGACCTCGTCGACCGGGTCGGTGAGGATCAGCACCTCGTAGCCCTTGGCGGCGAACGCCTCCATGTGCGGGGAGTTCTCCACCGTGGCGCGGTCCTCGCCGGTCAGGTAGTAGATCGCCTCCTGGCCGTCCTTCATCCGCCCGACGTACTCGCGCAGGGTGGTGGAGCGCTCCGCGTCGTGGGTGGAGGTGGCCGACACCAGCTCCAGCAGGGCCTCGGTGCTGTCGGCGTCCTCGATCAGGCCCTCCTTGAGCACCCGGCCGAACTGCTCCCAGAGCTTGGCGTAGCGCTCGGCGTCCTTGGCCTGGACGTCCTTCAGCGCTCCGAGCACCTTCTTCACCAGGCGCCGGCGCACGCCGCGGATCTGGCGGTCGTGCTGGAGGATCTCGCGGGAGATGTTCAGCGACAGGTCGTGCGCGTCCACGACACCCTTGACGAAGCGCAGGTAGTCGGGCATCAGCGCTTCGCAGTCGTCCATGATGAACACCCGCTTGACGTACAGCTGCACGCCGCGCTTGGCGTCGCGGGAGAACAGGTCGAACGGCGCCTGCGCGGGGATGAACAGCAGCGCCTCGTACTCGAAGGTGCCCTCGGCGCGCATGTGGACGGTCTCGGCCGGGGGGAGCCAGTCGTGGCTGATCTGCTGGTAGAACTCCGCGTACTCGGCCTCGGTGACCTCGCTGCGCGGCCGGGCCCAGAGCGCCTTCATCGAGTTGAGGGTGTCGACCTGCCGGGTGGTGGCGCCCTCGGCGTCGGTGTGCTCGCTCGCCATCCGGATCGGCCAGCGGATGAAGTCCGAGTACTGCTTGACGATCTGGCGGATCTTCCACTCGGCCAGGTAGTCGGCCAGCCCGTCCTCGCCGTCGGCGGGCTTGAGGTGCAGGGTGACCGAGGTGCCGACGGGCAGCCCGTCGACGGCCTGGACCTCGTAGGTGCCCTCGCCGTCGGACTCCCACCGGGTACCGGCCTCGCCGCCCGCACGGCGGGTGGTCAGGGTGACCCGGTCGGCGACCATGAAGGCCGAGTAGAAGCCGACGCCGAACTGGCCGATCAGGCTCTGCGCCGCGGCGGCGTCGTCGGTCTCCTTGATCTTCTCCAGCAGGCCGGCCGTGCCGGACTTGGCGATCGTGCCGATCAGTTCCACGAGGTCGTCGCGGCTCATGCCGATCCCGTTGTCACGGACGGTCAGCGTCCGGGCCCGCGGGTCCACCTCCAGGGCGATGTGGAGGTCGGAGGTGTCGGCGTCGAGGCCGGAGTCGATCAGCGATTCCAGCCGCAGCTTGTCCAGGGCGTCGGAGGCGTTGGAGATCAACTCGCGCAGGAAGATGTCCTTGTTCGAGTAGATCGAGTGAATCACCAACCGGAGCAACTGACGCGTCTCGGCCTGGAATTCCAGCGTCTCGACAGTGCTACCCACTCGGGGGCTCCTCTCTCGGGCGGTACGTGAGCGACGGACGCGGCGGGCGCCGGGCGGCCCCTGCCGCACCGGCATGATAGGCGGCCCCGCGGCCCCGGTGGGCGTTACAGCTTGACAGTAGGTGTAACAATGTCACGCACCAGGCAGCACAGCGCACGGAGCACCACATGCACCCCTTCCTCGACCACCCGGGGCCGCTCGCCTTCGCCCACCGGGGCGGCGACCTCGGCCGTCCGGAGAACTCGCTCGCCGCCTTCGAGGCCGCCGTCGCCCTCGGGTACCGGTACCTGGAGACGGATGTGCACGCCACCTCCGACGGCGTGCTGGTGGCCTTCCACGACCACCGGCTCGACCGGGTCACCGATCGCACCGGGGCGGTCGCCGAACTGCCCTGGCGCACCGTCCGCCAGGCCCGGATCGGCGGCACCGAGCCGGTCCCGCTGCTGGAGGACCTGCTCGACGCCTTCCCCGACGCCCGCTTCAACATCGACGTCAAGGCGATGCCGGCCGTCGCCCCGCTGGTCGAGACCGTCCGCCGGACCGCCGCCTGGGACCGGGTCTGCGTCGGCGGCTTCTCCGACGCCCGGCTCGCCGCCGTCCGCGCCGCCGCCGGGCCACGGCTGGCCACCTCGCTCGGCCCGCGCGAGGTCGCCCGGCTGCGGCTGCGCTCACTGGCCGGGCCGCTGCTGCGCGGTGACGGGGCGCCGTGGGCCGGCGTCTGCGCGCAGGTGCCCGAGCGGCACCGGGGCGTGCAGGTGGTCGACCGGGCCTTCGTCCGCGCCGCGCACCGCCTGGGCCTGCAGGTTCACGTCTGGACCGTGGACGACGCCACACGCATCCGCGCTCTGCTCGACCTGGGGGTGGATGGCATCATGGCCGATCGCATCGACGTCCTGCGCGACGTCCTCCGCGAGCGCGGCCGCTGGACCCCCGGCGGCGACGGCTCCAGCACGGGGATTGGAACACCATGAGCACCACGACCCACCGGCCGGAGCCCCCGGCGACCGCCACCGACGACGGCCGCGCACTGCGCCGCATACAGGTCGGCTGGTACATCAACGACTGGGCCAACGCGGCCTTCTCCGCCACCGTGCTGACGGTGTTCCTCGGACCGTACCTGACCTCGGTCGCCAAGGAGGCCGCCGACGCCAACGGCGATGTGCACCCCTTCGGCCTGGCGATCCGGGCCGGCTCCTTCTTCCCCTACACGGTCTCCTTCTCCGTGCTGCTGTCGGTCGGCGCGATGCTGCTGGCCGGGACGGTCGCCGACCGGACCGGGCGGCACAAGGAGCTGATGGGCGGCTTCGCGTACCTCGGCGCCGCCGCCACGATGGGCATGTTCTTCCTCGGCGGCGACCGCTACCTGCTCGGCGGCGCGCTGCTGGTCGTCGCCAACCTCGCCTACGCGGTGTCGGTCGCGCTCTCCTACGCCTACCTGCCGGGCCTGGCCTCGCCCGACGAGCGCGACGCGGTGTCCTCCAAGGGCTGGGCGTACGGGTACGCGGGCGGCGGGCTGCTGCTGATCGCCAACCTGGCGCTGTTCCAGGGGCACGAGGCCTTCGGGCTCTCCGAGGGCACCGCGGTGCGGATCTGCCTGGCCTCGGCGGGCCTGTGGTGGGCGCTGTTCACCATCGTGCCGATGCTCCGGCTGCCGTCCCGGGCCGGGGTGCTCCCCGGACACCCGCCGAAGGCCGTCGAGGCCGGGGCCGGGACCGGGACCGGGACAGAGCCCGCCGCCGGCAGCCTGCGGGAGCTCGGCCGGACCCTGCGCGGCATGCGGCGCCACCCGCTCACCCTGCTCTACCTGGCCGCCTTCCTCTGCTACAACGACGGCATCCAGACCGTCGTCTCACAGGCCTCCCTGTTCGGCAGCGAGGAGCTGGGCATGGACCAGACCTCGCTGGTCACCGCGGTGCTGCTGGTACAGGTCGTGGCGATCGCCGGCGCGCTGCTGCTCGGCCGGATCGCCCACCGCTACGGCGCCAAGCGGACCATCCTGGGCTCCCTGGTCGGCTGGGTGGTCACGCTCGCCCTCGGCTACTTCATGCCGGCCCATCAGCCGGCCTGGTTCTACGCGCTGGCCTGCATGATCGGCCTGGTGCTCGGCGGCAGCCAGGCGCTGTCGCGCTCGCTGTTCTCGCACCTGATCCCGCCGGGCAAGGAGGCCGAGTACTTCAGCCTCTACAAGGTCAGCGACCGCGGCACCAGCTGGATGGGGCCGCTGGTGTTCGGCCTCGCCTACCAGGTCACCGGCAGCTACCGGTCGGCGATCATCTCGCTGCTGGTGTTCTTCGTGATCGGCTTCGCCGTGCTGCTGAAGGTGCCCGTGCGGCGGGCGATCGAGGCCGTCGGCAACCCGGTGCCCGAGCGCCTCTGACCGCCCGCCGGACCGGACGCCCGCCGGACCGGACGCCCGCAGGCTCGGGCGTCCGCGGCCCGGGCGTCCGCGGCCCGGGCGTCCGTCGGGCTCAGGCGCCGGTGGCCGGCTTCCAGCCGAGGGCCGGGGCCAGGACGGTGGCGATGTCGGTGAGGATCTGCACGTAGTCCTCGTGGCCGAAGGTGAACGGCAGCGCGAAGACCGCCTCGTCCACCTCCCGGAACCCGGCGTGGGCGTACAGCTGCTCGGCGATCTCGGCGGAGCTGCCGACGAGGTCGCGGGCGAACATCACCCGCGACGGACCCTGCGGGGTCGCGGTGCGGGCGGTGCGGCTGCGGGCGTACTCCTGGTAGCGCGCCCGCTGACCGGCGGTGGCGCTGTCGGTGGGGATCACCACCAGGCCCTGCGAGACCCGGGCCCGCGCGCCCAGCGGGTGGTGCGCGCGGAAGGCGACGATCTGCGAGCGCTGGATCTCGGCGAAGTCCTCCGACTCCTCCGCCCGCACGACGTTGCTGGTGAGCAGGCCGAGCCCCTGCTCACCGGCCCAGCGGGCGGAGCGCAGGCTCCCGCCGCCGTACCAGAGCCGGTCCGCCAGGCCGGGCGAGACGGGCTGGACCTTGTCCGAGTACACCTCGATGCCCTCGACCCCGCTGAAGTCGGTGGCCGGCTCGCCCCGCAGGAAGCCCAGCAGCCGGCTCACCCGCCGGTAGCCGAAGTCCTCGGCCTCGGCGGTGTCCGGGTAGAGCGCCCCGGCCACCTGCTCCCAGTGGCCGGGCCGCCCGATGCTCACGCCCGGGTTGAGCCGGCCGCCGGAGAGCAGGTCGGTGGTGGCGAGGTCCTCGGCCAGTCGCAGCGGGTTCTCCCAGCCGACCGGGATGACCGCCGTGCCCAGCTGGATGCGCCGGGTGCGCTGGGTGGCCGCCGCGAGCACGGCGACCGGGGAGGAGATGCCGTGCTGCAGGTGACGGTGGCGCACCCAGGCGCTGTCGAAGCCCAGCTGCTCGCCGAGTTCGATGAGCTGCAGCGTGGACTCGTGGCCGCGGGCCGGGTCGGCCGGGTCGAACAGCCCGATGGTCAGGAATCCCAGTTTCCGCAGGGGCTGGTCGTGGGTCGGCACCGGTGTCCTCTTTCTTCGGCTCAACCCGCCCGGCGGGTGACGGGACGGGCGTGCCGTCCACCGTCACACACCGCCCGGGGCCGCTCAAGGGCCGCCGGAGGATCGCCACGGGGCGCAACACGCGTGTCACGTTCCCGCAGCGGTTCCGGCGGCGTCCTCGGGCGGGGTGGTGACCCCGGGAGCGGTGAGCGGCGGCGCCCCGGGGACAGCGGCGCCCCCGGACGCGGGTCAGCCCCGGGCGAGCAGCTGAAGGGTGTCGATGACGCGGTTGGAGAAGCCCCACTCGTTGTCGTACCAGGCGACCACCTTGACGTGCTTGCCGTCGACCCGGGTGAGGGCGGCGTCGAAGATCGAGGAGGCGGGCTCGCCGGTGATGTCGCTGGAGACCAGCGGCTCGTCGGCGTAGTCGAGGATGCCCTTCAGCCGGCCGTCGGCGGCGGCGCGGTAGGCGGCGAGCACCTCGTCGCGGGTGACCTCGCGCTCGACCGTGGTGTTCAGCTCGACGATCGAGCCGACCGGGACCGGTACCCGGATCGAGTCGCCGGAGAGCTTGCCGTCGAGGTTCGGCAGTACCAGGCCGATCGCCTTGGCGGCGCCGGTGGTGGTCGGCACGATGTTGACGCCGGCGGCGCGGGCGCGGCGCTGGTCGCGGTGCGGGCCGTCCTGGAGGTTCTGCTCCTGGGTGTAGGCGTGCACGGTGGTCATGAAGCCGTGCTCGATGCCGGCCAGTTCGTCCAGCACCGCGGCCAGCGGGGCCAGGGCGTTGGTGGTGCAGGAGGCGTTCGAGACGATCACGTGCTCGGCCGGGTCGTACTCGTCGGTGTTCACGCCGTAGGCCAGGGTGACGTCCGCGCCGTCGGACGGGGCGCTCACCAGGACCTTCCGGGCACCGGCCTTGAGGTGGGCGCGGGCGGCCTCGGCGGAGGTGAACCGGCCGGTGGCCTCCAGCACGATGTCCACACCGAGCTCGGCCCACGGCAGCTCGGCGGGGTCGCGCTCGGCGAGCACCTTGATCCGGCGGCCGTCGACGACCAGTTCGTCCCCCTCGACCGCGACCGGGCGGCGGAATCGGCCGAGCGAGCTGTCGAAGCGGAGCAGGTGGGCGAGCGCGTCGACGGAGGTGAGGTCGTTGATCGCGACCACCTCCAGCTCGCTGCCGCGCTCCACCAGGGCGCGCAGGCTGTTGCGGCCGATGCGGCCGAAGCCGTTGATGGCGATGCGGGTCATGAGGGCTCCCTGGGTCGTGCCGGGTGGTCCGGGTGTGTCCGTCCGTTTGATGACGGTTCAATCATCCGAAAATCGGAAGGTCCCGGACAGGGGCCGGATCGACATGGTGCGCAAGGATCCCGCCAGACACCTTGCCATCGAGCGCAAGGATCCCGCCACGGGCGGCTGCACCCGGGGTGCAGCCGCCACCAGCGCCGTCCGGCCCTAGACCGGCGTCGACATGTAGACCGCGCGCCGCCCGTAGGAGGCGGGGACGGCCACCTCCCGGTGCGCGCGGTAGCCGAGCAGGCGCAGCAGGATGTCCGCCCCGCGCACCGCGACCATCGAGATCCGTTCGAAGCCCAGCTCCTGCGCCCGTGCCCGGAAGTACCGCATGAACTCCAGCGCGACCTCCCGGCCGCGCAGGTCCTCGGCGATCACCAGGTCGTGCACGTGCAGGTTGCTCGACTCGAACGCCGCGCTCTCCGGGCCGGCGAGGTCCGGGCAGCGCAGCGGCGGGTACGGCAGGCTCAGCAGGTAGCCGCGGACCGTGCCGTCCTGCTCCAGCACGAAGCAGGTCTCCGGCGAGCCGACGGCGCGGGACTGCAGTGCCTCCCGGCCCTCCGACAGGCCGTCGGCCGCGTAGGCGTCGTGCTCCAGCGCGACCACGGCGTCCCAGTCCTCGTCGGTCAGCCGCCGGATCCGGAGGTCCTCGATCACCGGGCCGGGACCTCCGAAGCGGCGCCGAGCCCCTCCGCGCGGGAGGCGGCCACCAGCGGCGCCCAGGCCTCGATCAGCACCGCCCAGCGCCGCGCGTCCTCCTGCGCCTCGTCCAGGAGCTGCTCGCGCTGCCCGGCGACCACGTCCGCGAGCTCGGCGTACTTGCCGCCCAGCTTGCGGTAGGAGCGGTCCAGGACGTCCAGGCAGTGCTCGTTCCCGGCCCGGTCCCAGTCGATGCTGCCGCGGACCAGGTCGAGGATCGGCTCGACCTTCAGCCCGTTCCGCTCGTCCAGCAGCCCGCGGCCGAGGTCGATCATCCCGCCGTAGACCGGGTACAGGTACAGCATCGAGAGCAGCAGCTTCACGAACCCCATCTGATAGGGAATGAAGCCGGCTCCGGTGCGGCGCTCGGGCGTGTAGTAGTTGACGATGTGCCGGTTGTGGATGACGGCGGGCATCCGGGCGTGGACCAGGGCGTGCAGCAGGGCGTAGTCGCAGCCGAGGGTCTTGATCGAGGGCAGCAGCGGCAGCACCTCGTAGGCCCGGTGGTCCAGGGCGACGTTGCACATGAAGACGTTCCAGATGTCGGGCGCGCCGAGCACGGATTCGTCGGCCGTGAACGGCTCGGTGCCGGTGCCCTTGAAGGAGACGTCCACCATCGCGTCGCGGTCCTCGTCCGGCCACACCGGCGGGGTCCACAGGCGCACCACGTCGCGGTAGACGGCCGGGTCCAGCTCGCGGATCTCGCCGATGTCCACGTTGAGTTCGCCCATGAAGGAGCCGCTGACCAGCAGCACCGGCATGTCGGCGTCGGCCGGGTCGAGTTCGGAGCGGGTCACGCCGGCCGCCGCCTCGCCCGCCGGGCGGCCGATCGAGAGCAGCTCGTGGTGGATCGGGAAGATCTTCCGACCGTCGAGGACCTGGAAGTCGGCGTCGTCGTTGCGCAGGTGCGCCGAGGTGCAGCCCAGGGCGGCGGCGCCCAGGAAGATCCGGTTGACGCAGGAGCCGTACGCGACGGCCGGCGGGAGCATCATGTCGAGCAGCAGCTCGGGGTCGGCGGCGCCGGAGCGCTCGGCCACCCGGCGGAAGAACTCCCGCTGCTGCGCCTCGTCGAGGTGGTGGACGAACACGCCCGGGGTGAGGGGCAGGGAGGCCACGGCCGCCGCGTTCTTCGCGACTCCGGCGGCGTCGGTGGTGTCGAGGACGAGGAGGTGCACCTCGACCCCGAAGTTCGCGACGGCGTAGGCCGCCTCCTCGGCGAGGTCCACGATGGTGCCGGGACAGGGGCGCATGGTGGGCAGGGCGAGGCAGACTTTTTGCATGGGTGCGCGCTTCTCCGTCTGATCGTCAAATGCGGTGTGACGGTGCGGAGTCGGGATCGCGCGGGTGTCCCGGACGGCGACTCGGACCGGCCCGTCCGACCGCGATGGACTAGACCACTTTTGAGGTCAACGATCGACGATGCGGGCCCCCCGCGGGACGGAACCGGTCCTTCTCTGCCCGATCGGGCACCGAACGCGGCACGGACGTCCGGACCCGCGCGCTCACCCCTCCGAGCGGGCCGCGAAGGTGTGGCGGTACTCGGTGGGCGAGGTGCCGAGGACGCGGTGGAAGTGCAGCCGCAGGTTCGCCCCCGTGCCGAGCCCGACGCGGTCGGCGATCTGCTCCACCCCCAGGTCGGTGCGCTCCAGCAGCTCGCGCGCCAGGTCCACCCGGGCCCGCAGCACCCACTGCATGGGCGTGTAGCCGGTGTCCTCCACGAACCGCCGCGAGAAGGTGCGCGCGGAGACCCGGGCGTGCCGGGCCAGCCCCTCCAGCGTCAGCGACTCGGCAAGGTGCCCCAGGGCCCACTCCCGGGTGTCGGCGAAGAGGTCGCCCAGCGGCTCGGGCACGCTGCGCGGCACGTACTGGGCCTGGCCGCCGCTGCGGTAGGGCGCGGCCACCAGCCGCCGCGCCACGTGGTTGGACAGGCCCACCCCGTGGTCGCGCCGCACCAGGTGCAGGCAGAGGTCGATGCCGGAGGCCGCGCCGGCCGAGGTGAGCACCGCGCCCTCGTCCACGAACAGCACGTTCTCGTCGACCCTGATCCGCGGATGGCGCTCCGCCAGGATCTTGGCGTAGTGCCAGTGGGTGGTCGCCCGCTTGCCGTCGAGCAGCCCGGTGGCCGCCAGCGCGAACGCCCCGGTGGAGATCGCGGCCAGCCGGGCGCCGCGGGCGTGCGCGGCCACCAGTGCCTCGACGACGGCCGCCGGGGGTTCGGTGGTGGCCGGGTCGCGGTAGCCGGGCACGAAGACGGTGTCGGCGTGCTCGACCGCCTCCAGGCCCTCGGCCACGTGGTAGGAGAGGCCGTCGCCGCCGGCCACCAGCCCGGGCGCCGGGCCGCAGACCCGCACCGTGTAGGGCATGCTCGGCCGGCTGGAGAACACCTGGGCGGGGATGCCCACGTCCAGCGGCTTCGCGCCCTCCAGGACCAGCACGGCCACCTGGTGCTTCCTGCGGCCCATCGGACCCTCTCCACTCCCCCGCGGTGCCGACGGACGCCGCGGCGCGCCCCGGCCGGTCCGATACCGGCCGCAAGCATCCTGCCATCGGCGGGATGCTGTGGCCGGGTCGGGCCGGGCGCGTCGCCGGATCGGGCGACCGGGCGGGGCGGGCGGGCCGGGCGGGCGGCTCGGGTGACCGTCAGGGACCGGCGGGGGCGGTGGCCGGGGCGGGGCGGGGCGCGAGGCCGGTGAGGGCCTCGGCCTTCACCAGCCAGGCGACACCGAAGGCGAACACCGAGACCGCCTCGCCCAGGTAGGGCACCGTCAGCGGCCAGTCCCGGGCCAGGTGGAGCACCCCGGCCACGGCGACCGCCCCGATGCCCGCCACGATCACCCAGCCGCAGACCAGGTAGATCCGGTCCCGCGCCGGGCGGCGGCCGCCGGTGGTCGGCGAGTCCGCGAAGAGCCGCAGGCAGAAGTACGCCAGGACGCCGAACAGCCCCGCGGCGAACGCGAGATGGAGCACACCGACGACCCTCTGGAGATCGCTCGGGTGCGCGGCGACGGAGGCCGGCGGCTCGACGGGGAAGAGCGCCACCCCGATCGCCAGCACCCCGGCCACCGAACTGAGCCGGTCCTCGCGGCGGTCGTGGCGGTAGCAGATGAGGAAGACGCCGATGGCGCACAGACCGCCGACGAAGACGTTGCGCATGTGGGTGTAGTAGGAGGCGCTCATCGAGTCGAGCAGGGCGATCCGGGCGGAGGTGAGGCTGTTGCCGACGGGCAGCACGATCGGCAGGAGGAAGCCGAGGAGACCGACCCCGAGGCGCAGCCGGCGCACGGTGCGCACGTCCTGGGCCGGTGGGTCGGCGGGGGGCCCGGCTTCGGCGGGGGGTCGGGCTTCGGCGGGGATGCGGGCTTCGGCGGGGATGCGGGCGGTCATGACGAGGCCTCCTTGAACGAGCCGAGGCTGTCGAACCGCGGCCGGGGGCCGGCGGTCGCGGCAGGGTGATACCCGCGCCACGCCGCCCGCGAACCGCTTCCCGCCTGCCGTTCTGACCGTCCGTCACCGTGTCGTGACCCGGAGTCGGGTCAGCCGACCGGCCGGATCAGCTCCTCGATCGGCTGGGCCCGGCGCAGCGGCTCGAAGCGCACCGCTCCCCCGGCGTCCACCGTGAAGCCGTGCACGGCCGGCTCGGGCAGGCTGTTGTACTGGAAGTGGGTCGTCGCGTAGTACGCGCCGGTGTCCAGCAGCGCGACCAGGTCGCCCGGCTCCAGCGGCGGCAGCGGACGGTTCCTGGCGAGCAGGTCGCCGGCGAAGCAGCAGGGTCCGGCGACGTCCTGCGGCACCGGGTCGCCGCCGTCCTTGGCGGCGCCCGAGGGGTGGTGCGCGGTGATCCGCAGCGGCCAGGCGTCCGGCATGAACACCGTCCGGGTGGCGACCTGGGCGCCGGCGTGGGTGACGGCGATCCGCCGGCCCCCGGACTCCTTGGTGTACTCGACGTACGCGGCGGTGAAGCCGTTCTTGGCGAGCAGCGAGCGGCCGAACTCGGTGGCGAGCCGGTAGCGGCCGTCGAACAGCGCCGGGGCGTGCGCCCGCAGCCGCCCGACGTAGTCGGCGTAGCCGGGGGTGGTGGTGTCGTCGGCGAAGTTGACGGGCAGTCCGCCGCCGAGGTCGATGCCCTCCACCTGGCGGCGGCCCAGCTCGGCGTTGACCCGCTCGGCGAAGGCGACGGCCTGGGCGACGCCCTCGGCCATCAGGTCCAGCGGGCAGCCCTGCGAGCCGACGTGCACATGGATCCAGCTGAGCCAGGGGCGCGCGCGGAACGCCTCCACCAGCCGCTCGGCGTTGCCCTCGTCGGCCAGGGCGATGCCGAACTTGGAGGTGGGGGTGGCGGTGCTCATCGCCCCGATGCTGCCCGCGCCGATCTGCGGATTGACCCGCACGCCGATCCGGGAGGCGGAGGCACCGGCCCGCAGGAGGTCGTCGACCCGTTCGAGCTCCTGCCAGTTGTCGACGTTGACGGCGGCGCCGAGTTCCAGCGCCCGGACCAGCTCCCGTCGGGTCTTGGCGGGCGAGTCGAAGACGATTCGCGCGGGGTCGAAGCCGGCCGCCAGGGCCTGCGCGAACTCACCCGGGCTGGCCACCTCGCAGCCCATGCCCAGCCCGCGCAGCCGGGCCAGCAGCGGGACCAGGCAGTTCGCCTTCGCCGCGAAGGTGTGCAGCACCTCGACCTCGGGCGGGAAGGCGGCGCGCAGCTCGGCGACGCTCGCGGCCACGCCGTCGAGGTCGACGAAGACGGCGAGCAGCGCGTCCTCCGGGTCGAGCAGCCGGCGGCGGACGGCCTCGCGCAGGACGAGTTCGCGGCGGGCGGCGGCGCCCGGGCCGGTGGCGGGCGAGCCGGTGGCGGGCGAGCCGGTGGCGGGCTGGGGAAGGGTCATGGTGTCGCGCTCCACGGGCTCGTCGGGCGGTCGGGGGCCTGACGGCGACCGGGTGGTCACGCCGCCGGACGCCCGGGGCCGGGGACGGGGTGGCCCCGGGCGTGGCACCAGGCTGCCCGGCCGGCGGCGACCACGTCTTCGTCCCACGGCGCGGATTTCCGGGGACGGCCCCGCGTCACCCGGCCGGACGCCGCCGCCGGAACCGCCGGATCGGTGCCCGACGGCGAACGCGGGGCCGGAGCACCGTCGCGTGCGACCAATCGCTCACGCCGGGAGAATCGGAGCAGTGCTAGGAATTGTCGACCCCGCCGGCCGAAATGCACGGCGCCGGAAAACGCCTGTCACCTGCTAGGCATGTCGCGGTCGCAGTGGTTCTCCCCGGGGCTGCCGCCCGCCGCTCGTACCGGGCCTACGGGTGGTACACGACCTCCGGGAAGGCCTTCGACGGTCCGTCGAGCAGGTTGCCGCAGTGCCGGTTGCGCAGGTGGAGGTCGAAGAAGGCGCGCGGGTAGGTCTGTTGGATGAGGACGCCGCGGTCGGGGTCGAGGGTGCCGACCGCGGACTGGATCTGCTGCTCGGTCATGCCGATCAGCCTGCCCGCCTGGGGGATCAGCGCCATGTTGTCGCCGTACGAGACGTGCAGGGCGCCGGTGGCCTGGACATCGAGGCGCCAGCCGCGCAGGTGGCCCCAGAAGGTCTCGACGTACGGGCTGGCGGCCCGGGTGTAGGTGGCGGTCATCATCATGAACGGCCGGTCGATGTCGGTGGTGATGGCGGGGTTCGACTCCATCCGGCCGTCCAGGGTGAGACCGGCGCGGATCCGCCGGTCGGCGACCATGGCGAGGGCGGCGGCGGTGCCGCCCTTGGACCAGCCGGAGACACCGATGTTCCGGGCGTCCAGGCCGCCGAGCAGGCCGGCCGGCAGGGCGCGGCCGTCGACGTCGGGATTGCGCCCGTTGGCGAGGTCGACGACACGTTCGAGCAGGAAGAGCAGGTCGGCCGCGTAGTCCTTCGGGTACAGCCCGGGGGCGACGCCGTCCCGGGTGACGACGGTCCCGTCCGGGAACTCGGTGATGCCGTCGTGGGTGTGGTCGACGGTGACGACGGCGAAGCCGTGGCTGGCCAACTCCTGCACCATGATGGTGTGGTCGCCGCGGTGACCGCCCGCGCCGTGCGAGTAGAGGACGACGGGCAGCGGCCGGCCGGTCCGGTGGACGGGCGCGCCCTGGTGGCCGGCGGTGAGCGGGACGAGCTCGGGAGGGAGCGGGAAGCCGATGTCGTCGAGGAAGGCTTTCAGGGCGCCCTCGGTCATCCAGGGGGCGAGCGGGTAGGCGTCGGGGTTCGCGAGCCGGGCCGGGTACCAGACGGTGGCCATCAGCTCGCGGAACCTTCCGGGCCTGGCGTTCGGGTCGAGCCGCGATTCGTCGCGCAGGTGCAGCGGCACCATGCCCACCGGGAAGGGGCCGGTGGGAGCGGGCAGGGTGAGCCGCTCGGGCGAGCCGGTGCCGGCGGAGGAAGTGCCGGCGGGGATGGCGCCGGCGGCGGCGGCGGGAGCGGCCGAGGCCGTGCGGGCCAGGCCCAACGGCGCGATGACGTTCAGGGCGAGGGCGGCGCCCAGCAGACGGCGGCGGGTCGGTCCGGTACGGCCTGCGATCGGCGCGATGTCCATCGGCGTGGTGTCCATGCGCCGAACACTGTCACTCGGGGCGGATGGGCCGCATCGGCCCACCGAATGACGCTCCGCCACCTGGAACCGGCCCACGGGATGACAACCCCGGGCTGATGCGGAACGGACGGGTGCGGGCGGGGTCCACCTCGGCGACCGGAACGCGGCCGGGGCGGGGACGTTCAGCGAGGCGGTGACACCGCCGGTTCGAGCAGCGACAGCGTCCGCTGCCGGGCGTCGAGGCCGACGCGGAGGCCGACCGGCATCGGCAGGTTCGGGCCCGCGTGCCCGAACTCGACGTTGCCCAGGACCGGGATGTCGCGGTCGCCGAGGACGTCGAGCACGATCTCGCGCAGGGTCGGGGAGGCGCCTGGTTCGAGTCCGCCGATCTCGTGCGGGACTCCCACGACCATGCCGGCGATCCGGTCGAGGATGCCGCAGTGCCGCAGCACCTGCAGATAGCTCCACACGTACGACGCCAGGCCGCCCGTCTCCTCCCAGAACAGCACCGCGCCGTCGAAGCGTTCGAGCGGCAGCGCGAAGGGCGTGGCCTGTGCCAGCACGATGCGGTTGATCACCCCGCCGATCAGCCGGCCCTCTGCGCGGCCGGGGCGCCAGCACTCCCACGACGGGCTCGTGGGCAGTGCGCCGATCGCCTCGGTGCCGGTCAGCAGCCCGGTGTAGAGCCTCTCCAGTTCCGCTCGGCGCGCCGGGGGCGCGGACCGCCAGTGGCCACCGAAGCCGGGGACGGCCATGTCGGCGTGGAACCCCACCAGGCCCGTGCGGGCGTGGAGCACCAGGTGCAGCAGGGAGATGTCGCTGTAGCCGAGGATCGGCTTGGGGTCGGCCCTGACCGCCTCGACGTCGATCAGGTCGAGGTAGCCGAGCGCCGTCTGGCCGCCGTCGCTCGCGACGATCGCGCGCACCTCGGGGTCACGCAGCAGGCCGTTGAGCTCCCCGGCGATCTCCGTCGGGGTGGCCGCGCTCCACCAGCGGCGGCGCCCGGCGTCGAGCAGCGGGGCCCGGCGCACCCGGAATCCCATCCGTTCGAGCACCGCCACCGTCCGCTCGACGTTGGGCTCGTACGCGGCCGGCAGCGGTCCTGACAGCGCCGCGATGACCACGAGGTCCCCGGGCCTCAGGGCGCGCGGTCGAAGCAGTCGGTGCGGTGCGGCTCCGGTCATGGCGTCAGTGTCGCCGGTGCCGTCCGTGGGGTCACGCGGGTTTCGCCCGGCGACGTCAGTCGCGTTCGGCGGCGTCCAGGGCGAGCAGGCGCAGGTGGAGCTGGGCGAGCAGCCGGGCGTCCGGGTCGTCCAGGTCGATGCCGCAGACCTTCTCCGCCTTCTGCTTGCGGTAGCGGAAGGTGCTGGCGGGCACGGCCAGGGCGGCGGCGGCCCGAGCGCTGTCCCCGGCGTGCTCCAGATAGGCGCGCAGGGTGTCGAGCAGCACCTCCTCCCCCGGTTTCGCCGCGTGGGCCACCAGCCGGGCCACCGAGCTCTCCGGCGCGGGCGCCAGGTGGGCCCGCAGCGCGTCCAGGGCGGTCAGCAGGGCGACGGTGTCGGCGAGTTCGCCGATGCCGGCGGCGGGCGGCGGGTTCGGCGAGCGGCCGAGGCGCAGGGCGCGCAGTGCCTGCTCGGCGGTGCGGCAGGAGTCCGCGGCCCGGTCGAGGGCGGCCCGGACCTCGCCGATGCCGATCCGTACCGGCCGGCCGAGTTCCGCCGACAGCTCCGGCGCGAGCGCGCCCGCCAGCCGGGAGAGCCGGGCGGCGGCCTGCCGCGGATCGCGTTCCAGACCGCCGAGCAGCACCCGGGCGCCGCCGTCGGCGGCCACCGCCACCGCGGCGTGGCCGCGCCGGGCGCAGGCGGCGTGCGCCGAACGGGCCAGCCGCCCTCCGCTGACCGGGGCGGCGCCGGAGGGCCGGGGATCCGGCCCGGGGGCGAGGGCGAGCGCCAGCACCGCGCAGGGCTCGGCCGGCGGCAGTCCGGTGCGGGCGGCCAGGACGTCCGCCGAACCGCGCCCCGCCAGCAGGGCGCGCGCCGCTTCCAGCACCAGTTCGCGCTGCCCGGTGCGGCGGGCCCGGTCGTGCAGCAGGTGCGGCGCCGCGATCCGGGCCGCCGCCCGCAGCGCCTCGGTGACGGTCGGCGGCAGCGGGCAGCCGGTCGGCGCGACCCACAGCGAGCCGAGCACCTCCTCGCCGGCCCGTACCGCGACGGCGGCGCGCTCGGGGGCGGTGCCGTCGGCCCGGCGGTGCAGCGCGCCCGGGGTGCGGCGCAGCAGCGCGTAGAAGCCGTCCTCGCGCATCGCCGCCCGGCGTTCGGCCGGCACCCGGCGGGCCAGGATGGTGGAGCGGCGGATGTCGTCGACGTCCCGGTTGTTGGAGGAGTAGGCGAGCACCCGGGAGTCGGGGCTCTCGATCGTCACCGCGCCGCCCACCAGCGCGGCGAGCGCCTCGGCGAGCGCGTCCAGGTCGCCGAGCGGCACATTGGCCGCCTCGGCCTCCTCGGCGACGGCGAGTCCGGCCCGCAGGGTGCCGATCAGCTGCGCCCAGTCGGCCCAGGTCCGGCGGAACAGCAGGGCGGTGCCGGCCTCGTCGGCGGCGGTCCGCAGCGCGTCGTTGGGCGGGCCGGCGCCCTCCTCGCGGAAGACCACCCCGGCGGCCCGGTCGCGCCCCGCGGCGCGGACCAGTGCCACGGCCCGCTCCGAGCGCGGGTCGAGCCCGACGGCCACCAGCAGGGTGCCCGGGTCCGCCCCGGGTTCCGCCCGGTCGAACACCTCCAGCCCCGTCACCGGCGCGTCCAGCCCCAGCGGGGCGAGGCCGACCTCCACGACCGCCTCGGCGAGTGCCGCCACCCCCCGCAAGGTCCGCTCCGCCACCCGCCGCTCCTCCCCTGCCCGTCCCGGCGCATGAACACCTGAGCACACGAACATACGAACCCGCGAACGCACGAGCCCACGACCGTACGAACGCCCAGTATGGCGCGCGGCCGAAGGCCCGTCACGGCGTCCGCGGGGCGCGGCCGCTACCCGGCGGCGGGGCGTCGAACCCTCAGCGTTTCGGCCAACTTGTCAGCCCTGTGCATGACACCCAGGTGCCCCGTGTATGAACTGCTCGTACACCGATCAAGGGCGAGGACATGAGAATCCCCACAGACAGCCCCCACCGCTCCGTCTCCGCACCGGTCGCCGACGACGTCCCCGGAGAGGCCATGCCACCGCGCTTCGCCTATGCGCTGGTGGCAGCGGTCACGGTCGGGCTCACCGTCATCGGAGCCGTCAACCTCGCGAAGCGCACCCACGACCGGGCCGGGCTGTGCTTCGCCCTGCTGATCGTGCTCTGCTGCTTCGCCATCCAGCTGTACAACTGTCACCCCAGCGCCCTGCGCGCCCCGCGCCGGAACACCGCCGTGCTGATCGGCGTCCAGGCCGTGCTGACCTTCCTGACCCTGCCCCTCACCGGGGTCCTGTCCGGCAACCTGAGCGGCTTCCTCGGTGGCGCGATCCTGATCGCGCTGCGCGGCGCACCGCTCGCCTGGGCGCTCTTCGCGCTCGTGAACGTCACGGTGCTGGCGCTCTCCCCGCACCAGCACCGGGGCCTCGCACCGCTGTACCTGGAGCTCTCCTCGCTGGCCGTCGGCGTGCTCACCTACGGCCTGAGCGCCCTGTGCGACCTGGTGCACCGCCAGCACGAGGCCCGGCGGCGGGCGACCCAGATCGCCGTCTCCAGCGAACGGCTCCGGTTCTCCCGCGACCTGCACGACCTGCTGGGCTACAGCCTCTCGGCCATCACGCTGAAGATCGAGCTGATCCAGCGCCTGGTCGGCACCGACGACGGCCGGGCCCACGCCGAGCTGCGGGACACCCTCGCGCTCGCCCGCCAGGCGCTGGCCGACGTCAGGGCGGTGGCCACCGGGCCGCAGGCGATGTCACTGGAACGCGAACTCCAGGTGGTGCGCGGAACGCTGGAGACGGCCGGGCTCAAGGTCGAGATCGACGGACACCCGCCGCAGAAGCTCGACGAGCAGGTGGGCACCAGCCTGTCCATCGTGCTGCGCGAGGCCGTCACCAATCTGCTGCGCCACAGCAACGCCACCCGGTGCACCGTCATCTTCAGCGAACGGGCCGACCGGGTCCACCTCTGGGTGGCCAACAACGGCGCCCGGACACCGCCTCCGGACAGCCGGACGCGGCGCGGCGTCGGGCTGCGCAACCTCGCCGCGCGGCTGGCGCTGAGCGGCGGCACCGTCACCACGACGGTCCGCGGCGAGTGGTACTGGCTGCACGTCGAGTGCCCGATGCGCCCCGGCCGAGGCCCCGGGCCGCGCACGTCCGCCACGGACCCGTGCGGGGCGGCCGCCTGAGCCGGGCCCGGGCGGGGTGCCGCCCGGGCCCGGACCGCGCGGCGCCCGCCGGCCCGCTCCGACACGGTTCGAGCCGCAATCTAGGCGCCCCCCGAACACTCGGTGGTCGAAGAGACCCACCGGGGACATCGGAGGCGCCGCAGTGGAAGCGCAGCACCGGCTGACGCCGCAGATCAAGCAGTACGAGGAGTTCGCGACCGGCGAGGTGCGCTGGCTGCCGTACGTGATGTTCTTCAACCGGCCGGGCTACCGCTCCCCGGTGGTGAACACCGACGCCGGAGGGTTCCGCGTCTCGCACGGGAGCGCCGGGCCGGTCTCGCTGCTCGGGACGGTGCCCGAGGAGCCCGTGGGGGTCGTGCTCGGCGCCTCCCCCGCGTTCGGCTTCGGCGCGAGCGGGGACGCCTGGACGATCCCCTCGCTGCTCTCCCGCGGCCCGCGGGCCCGGCCGTGGCTCAATCTGGCGGCGCCGGCCTTCAACTCCACCCAGGAGGCGGCGCTCTTCCAACTGCACCGGCACCGGCTGCCGGCGGTGCGCGACGTGGTGGTCTTCTCGGGGCTCAACAACCTCGTGGTGGCCGGGCTGCCGCAAGCCGACGGCGACTACCCGCAGTTCTTCTTCTCCGGCGAGTTCTTCGGCCAGCTCGGCGCGCCCGACCTCGGGCAGCGGATGGGCCAGCCGGGCTGGGCCCGGGGCAGGCTCGGCCGGGTCGCCAAGCGGCTGGGCCGGCCGGAGGAGGCCGCGGACACCGCGGGCACCGTTCCCGACCCCGCCGCACGCGTCGAGACCGCCGTCCGGCACGCCGCCCGCGACCTGCGCACCCTCGCCGACCTGGTGGCCCCGCTCGGGGCGCGGCTGCACTACGTGCTGCAGCCCACCGCCACCTGGACCCGCAAGCCCTTCACCGCCGAGGAGCGGGCGCTGATCGACGAGGCCGGCGCCGAGCGCGCGGGCATGTGGAACCTGTTCGCCCCGGTTCTCGACCCGGCCGTGCACGAGGTGTACGCCGAACGGCTGGAGGCCGTCTGCAAGGAGGCCGGCGTCCCGTTCCTGGACGCCAACGCGGCCCTCGCGGCCTCGCCGGCCGCCGAGCAGTGGCTCTTCGTCGACCAGGTCCATCTGACCGACCGCGGCCACGAGGTGACCGCGGAGCTGCTGCGCGCCGCGTTCGACCTCTGAGCCCGGCCCGCGCCCCGCGCCCCGCGTCACCGTCCCGTCCCGTCCCGTCCCGTCCGCGGACACCTGCACCGACAGCCACGCCCACACCCACGCCCACACCCACACCGCAGCAGCAGGGAGCCGAACCGTGTTCCGGAAGATCGTCGCGCTGTTCCGCCGGCGCCGCCGCAAGCGTCGCAACGACAGCTCCATCTACCCGATGTTCTGACCCGACCGACGCCGAGAACGGAGGGGCGCGGTACGCCATGACCAACGCAGCCGCCCAGCCCGAGCCCGACCACCGCATCCTGTACCTGCGCGCGCTCGACCCCGAAGGGGACCTGCCGCTGCGGCCCGCGGACCTGGAACCGGTCCGGGCGGCCCTCTCGGCCGCCGGCCGCACCGGGGACACCGCCCCCGGCCGGCCGGCGGACCCCGAGGAACTGACCGCGACCGCCCGCGCCTGGGCGGCCGCGGCGGGAGAGGACTTCGCCCGGGCCCTGGCCGGGCCCGACAACGGCCCGGCCGTCCGGTGCGTGCTGCTGAACTGCGCGCCGCTGGCCCTGTCCGCCGGCGCGTGGCTCCAGTGGCTCTCCAGCTCCGGCAACGCCGAGACCCCGCTCGCCCTGCGGGTGCTCACCCTGTACGCCGCCGACGTCGGTGTCGGCTACGCCGAGGCGGACCGCGGCTCCGACTACAGCCGCCTGCTGCACCGCCACCGCGTCGAGGAACCGCTCGCCCGGACCCGGCTGGCCGCCAACGAGCGGGTCGAGACCTTCAGCTTCCGGCTGCCGGCCATGCTGCTCGCGCTCAGCCGGCTGCCCGGCGCGTTCCTGCCCGAACTGCTGGGCGCCGACCTCTGCCTGCGCTCGGTCGGCCTGCTGCCCCCGCTGGCCGCCCTCGGCCCCGAGGTCCTGGACCGGGACGAGGCGCTGACCCTGGACCTCGGCGCCGCGCGCGGCGAGCCCACCGCGACGGCGCTGGAGCTGTCCACCGCCGCCGCCCGCCAGTACCTGGCGGAGAACGGCCCGGCCGGCGCGGAGCGGCTGCGCCGCGGCTTCCACTGGGCGCTCGACGAACTGCGCCGCTGGTGCGCGGCGCTGCTCGACGAGACCCGGCTCTCCCGGCACCCCGACTACGAGGTGTGGCGGCTGATCTGCGCCCGGGCCCGTCAGGCCGCCGTCTACCACGCCCGGTACAAGCTGGCGGGCCGCCCGCTGGCCGCGTGGTTCGCCGACCCGGGGGCCGGGCCCGGCCCGTTCCTCGACGCCCTGGCGGCCAGCCCGCTGGTCCGCCCGGGCCGGCCCGACGCCAGCCCCCTGCTGCGCGGCCTGATCGGCCCCAAGGGCCCGATGTTCCGGATCTTCACCCCGGCCGAGATCGCCGTGCTGCGCCGCTGGATCGCCGCGCTGCCCACCGGCGGCGCCGCCGCGGCCGGCGAGGGGGCCGGCGAGGGGGCACCGGCTCCGGACGACCGGAAGGCGCTGCACCGGGCCCAGCGCTCCTGGTACCTGCACCACGAGCACCCGGCCCCGGCCCCCACCGCGCCCGACGCGGCCCCGCTGCCGAGGATCGGCGTCCGGGCCGCCTACCGTGCGCTGCTGTCCCGCACGGACACCCCGGGCCTGCGCCGGTACGCGTACGACTACGCCCGGCGCTGGCTGGCCCGTTCGCGCTACGGACTGGACCGCGCCCCGCAGCAGCTGCCCGCCGTGCGACCGGGCGCGGGCGGCCTGCGGGAGTGGCTGGACCGGGCGCACGACCGGCACGGCAGCGAGTTCGCCGAGCGCAGCGTGCCGCTGCCCGACCGGGCCGACCTCGTCGACTCCACGCTCCAGCTGGCCCCGCTGATCATGATCGACGGCGGCTGGCTGCAGGGGTTCACCGACTACCGGCTGGCCTCGTCCCACTGCGGCCAGTTCCTGTTCCGCACCTACTGGGACGAACTCGGCAACGGCGAGTGGGAGTTGAACCACCCGAAGATCTACCGGGACCTGATCGCCACGATGGGCTTCGAACTTCCGCCCACCGGGTCCGCCGCGTTCGCCGAGTGGCCGGGCTTCCGGGAGGAGTCCTTCGCGCTCCCGGTCTACTGGCTGAGCGTCTCCCGGTTCCCGCAGCGCTTCCAGCCCGAGATCCTCGGCCTCAACCTCGCCATGGAGCTCTCCGGTGTGGGCGGCAGCTACCGCAGCGCCCGGGCGGCACTGAAGCACCACGGCTTCAGCACCCAGTTCGTCGACCTGCACAACACCATCGACAACGTCGCCACCGGCCACTCCGCCTGGGCGGCGGACGCGATCGACAGCTACCTGGCCGACCTGCCCGGGGCGGTCGGCCCCCAGCAGGAGGCCGCGGTGTGGGAGCGCGTCCGGGCCGGCTACCGGTCCCTGAACCCGCCCGAGGGCACCGTGCCCGACCTGTACGCCGCACTGAACGTCACGTTGAAGAACCCGAATTGAGGAGCGGACCGGTGGCCACCACAGTGCTCGGCATCTCGGCCTACTACCACGACAGCGCCGCCGCGCTGGTCGGCGCGGACGGCATCGCGGCGGCCGCCCAGGAGGAGCGGTTCAGCCGTCGGCGGCACGACTCCGCCTTCCCCGCGCAGGCCGTGCGCTACTGCCTCGACGAGGCCGGGCTGACGCTGGGCGACATCGACGCGATCGCCTACTACGAGGACCCGGCGCGCAAGTTCCGCCGGGTGCTCGCCACCTACGCGGCGACCGCGCCGCACACCTGGAGCTCCTTCCGGGAGGTCATGCCCGCCTGGCTCGGCTGGAAGGCGCGCACCCTGGACACCGTGCGCGAGGAACTGCGCGGACTGGGCCTGGGCGCGGTGCCGCCGGTACGGCGCTTCGGCCACCACCAGTCGCACGCCGCCTCGGCCTTCCTGCCGAGCCCCTACGAGTCCGCCGCGGTGCTCTGCGTCGACGGCGTCGGCGAGTGGACCACCACCTCGCTGTGGCACGGCACCGGGCAGCGCGTCGAACCGGTGGCCGAACTGCGGTTCCCGCACTCGCTCGGCCTGCTGTACTCCGCCTTCACCTACTTCTGCGGCTTCAAGGTGGACTCCGGCGAGTACAAGCTGATGGGCCTGGCCCCGTACGGTAAGCCGGTGTACGCCCGGCTGATCCGGGAGCGGCTGATCGACCTGAAGCCGGACGGCTCGTTCCACCTCGACACCGACTGGTTCGAGTACCTGCACGGCCACGTGATGACCGGCCGGCGGTTCGAGGAGCTGTTCGGCGGGCCCCGCCGGCAGTCCGAAGCCCCGCTCACCGAGCGGGAGTTCGATCTGGCCGCGTCCGTCCAGGAGGTCACCGAGGAGGTGATGCTCCGGCTGGCCCGCACCGCCCGCGAGCGGACCGGCGAGCGCCGGCTCTGCCTGGCCGGCGGCGTGGCGCTCAACTGCGTGGCGAACGGCCGGATCGTCGAGGAGGGGATCTTCGACGAGGTCTGGATCCAGCCCGCCGCCGGGGACGCCGGCGGCGCCCTCGGGGCCGCCCTGCTGGCCCAGCGCGCCGCCCGTCCGCACACCCGCACCGGCCGCGACGCGATGCGCTCCTCCCGGCTCGGCCCGGGCTACGACAACGACCGGATCGCGGCCTACTTCGACGCCAACGCCGTGCCGTACACCCGGCTGACCCCGGAGGAGCTGTCCGGGCGGGTCGCCGAACAGCTCGCCGAGGGCAAGGTGGTGGGCTGGTTCCAGGGCCGGATGGAGTTCGGCCCGCGTGCCCTCGGCGGCCGCTCGATCCTGGGCGACCCGCGCAACCCGGCGATGCAGTCGGTGATGAACCAGAAGATCAAGTTCCGCGAGTCCTTCCGCCCCTTCGCCCCGATCGTGCTGGCCGAGGACGCCGAGGAGTACTTCAAGCTCTCCCAGCCCAGCCCCTACATGCTCATCGTGGCCCAGGTGGCCGAACAGCAGCGGCTGGAGTCGGACGGCACCGCGCGCGGCCTGGACCGGCTCAGGAGCGCCCGCTCCACGATCCCCGCCGTGACCCATGTCGACCACTCCGCCCGGATCCAGACCGTCACCGCGGAGGCCGACCCCCGACTGCACCGGCTGCTCGGCGACTTCAAGGAGCGGACCGGCTGCCCCGTGCTGGTCAACACCTCCTTCAACGTGCGCGGCGAGCCGATCGTGACGAGCCCCGAGGACGCCTACCGCTGCTTCATGCGCACCGACATCGACACGCTCGCCATCGGCGACTTCCTGCTCACCAAGGCCGAGCAGCCGGCCTGGACCGAGGAGGGCGACTGGCGCGACGAGATCCCGCTCGACTGACCGCCCGGCACCACGACCGCCCCTCGGCCCCCTCCAGGAAGGACGACCCCGATGAGCACCACCCCGCCGAGCACCACCGCGCCGAGCAACACCGCGCCGAGCAGCACCACCCTGGGCCACACCGCGCTGGGCGCCGCCCGCCGCGCCGGCCTGCAACTCCTGCTCCTGCTCGCCTACGTGTTGGTGTTCACCCCGGTCGGGCTCGTCGCCCGGCGTTTCCGCGACCCGCTCGACCGCGCGGTGGACCGCACGGCCACCAGCTACTGGATCACGTCCTGACGGAGGGCCGGCGTGCCTAAGCGCACTGACATCAAGTCCGTCCTGGTGATCGGTTCCGGTCCGATCGTGATCGGTCAGGCCGCCGAGTTCGACTACTCGGGCACGCAGGCGTGTCGGGTCCTGAAGGCCGAGGGCCTGCGGGTCGTGCTGGTGAACTCGAACCCGGCGACGATCATGACCGATCCCGAGGTCGCGGACGCCACCTATGTGGAGCCGATCACCCCGGAGTTCGTCGAGAAGATCATCGCGAAGGAGCGCCCCGACGCGCTGCTGCCGACGCTGGGCGGCCAGACCGCGCTGAACACGGCGATCTCGCTGCACGCGGCGGGGACGCTGGAGAAGTACGGTGTCGAGCTGATCGGCGCG
>NZ_JBHVPZ010000024.1:0-140838 GCF_042887135.1 Kitasatospora sp. NPDC057965
GTGCGGGTGGCGGGCGCCGCCGCGTGGCGAACGGGGGTCAGGACTGCGGAACGTGCAGGCGCGCCCAGGAGGAGGCGCCGGGCCAGCCGTCCGCGTCGGTGCCCGCGTAGCCGAGCTTCTGCTGCCAGCGGGCGTAGCTCCGGCGGTCGGCCTCGCCCCACTGCGGGCCGGGGCCCTGCTGGTAGGCGCCGCAGCCCTCCTCCACCAGACGGCGGCCCATGGCGGTGACCAGTGGGCTGCTCGGGCCGGTGCGGAACCACTCCGATCCCGGGAACGGCGCCCAGCCGCCGCCCGCGGGCGTCGTCGTGCCGCCCCCGCCCGGCTCCAGCGCGCCGGAGGTGACCAGGTGGTAGAGCGGCGCGCCCGGGCACTCGGTGGCGTAGCCGTCCCGGTGGCCGCGGATCTCCCGGCCGGCGCCGTTGGCGCGCAGGTAGGCGACGGCGTCCCGCAGTCCCGTGACCTGGTCGGCGCTCGGGGCGGTGTGCCCGCTGTCGCCGACGAGGGCGAGGACGGCGAAGTGGTCGCGGTTGAGCGTGGTGTTGCCGTTGGCGGCGTTCTGCGTGTTGCGGCCGCGGCCCTCGAAGACGTAACCGTGCTCGCAGACGGCGAGGTTGTAGGCGAAGTCCGACCAGCCGTTGCCGTCCATGTGGCTGTTCTGGATCTTGCGCAGGTACCCCGCGCAGGTGCCGTGCTCGTCGGCGCTGTACGGGCCGCCCAGGTAGTGGATCTTGACGCCCCGGTTGGCCGGCACCGCCGGATGGCCGTTGCGGGCCGCCCGGGCGCCCCACTCGGCGCGACTGACGAACTTCATGGCCGTGTCTCCCTGTTGGTTCCGTTCCGCGCGGGCCGTCCCTGGGCCCGCGTCCGTGCTGCTCGGAGCGTGCCGCCCGCCGCATGCAGCCCGCGTGCAACGGACGTGCGGCGGGCGTGCAGGGCGCGGGTGTTCGGGGACGGGCGGTGGGCCCGAGGTCAGCGCCCGGCGCCGCCGTGCACCCGGGGCGCGTAGTCCGCCCGCAGCTTCTCGATCCGGCGCAGGAGGGCGGCCAGCGCCTTGTCCTCCAGCGCCCGCATCTCGTTCACCTGCTTCGGGGTGTAGCCGTAGCGGGCCGCGTCGTCGTAGCTGAACTCGTACCAACTGCGGTTGTTCTTGCTGCGGTTGGCGGGACCGTCCATCCGACGGAGGTTGTCCTCGTGGTCGCCGAGGCCCTTGAGGTGCTCGTACAGCTCCGCCCGGACCCCGCGCGACGCCGCCAGGTAGAGCCGCAGCACCGGGACGAGTTCGTCCAGCTTGGTGATCCGGTCGAGGGCCACCAGGTGGTCGGTGTCCAGCGTCGGCGGGTTCGTCTTCTCCGCGACCGCCCGGGCCACTCTGGCCTGCCAGGCCTCGCGGCCCGTCACCTCGTCGAAGTCGATCCGGCTCCGGTCGCGGTAGTTCGGCCCCTTCGCGCGCATCACCTCGATCAGCGGCCGGCTCTTCTCGCGCACCTCCTCGGCCCCGGCCTCGCGAAGGGTCCGGAGGTTGGCCTCCTCTCCCCCGCCGGCCCGGACCGCGCCGCCGGCCTCCTCCGCCTCCTGCCGCAGCACCCAGGAACGCCGCAGCCAGACCAGGTAGTCCAGTTCCCGCGCCGAACGGCCACCCAGTGCCACCAGGGCGTCGAGTTCGGCGATGCGCTGCTCGTGCGGCAGCCGGCCGACCCGGCCGAACCAGCCGTCCAACGCGGCGGGGCGGGGCGGGCGGAGCCCGGCCTGGACGGCCAGGCCGTGGCCCGCCGCACCGGCGGCGGCCGTCTGCTCCGCGGTGGCGCTCGCCGAGCGGGCGAGCGCCCGGTCCGTGCGCTGCACCTTCTCCGCCGCCCGGGCCTGGCCGGCCGGGTCCAGCCGGACCGGGCCCTCGCCGCGCTTGCGGCCGCGCCGGTCCTCGGCGGCGATCACTCCGCCCTGCTCGGTACTCCGCTGCGCCAAGGTCCTGCGGTGCTCGGCGAGTTGCTGCTTGAGATCGGCGATCCTGGCCCGGTCCGGACGGCTCGCGCCCCGTTCGGCCGCGATCATCGACGTCAGCTTCTCGATCTCCCGCGCGGCGTCCCAGGCCCGGGTGCCGGGCACCGGCACGTACGCGCCGCCGAACAGGACGCCGGCCTGCTCGCCGAGCGTCCGCAGGCCCCCGCGCAGGCTCCGGGCGTCCTGGACCTCGCGAATGGCGGCCAGGTGGTGCGCGGCGTCCTCGGCGGTGGCGTCCGGACCGGCGGCGATCCACATCCGGGCCCGGCCCAGCGCGTCGAATGCGTGCCGGACCTGGACGGTGCGCCCGCCGCCCTCCAGCACCTCGACGGAGTCCCGCAGTTCGACCGGCAGCGCCGCGACGAAGCGCGGGTCGACGGTGGCGTGCCGCAGCACGACCGGGGCGCCGGTGGCGGCGGCACTCCCGGCCTCCGCGCCCTCACCGCCCTCCCCTTCCTCCCCGGCCTGCTCGGCCGCCGCGCCCAGCTTCAGCAGGGCGCCCGACACGGCCGCCTCCCCCAGTACGGCCAGGACCTCCCGCTGCTCGCCGCGGGCCACGGCCTCGTTCAGCCGGTACGCCAGATCGGCGTTGGCGACCACCAGTTGGGTGGTTCCGAGCACGCCGTCCACCCGGGCGACGAAGTCCAGCGCCCCGCTTCCCCCGGTGATCCGCAGGACCTTCGCGCCCTTGCCGACCGCGCCGGTCAGATTGCCCCCGAGGTCCAGCGCGTCCATCAGGGTCTGCTGGTCCGCGCGCAGATCCCCCGAGAGCGCGCGGTCGCCCAGCCGGACGACGGCGGCGGCCGTCCCGGCCACCTGCGACAGCGCGATCAGCGGACGGCGGATCGGCTCCGCGTCTGCTCGGCGGCCCGTCCGGCTACCGGCTCACCGTCCTGGACGAGCAGCTCGACCACCGGCGCGCCGAGCGGCGGCTCGACGCCGCCCGGGCCGCGCTCGCCGCCGGCGACCCGGCCGCCGCCCGCACCTCGGCCCGGGAGGCACTGGGGCTCTGGCGGGGTCCGACGCTGGGCGAGCTCCAGGACCTGCCGGCGTTCCAGTGGGAGGCCGCCCGGCTGGACGAGGTCCGGCTCGGCGCCGAGCAGTTGGTGGCCGAGGCGGACCTGGCGCTCGGCCGGTCGGAGGAGGCGGTCGCCCGGCTGCGGCGGCTGGCCACCGGACAGCCGTTGTGGGAGCAGCCGCAGGCCCTGCTGATGCGGGCGCTCTACCGCACCGGCCGGCAGGCGGAGGCGCTCGCGCTCTACCAGCGGACCCGCCGCCGGCTCGTCGACGAACTCGGCATCGAGCCGGGGGCGGAGCTCGCCGGCGTCCACCGCGCCATCCTGCGCCAGGACCCGTTGCTGGAGCGCGTCTGACGAACCGCGCGGTGGCCGCGGGGGTGGGTCGGTCGCGGGGGTGGTTCAGTTGCGGTGGTGGTTCAGTCGCGGGAGCCGGAGGCGCCGTTCTCGTAGGCCTCGATGGTGCGGACGAACAGCGCGCGCTCCTCGGGCGCCAGCGGCTCGAAGGCACTGCGCCAGGAGGCCGCACCGTTCGCCAGCCAGCCTTCGATCGCCGCCCTGGTCTCCGGCTCCTCCGTGATCGCCACGATCGTACGACGACGGTCCGCCGGATCGGCCTTGCGCTCCACCACACCCTGCCGACTGAGATCACTCACCATCAGACTCACCGTCGTCGGCGCCACCTCCAGCCGCGCCGCCAGCTGATTCACCGGCATCGGCCCGTCGAACACCAGATACGACAGCATCGACAGATGACGGGGAGCCAGATTCGCCGAACGCAACCGCTCGGGCACCGGCGTGCGCTTCAACCGCGCCGCCACCCTCGGCATGAGAAGCAGCATCGCACGGACCGCCTCATCGGCACTCAGACCACCCCCGGGCTCTGTGGACATCCGCCCCGCCCCTCCTCTCGTTCGCCCTCACCGTACTGGACGGCCCCGGCCCGGCGCCCTGGGTCAGCGGGGCGGGGTGGGTGAGGAGGTGGCCGGTGGGGGTGGTCGAGAGGAGCCGGCCGGCGTGGGAGGTGAGGGTGCGGGTCGCGGGGAACGGGGTGGCGGGGGTGAAGGGTGGGTCCGGGGTGGTGGTCGGCGGGCGGGTGGTGAGGCCGGCGGGGGTGGTGGCGTGCAGGCGTCCGTTGAGGACGGTGAGGGTGGTGGCGTTCCCCGCGCGGCACAGGGGGCGCCAGGGGGCGTCCGGGTCGGTGGCGGGGCGGTGGTGCAGGGTGTCGTCGTGCGGGGTGACGGCGAACAGCGTGCCGTCGCACATCGCGAGGGCTGCGGTGCCGGGCGGGGTGCGGCCGACGGGGGTCCAGGGGGCCGGGCCGGGGACGGGGTCGCGGGCGAGGAGGCGGTCGTCCTCCGTGACGGCGAGCAGGGCCAGCGGGATCGGGCCGGCGGCCTCGCGCGGTGCGGTGAGGCAGCGGATCCTCGGCAGCCGGCGCTCGGTCAGTGGGTCCGCGGCCGGTGGGCGCTCGGCCGGTGGGCACGGCGTCCACGGCAGGTTCTGGTCGGACGGCTCCCGGTGCAGCAGCGTGGTGCCGTCGGCGGCCACCGCGAACAGCAGTCCCTCGCAGGCGGCGAGCGCGCGGACGCCGTCCGCCCGCCCGACGGTGTGCCAGCGCGGCACCGGTGCGGCGCCGCCGAGCCGGTCCAGCACATTGCGGGTGATCCGGTCGACCACCGGGTCACCCAGTGCCCGGCCCCAGTTGATGGTGGCGGCGTTGAAAACGGTGCCGGCGCCGAGCCGGAACACGCCCATGGTCGCCCAGCCGCCCTGTCCGTGCCGGCGCCAGTGCCGCAGATCGGCGGTGGCGAGCACGGCGAAGGAGCGCGGTGTGCCGTCCCGCCCGGTGGCCCGGGGCACACCGGCGGACCAGTCGAGTTCGGCGGCGTCCGTCTCGTAGCCGAGCGAGCCGCGTGCGAAGACCTCGCCGTCGGCCAGGCCGGTGCCCTCGAAGACCCAGTGGTCGGCGAAGCGCACGGTGTAGGACTCGCGGCCGATCACCGCCATGCCGTCGCCCCAGGCTCCGGCGCCGTTGCGGAAGCTGACGCCGGTCATGGCGTTCTCGGGCCGCTCGACCGGGGAACTGGACCACTCGACGGTGGCCCGGCGCGGGTCGGTGGCGGTCACCGGGTCGGCGGCGGCATCACGGTGGCAGACCAGCGAGCGACCGCCGTCGGGCTCCTCCTCGATCCGGATCTGCCACCAGGCCGTGTTGGCCGCGAAGAACGCCAGGTTGCCGCCCCGGCGGGCGAATTCCTCCACGCGGTCCCGCATGCCGGCGGACCAGTACTCGTCGTGCCCGTTGACCACCAACAGCCGGTAGCGGGACAGGGCTCGGGTGAAGGAGCGGTCGTCCAGGTCGAAGCCCGAGCAGTACTCGACCGGGTACCCCGCCCGGGGCAGCCAGCGCAGCAGCGGCTCCTCCCAGCGCTCGGGGGGCGGTCCGCCGCCGGGGGCGTCGATCCTGACCCGGGCGGCGCGGTCGGGCTGCTCGGCGTAGTAGAGGCCCCGGCCGGTCTGGCCGGCCCGGTGGTAGGCGCGCCAGGTGGCGAACGGGATCGAGACCAGGATGCCGGAACCGGCGCCGGGGCGGGCGGCGCGCACGACGAACCACACCTCGTGCTCCGCGTCGCACTCGGGCGCGGGCTGCTCGGGGCGCTCGTCGTGGAAGCTGGCCCGGTAGAGCGAACTCGGCCAGTGCGCGGGGACGTCGAGCTCCCACCGGGTGACGCCGGTGAGGGCCGCCTTCAGCCGAACCTCCCCGCTCACCTCGTCGGTGACGACCACCCGGCCGCGCAGCGGGCGGCCCGCGATGCCCCGGGCGCCGAGGCGGAAGCGGAGCCGGCCGCCCTGGACGCAGGAGGTCGCCTCGGCGGCGGCGAGCGGACGGGGGACGCCGTCGGGGTCGGCCGCCGTCACGAGGCCGGGTCCCGGTGCTCGGCAGACTCGCGGTCGGCGGCGGACGCGTGCTCGGCGGCCGACCCGTGCTCGGCGATGGACACGCGGTCGGTGGACACGCGGTCGGTGAACCGGTCCAGCAGCCCGGGCAGTGCCGCGAGCCGGGGCGGGTCACCGGCGGCCGAGGCGACCAGCACCTCCTCGATCGCCCGCAGGTGGGCGTGGATCGCCGCGGGCGGCAGGTGAGCGGTGTCGGCGGTGAGCGTGACGGTGAGCGCCGAGTCGTCGCCGGTGAGGTGCAGGCAGTACCGGCAGGCGACCAGCTCCTGGGTGGCCGGGAAGTCCAGCACGGTGCGCCGCCGCAGCCCGGCCAGCTCCTCCGCCGTCGGCAACTCCGCGGCCGACAGCGGCCGTTCCACGAGCCGCATGTCGTTGAAGCAGCAGTACGGATGCACCTCGGTGCCGCGTTCGCGCGCGATCCGGGCGAGCAGGGCGTCCCACTCCACCGGGTCGTAGGCGGCCGCCCGGTAGCCGGCCAGGGCGGCCCGCCAGGCCGCGGGCAGCAGGTCCGTGAAGACGGCGCCGCCGTCGAGGTCCTCGGGCAGGTCGAGCACGACCAGGGCGTCCTGGGAGAGCGTGCTGACCAGGTCACGGTGATCGGCGGCGGCCCGGTTCCCGGCGATCGGCATGACGGCCGCCGACGGGTGGCCGCGGTCGGCGGCGACCAGGGCCGCGGCGGCGGCGAGCAGCACGGTCGAGCCGCTGACCTGGTGGACGGCCGCGAGCGCGTCCACCGCCCGGGGCAGCGCCGCCGACACCAGCCGCCCGGTCCAGAACCGGGGCGCGCGCGGCTCGGCCACCGGTTCGGCGAACATCGTCGGCGGCATCCGCCGCAGGTCGGCCTCCCAGCGGGCCAGCGCCGCCGCGCCCCGGCGCCGCCCGGCCGGTCCGGCCTGCGCGTGCGCGAGGTCGTACGGGGTGACGGCGGCGGGGCGGCCGGCCGAACCGCGCCGCACCAGCAGCCGCAGGTCGCGCACCAGCACCTCGGCGCCGTGACCGTCCGCGGCGAGGTGGCACAGGGCGAACACGACGTGGGTGATCCGCCCGCCGCAGCGCACCGCGCCGAAGCGCACGGGCCACTCCCCCGTGTAGTCGAAGCGCCGTCCGGTGAGCTTGGCCAGCAGCTGCTCGGCGGCCGGCCCGGTGCGCGCCGGGTCTGCCTCCTCGCGCACCTCGACAGCGATCTCCCCTTCCGCGCAGAGGAGTTGACCGGGCTCGCCGTCCTCGCCCAGGGCGAGCCGGGTGCGCAGCGCCTCGTGCCGGTCGAGCAGCGCGGCGACGGCCGCCGCCAGCCGCGGCTCGTCGACGGGCGCGCCGCGGTCGGCGAGCGGGAGGATCCGGCCGAGGTTGAAGTAGTGATCGTTGGGCGCCGTGCGGCCGATGGCGTGCCAGATCGCGCGCTGGCCCCAGGTGAGCGGGGCGCGACCGGCCCGGGTGCCGGTGAAGGCGACGCTGAAGGGGACGGCCGAGGGGGCGGTGCGGGCCGTTGTGGAAGCGGGGCCTGCGGCGGTGGTCGCTCCGTTCATCCGGCGTGCCCGTACAGGCGGGCGGCGAGGGCGGTCAGGCCCTCGGCGTGCAGGGCGGGGTCGCCGAGGTCGATCAGCACCTCGAACTCCTCCTCCAGGCTGTCGGCGAGCCGCAGCAGGGCCAGCGAGGAGACGCCGAGGGCGGTCAACGAGTCCTCGGAGGCGAGGAGTTCGGCGACGGTGAGCTGCCCGTCGGTGGCGGCGCTGACCAGTTCGGCGAGGCGGGCGCGTACGGGGGCGGGGTCGGCGGGGGCGGTCATCGGGCATCACCACCGGTCTGCTCGGCGAGGCGGCGGCGCAGGCTGAGCGGGCGGATGTCCGGCCAGACGCGGTCGACGTGGGCGGCGCACTCCTCCTCGGTGCCGGTGAACCCCTCGGCGCGCCAGCCGGCGGGCAGCGGGGCGGCGGCGGGCCAGAGGGCGTGCTGCTCCTCGTCGTTGACGACCACCCGGTACGGGGCTTCGGTGCTGCTCACGGGGTTCACGGGGCTCACAGGACTCATGGGGTTCACTCCTGACGCAGGTCGGTGACGGCGGCGGCGACGCCGCGCGCGGTGGGGGTGTCGAAGAAGACGTCCAACGGCACGGCCACGCCGAGCTGTTGGCGGATCCGGGCGGCGATCGCGGTGATCAGCAGCGAGTGGCCGCCGAGGTCGAAGAAGTCCTCGTCGGGACCGAGGTCGTCCAGCCGCAGCACCTCGCGCCAGATGGCGAGCACGGCGACGGTGTCCGGGCCGGCGTCCGGCTCCTCCCCCGTTCCGCCCGGGTCCGCCGGCCCGCCGCGCTCGACGGCGCGTTCGACGGCGGGCTCGGGAAGCGCGGCACGGTCCAGCTTGCCGTTGGGGGTGAGCGGGAACGCGTCGAGCACGGTGTACGTGCCCGGCAGGACGGCGGCCGGCAGGGTGGCCGCGAGGTGCGCACGCAGTTCCTCGGCGCTGGGCGCGGCGGGCCCGGCGGGGACGACGTAGGCGGCGAGGCGGCGGTCCCCGTCGGGGCCGTGCAGGGTGGCGGCGGCCTGGGCGACGGCCGGGTGGTCGGCCAACCGGGCCTCGATCTCGCCGAGTTCGATCCGGTGGCCGCGCAGCTTGACCTGGGTGTCGGCGCGGCCGACGAACTCCAGTCCGCCGCCCGGGTGGCGCCGGACGAGGTCGCCGGTGCGGTAGATCCGGGCGCCGGGCGGGCCGTAGGGGTCGGGCAGGAAACGGCGGGCGGTCAGCCCGGGGCGGCCCCGGTAGCCGTGCGCGACGCCCGCGCCGCCGAGGTACAGCTCGCCGGGCAGCCCGTACGGGACGGGTCGCAGCCGCTCGTCGAGGACGTAGGCACGGGTGTTGGCGAGCGGTGCGCCGATGCTCACCCGGCCGTCGGGGGCGGCGGGTTCGGCCAGGGTGGACCAGACGGTGGTCTCGGTGGGGCCGTAGACGTTGACCAGCCGGGCGGTGGCGGCGGCGAGGTCGGCGGCGAGCGGGGCGGGCAGGGCCTCGCCGCCGGTGAGTGCGGTCAGGCCGCCGGAGCGCGCCCCCGCGAGGCCCGCCTCCAGCAGGACCCGCCAGCCGCTGGGCGTGGCCTGGACGTGGCTCACCCCCTCGCGCGCGATCAGGTCGAGGAGTGCGGGCCCGTCGCGGCGGGCGCCCTCGGGAGCCAGGACGACGCGGCCGCCGGTGACGAGCGGCAGCAGCAGTTCGACGGTGGAGATGTCGAAGGAGAGCGAGGTCAGGCCGAGCCAGCGGTCCTCGGGGCGGGCGCCGAGGTGGTCGCGCAGGCTGCCGAGCAGGTTGGCGAGCGCGCCGTGCGGCACCTCGACGCCCTTGGGGGTGCCGGTGGAGCCGGAGGTGTAGAGGACGTAGGCGGGATGCTCGGGCGGAGGGCCGGTCGGCAGGTCGACGTCCGCGTCGGCGGACGCATCGGTGGGCGCGAGGTCGCCCGGGGCGAGGTCGCCGGGAGCCGACGGCTCGCGGGTGATCCGCAGGTTGAGGCCGGAGTCGGCGCGCAGGAAGGCGAGCCGGTCGGCGGGGTACTCCGGGTCGAGCGGCAGATAGGCCGCACCGGCCGCCAGCACACCGAGCACGGCGACGAGTTGGTCCCGGCAGCGCGGCAGTGCGATGCCGACCAGGGCGCCGGGCCCGGCGCCGTGCCGGGTGAGCGCGGCGGCGGCGTGCGCCACCAGCCGGGCGAGTTCCCGGTAGCGGTACGCGGTGCCGTCGGCGACCAGGGCGACGGCCTCCGGGGCGGCGGCGGCGCGGGCGGCGAACAGCGCCGGGACGGTCGCCCGGGCGAGCCCGGGTTCCGTCGCGGGCGCGGCGAGTTGGGCGGCCAGCTCGTCGGCGCCGAGCAGCGGCAGATCGCCGACCGGGGTGGCGGGGTCGGCGAGCGCGCCGTCCAGCAGGGTGGCGAGGTGGCCCGCGATCCGCTCGGCGGCGCCGGGCCCGAAGGCCTCCGTCCGGTACTGCAGGCTGACGTCCAAGGAGCCTTCGGAGTCGACGAGTTGCAGGTGGGCGAGGTTGCGGGCGGTGCCCGCGAAGCCGATCCAGCGGACGGTGGCGGCGACG
Organism: Kitasatospora sp. NPDC057965; assembly: GCF_042887135.1. Taxonomy (NCBI): domain Bacteria; kingdom Bacillati; phylum Actinomycetota; class Actinomycetes; order Kitasatosporales; family Streptomycetaceae; genus Kitasatospora; species Kitasatospora sp. NPDC057965. The sequence continues at coordinate 10,047 of NZ_JBHVPZ010000024.1, forward strand.
CCGGGGCCGAAGTCGGGCTGCGGCGTGCCGGCGGGGCGGCGGCGGTAGCTGACGGACAGCGGGGTGAGCGCGGTGCGCGGGGCGAGCCCGCGCACCGCCCGCCCGAGCGGGATGTCCCGGTGCGGGTAGAGCTCCCGCAGCCCGGCCCGCACCGAGCGGGCGAACTCGGCGAACGACGCGTCCGCCGACGGGGCGGTGAACAGCGGCAGTTCGTTGACGGCCAGGCCCACCGCGACCGGCTCGCCGGGGCGGCGGACGGACAGCTCGACGGCGGTGGCCGGCACCGGGTTGCCGTAGCGCAGCAGCAGCGCGTGCCAGGCGGCGGCCAGGAGTTCGAAGCGGGTGACGCCCAGGCGCTCGGCGGTGGCGACGAGCGCGGCGTGCCGGGCACCGTCGAGCCGGAACCCGGTGGCGGCCCCGGGCCCGGGCAGGGTGCCGGGGGCGGTGCCCGGGTCGGTGACGGGCCGCAGCCCGGGCAGGACCGGCAGGCCGGGCTCGCGCCACCGCTCGGCCCAGTACCCGGCGGCGGCTTCGGGGGACGGCCCGGCGGCTTCGGCGGACGGCCCGCCGTCCGCCACCGCGACGACGGGCGGGGCGGCGAGCGGCTCGCCCCGGTGGGCAGCGGTGAGGTCGGCGACCAGCCGGTCCTTGGACTCGCCGTCGAAGGCCAGGTGGTGGGCGGTGACCAGCAGCACGTGCCGCTCGGCGGCCGTCCGGTACAGGGTGAACCGGGCGAGCGGGCCGGCCGCCAGGTCGAAGCGGGCGGCGCCCTCGTCGGCGAGCAGCTTCTCCAGGTCCTCGGCCGGGCAGTCGACGGTCCGCAGCCCGGGCGCGGGCCCGGGCCGCAGGGTGGGGCCGTCGGGGTCGATCCGCCCGGCGAGCACCGGGTGCTGCCGGACCACCCGGGCGCAGGCCCCGGCGAGGGCCGCGGTGTCGAGCGGGCCGGTCAACTCCACGGTGACGGCGAGGTGGTAGGCGGCACCGGCGTCGAGGGTCTGCTCGGTGAGCCAGATGCCGTGCTGGGCGGGACTGAGCGGGGTGGTCATCGGTTGGCCTCGCTGGTGGTCGGGGTCTGGCCGGCGGTGGGGGGCTCGACGGGGCCGTCACCGGCCACCAGTCGGCGCAGCTCGCGCTTGAGCACCTTGCCGCCCTCGTTGCGCGGCAGCGCCTCGCGGAACAGCACGGTGGCCGGCAGCTCGTGCGCGGCGAGGTGGCCGAGCAGGAAGGTCCGCAGCTCGGCGGCGGTCGGCGGCTCGGCGCCCGGTGCGGGCACCAGCACGGCGGCGACCACCGCGCCGAGCACGGGGTGCGGGACGCCGAACGCGGCGGCGTCGGCGATCAGCGGGTGGGCGTGCAGGGCGTTCTCGACCTGGAGCGTGGAGACCTTGTGGGCACCGGACTTGACGACGTCCTTCTCCCGGTCGAGCAGGTGCAGGAAGCCGTCGGCGTCGATCCGGCCGAGGTCGCCCATCCGCACCCACCGGCCCTGGAACACCGCGCCGTCGCGCTCGCCGAGGTAGCCGCGCGGCGCCGTGGGCGAGCGCAGCCACAGCTCGCCCGCCTCGCCGGGCGGCAGCGGCCGGCCGTCGGCGTCGGTGATCCGCAGGTCGGCGAGCGAGGCGGGCTGCCCGGGCGAGTCCGGGTGCTCGGGGTCGAACAGCAGGGTGATCTGGGCGGGGGCGGCCTCGGTGGAGGTGTAGTAGTTGGCGATCTGGGCGCGCGGGAAGGCCTTGCTGAGCGCCAGCGCGACCGGCTGGGGCAGCGCGGCGGCCGTGGAGCCGACCAGCCGCACGCCGCTCGGGTCGGCCTTGGCCAGGGCCGCCGAGGCGAGCAGTTCGATCGCCATGGCGGGGACCAGGAAGACGCTGCCGATGTCGTGTTCGGCGATCAGCCGGACGAACCGCAGCGGGGTGAACTGCGGGGCGGCGACGCAGGTGGCGTGCGCGTTGAGCGCGTTGACCAGCATGGTCTGCCCGGCGTTGGTGCCGACCGGGAAGGCGTGCAGGAAGGCCCGGGAGTGGCGCAGCGGGCGGCGGCGCTCGTCGAGGGTGCAGCCGTACGCCAGGTTGGCGTGGGTGGCGGTGACGCCCTTGGGGGTGCCGGTGGTGCCGGAGGTGTAGAGGATCTGGGCGGGCGCGCCCGGGTCGACGGGCGGCAGGTCCGGCTCGGCGGGGTGGCCGGCGGCGTCGGCCTCGGTCAGGGTGCGCACCCCGGGGACGTCCGGGGTGCTTCCGGTGTGCAGCAGCAGCGCCGCCCCCGAGTCGGCGAGGGCGTGCGCGGTGACGGCGGGCGCGAGCCGGTCGGAGAGCGGGACGGCGACGCCGCCGGCCCGCAGCACGGCGAGGTGGGCGACGGCGTAGGCCGCCCAGTCGGCGGTGCCGTGGCGCAGGCCGACCCGGTCGCCGGGGCGCAGTCCGGCGGCGCGCAGGGCGGCGGCGAGGGCTCCGGAGCGGGCCTGCCAGGCGCCGAAGTCGAGCCGGTCGGCGCCGTTGACGACGGCGGTCCGCTCGGGGTGGGCGGCGGCCCGGTGGGCGAGCAGCTGGGGCAGGCCGGTGGGGACGGCGCGGTTCACGCGGCCTCCCGGGTGGCGTCCGAGGTCCTGCGGGCGGCGGCGCGGGCGGCGGCCACGCGGGCGCGTTCGCGCAGGCCGACCAGGTCGTCCGGCTCGGCGTCCGGCACCTCGCGGTCGAAGCGGGCGAGGGCGGGCAGCCGCAGGCCGACGGCGACCAGGACGAGCATGGCGAGCCCGAACAGCACGTACATCAGGGCGATGCCGCGCCCGGGTCCGGTGCCGATCAGCGGGCCGAAGACCGGGGCGAGCGCGCCGTCCGGCTCCATCAGCGGGCCGAACACGGCCGAGCCGAGCGGGGCGATCACGCCGTGGCCGAGCGGCAGGGTGGACCAGGCGACCAGGGTGTTCAGCGCGAAGACCCGGCCGTGGAACCGCTGCGGCACCTTGACCTGGACGATCGTCGAGTAGACGCCGTTGACCAGGGAGAGCGCGAAGGACATCCCGAACGCGCCGGCGGCGATCACCCAGAGTCCGGCGTGCAGGCCGGTGACGGCGCCGGCCAGGGCGAGGACGGCGGCCAGGCCGAGCATGCCGCGCAGCCGGTGGCGGCGCGGTCCGCCCCAGAAGCCCATGGCGATGCCGCCGAGCAGGGCCCCGGCGCCGCCGGCGACGGCGACCCGGGCGGCGCCGTTCAGGTCGGAGAAGGCGAGCACCATCGGGGTGGTGAGCAGGAACAGCGGGGAGAGGAAGACGTTCAGTCCGGCGAACCAGAGCAGCATGGAGCGGAAGCCGCGCTGGCGCCAGGAGTAGCCGAAGCCCTGCTTGATCTCCTCCACCAGCGGTTCGCGCCTGGTCCACGGCAGGGTGCGCGGGAAGCGCACCGCCAGCAGGATGCCCACGGCGACGGTGTAGCTGGCCACGTCGATGATCAGGATGCCGCGCAGGCCGATCGCGGCGAGCAGCGCGACGGCGACCAGAGGAACGACGAACTGCGCTGCTCCAAAAGCGAGTTGGACGACTCCGTTGGCATGACCCAGGTACTGCTTGGGGACGATCTGGGGCACCGCGGAGGCGTAGGCGAGGCGTTGGAAGGTGAGGGCGACGGAGAGCACGCCGAGCAGGACGTAGACCTGCCAGGAGTGCAGCTGTCCCGCCAGCAGCAGGGCGAGCATGGCGGCCTGGGTGGCCCCGGCGCCGATGTCCCCGGCGAGCATGACCTTGCGCCGGTCCAGTCGGTCGACCAGGGCGCCGGCCAGCGGGCCGACGACGATGCCGGGCAGCATGGCGATGACGGCGTAGAGCGCGTACCGGGCCATCGAGCCGGTCTCCAGCAGGATCCAGATCGGCAGCGCGAACTCGGTGAGCGACGAGCCGGTGATGGAGACCAACTGGCCCGCGGCGACGGCCAGGAAGCGGCCCATGCTGGGCTGCGGTCCCTCCGCCACCGGCTCCTGCGGCTGCCGTGCCTCCTCCTCGCGGACCGGTGCGCCGGTCTCGCCGTGGAACCACCAGGAGCTGTCCGGGCCGCGCGCGGGCAGAGTGTCGGTCCGCCCGTCGAGGACGGCGCGGTGCACCGTGGTGACGGCCTCGACGACCTCCGCCGCACGGTACTTGACGAAGAAGTGCCCGCCCTGGTCGAGCACCGCGACGGCGGAGCGCTCGGCGAGCAGCAGCCATTCGCGGTACCGCTCCTGGTAGAAGTCGGCGGCCGGGTCGTGGTCGCCGACCAGCGAGACCAGCGGGGCGCGCAGCCGGGGCGCGCCGGCGGCGACCTCCTCGATGGCGCGGGTGAAGTACGCCTCGGCGGCCTTGGAGTCGCGGCGCATGTTGCCGACGATGAACCGGACCTGTTCCTGGTCGAGTTCGGAGGTGTCGACGCCCATGCCGGTGAGCCAGTTGAGGTAGACCCGGTCGCCGAGCAGCGGCTCCAGGGCGGCGATCCCGCTGAGCGCGGTGAGCACCTTGCTGCGCGGCTTGGCGAACGGGAACTGGGCACCGGCGTAGACGGCTTCGAGTTCCCGGCCGGAGGCCTCCAGCAGCCGGGCGGTGGCGACGGCGAGCGCGGTGCCGACGCCGCAGTGGCCGTAGACGACGACCGGTCCGTCGACCCGCTCGCGCACCTCGGCGGCCAGCTGTTCGGCCAACTCGCCGAAGGGCAGGTGCTGTTCGGTGACGCCGATGTCGTGGCCGGGGATCGCGACGGCCCACAGTTCGGTGTCGGCGGGCAGCAGGTCGGCGACCGGCTGGTAGACGACGGCGCTGCCGCCGCCGTACGGGACGCAGACCAGGGTGAGCCGGCGGCGTTCGGCCGGGACGGGCCGGGTGAGCCGGTGCAGCAGGCGGCGCGGGCCGCGGTCCTGCTCGTCGAGCGTGGCGAGGGCGGCGAGGTCGCGGACGGTGCGGCAGGTGAAGAGGTCCATCACGCTGACCGGGCGGGCGCCGGCCTCGGTGAGCCGCTTGCGGGCCTTGGCGACCACCTGGGTGGCGAGCAGCGAGTGCCCGCCGAGGTCGAAGAAGTCCTCGTCGGTGCCGACCTCGGGCAGGCCGAGCACCTCGGCCCAGATCGCGGCGAGCACCCGTTCGGCCTCGGTCGCGGGCTTGGCGGCCCCGGCATCACGGTGGATCCGCGGCGCGGGCAGGGCGCGGCGGTCGAGCTTGCCGTTGGGGGTGAGCGGCAGGGCAGGCAGGACGGCGAAGGCGGCGGGCACCTGGTGGTCGGGCAGGGTGCGCTTGAGGGTGGCGCGCAGGGCAGCCGGGTCGGGCTCGTCGGCGCCGGGGGCGGGGACGAGGTAACCGGTGAGGCGCTTGTCGCCGGGCCGGTCCTCGCGGACCACCACGGCGGCGTCGGCGATGCCGGGCTGGGCGCGCAGGGCGGCCTCGGTCTCTCCGGGTTCGATGCGCAGGCCGCGGATCTTGACCTGCTGGTCGATCCGGCCGAGGTGTTCGAGGGTGCCGTCGGGGCGGCGGCGGGCGAGGTCGCCGGTGCGGTAGAGCCGGGAGCCGGGCGGACCGTAGGGATCGGGGACGAAGCGGGCGGCGGTGAGGCCGGGGCGGCGGTGGTAGCCGAGGGCGACGGCGGTGCCGCCGATGTGGAGTTCGCCGGGGGCGCCGGGCGGCACCGGCCGCAGGGCCCGGTCCAGCACGTACAGGCGGGTGTTGTCGATCGGCAGCCCGATCGGGACGACCCGCAGCGGGCCCTCGCACTCCCAGGAGGAGACGTCGACGGCGGCCTCGGTGGGCCCGTACAGGTTGGCGAGCGCGCAGTCGGGCAGGCGGGTGGTGAACTCCCGCGCGGTGTCCGGCGGCAGGGCCTCGCCGCTGCACACCACCCGGCGCAGGGTGGTGCAGCGCTCGATGCCGTCCTCGGCCAGGAAGACGGTGAGCATGGCGGGCACGAAGTGGGCGACCGTGACGCCGGCCCGCACCATCAGGTCGCGCAGGTAGCCGGCGTCCTTCTGGCCACCGGGCTTGGCGAGGACGATCCGGGCGCCGGTGATCAGCGGCCAGAAGAACTCCCAGACGGAGACGTCGAATCCGGCCGGGGTCTTCTGCAGGACGCGGTCCGCGGGGCCGATCCGGTAGGTGTCCTGCATCCACTGGAGGCGGTTGGCGATGGCCCGGTGGGTGTTGGGCACGCCCTTGGGGCGGCCGGTCGAGCCGGAGGTGTAGATCAGGTAGGCGGTGTCGTCGGGGGCGGGCCCGGCGGGCCGCGGGGCCTTGGCGCGGACCTTGGGCCACTCGGCGGGGTCGTCGAGGAGCAGGACCCGGGCGGTGCAGCCGTCGGGGACGGGCAGCCGCCGCTGGGTGAGCAGGACGGGGGCGGCGCTGTCGGCGAGCAGGAAGGCGAGCCGTTCGGCGGGGTAGCCCGGTTCCAGCGGGGTGTAGCCGGCGCCGGTGCGCAGCACGCCGAGCAGGCCGGCGACGAGTTCGGGCGAGCGTTCGGCGCTGATCGCGACGAGGCTGCCGGGGCCGACGCCCTCGGCGGCCAGCCGGACGGCGATCCGGTCGGCGGCGGCGTCGAGCTGACGGTAGGTCAGGCTCGCGCCGTCCTCGAAGGAGACGGCGACGGCCTCGGGGGTGCGGGCGATCTGCTCGGCGACCAGGGCGGTCAGGGTGGTGGCCGGCCGGTCGGCCGCGGTGTCGTTGAACCGCTCGATCTCGAAGGCGCGTTCGGCCTCGGGGAGGTCGTCGAGGGCGGACAGCGGGGTGTCCGGGCGGTCGGCGACGGCGCTCAGCAGCCGGCCCAGGTGCTCGGCGAGGCGGGCGATGTCGGCCTCGGCGAAGAGGTCGGTGTTGTAGTTGAACGAGCCGAGCAGGCCCTGCGGCCACTCCTGGAGGAACAGCTCCAGGTCGAACCGGGTGCCGCTGGCGCGCACGCCGAACGGCTCCACCTCGACGGGGAGTTCGCCGGAGGCGGCGGCCTCGCGCTGGACCGCGTAGTTCTGCACGGCGAGCACGGCCTGGAAGACCGGCGGGCGGCTGACGTCGCGGGGGACCTTGAGCTCGGTGACCAGCTGGGCGAACGGCAGCTCCTGGTGGGCGTAGGCCTCCAGGCAGGTGTCCCGGGTGCGGCGGAGCAGCTCGGTGAAGGTCGGGTCGCCGTCCAGCCGGGCGGGCAGCGCCAGCACGTTGACGAACATGCCGACCAGCGCTTCGAGTTCGGGCTCGGGTCGGCCGGCGATGGGCGAGCCGACGGCGAAGTCGCGCTGGCCGCTGAACCGGGCGAGCAGGGTCTGGAAGGCGGCGAGCAGCACCATGTAGACGGTGGCGTCGTACCGCTTGCCGAGGGCGGTCAGCCGGTCGAGCAGCGCGCGGTCGACCTCGAAGCCGTAACCGGCACCGTCGAAGGTCTGGCGCGGCGGCCGGGGGGCGGCGCAGGCGAGTTCGAGGGGTTCGACGCCCGCCAGCTCGCGGGCCCAGTGGGCGACCTCGGCGGCCAGCCGGTCACCGCTCAGCCGCTCGCGCTGCCAGATCGCGAAGTCACCGTACTGGACGGCTAGTTCGGGCAGTGGGTCGGGCTTTCCGGCGGCGCGGGCGGCGTAGCCGCGCAGGACCTCGCCGAGCAGCACCTCGCTGGACCAGCCGTCGCTGACGCTGTGGTGGACGACGAGCAGCAGCACGTGGTCGTCGGCGGCGAGCCGGACGAGGTGGGCGCGCAGCAGCGGGCCGTGCTCCAGGTCGAAGGGAACGGCGGCGGCCTCGTCGACCAGCCGTTCGGCGTGCGCGGCGTCGTCGGCCTCGGCGAGGGTGAGGTCGGCGGGGCCGGGCGGGTCGATGACCAGCAGCGGGCGGCCGTCGTCGGTGGCCGGGTAGCGCGAGCGCAGGGTCTCGTGCCGGGCGAGGGAGGCGTCCAGGGCGCGGCGCAGGGCGGGGACGTCGAGCGGGCCGCGCAGCCGGCGCACGACCGGGATGTTGTAGGCGGCGGTGCCGGGGGCGAACTGCTCCATGAACCAGAGCCGCTCCTGGGCGTAGGAGAGCGGCACCGGAGCGTCGGCGGCGCGGCGGGCGATCGTCTGCCGGGATGCGGTGCGGCCGCGCAGGCGGCGGCTGAGCAGTTCGCGCTTGGCTGCGGTGAGCCCGGCGGAGGACCCGGAAGGGGTGGGAGTGGGGGCGGTGTCGGTGCTCATGACGGCGTAGCGGTCCCTTCCAGGGCGTCCTGCGCGGCGAGCAGTTCCTCGGCGGCGTCGTCGGACAGCGCGTCGAGTTCGGCGACCAGGGCGGCTTCGACGGCGTCGGCGAAGGCGGCCACCGTGCGGTGGGTGAAGAGGGTGCGCAGCGGCACGGCGAGGTCAGCCGCGGCGCGGATGCGGGCGACGACCCGGGTGGCGAGGAGGGAGTGGCCGCCGAGGTCGAAGAAGTCGTCGTGGACGCCGACCCGGTCGAGGCCCAGGACCTCCTGCCAGACCTCGGCGACCAGCTCCTCGGCCTCGGTGCGCGGGGCGAGGTAGGCGGCGCGCAGCTCGGGGCGGGTGTCGGGGTCGGGCAGCGCGCGGTGGTCGAGCTTGCCGTTGGGGGTGAGCGGCAGGGCATCGAGGACGAGGACGGCGTTGGGGACGAGGTGGGCGGGCAGGGTGGCGGCGAGCGCGGCGCGCAGCGCGGCGGGGTCGGTGGCGGGGGCGGGGGTGTTCGGCTCGGTGTCCGGCAGGGCTTCCGGCACGACGTAGCCGAGCAGGCGGTCCGCGCGGGCCAGTACGGCGGCCTGGCCGACGCCGGGCTGCGCGAGCAGCGCGGACTCGACCTCGCCGGGCTCGACCCGGTAGCCGCGCACCTTGACCTGGGCATCGATCCGGCCGAGGAACTCCAGCGCGCCGTCCCCGCGCCGGCGCACCAGGTCGCCGGTGCGGTAGCGGCGGGCGCCGGGCGGACCGTCCGGGTCGGGCACGAACGCGCGGGCGGTGGCGCCCGGGCGGCCTAGGTAGCCGTCGGTGACGCCGGCCCCGCCGACGACGAGTTCGCCGGGGGTGCCGGGCGGCACGGGGCGGCCGTGTCGGTCGAGCACGGCGACGGTGGTGCCCCCGATCGGCCGCCCGATCGGGGGGCGCCGGGCGGTGTCGGCCGCGCCGAGGTCGGCGGTGGTGGCGATGACGGTGGTCTCGGTGGGCCCGTAGGAGTTGACCAGCCGGACGGTGTCGCCGAACCGGGCCCGCCAGGCGGCGACGGCCTCCGGGCGGACCTGGTCGGCGCCGAGGATCAGCAGCCGCAGGCCCGCCGGCCAGGGCGTGGCGTCGAGGTCGGCGACCAGCTGGTGCCAGTAGGGGGTGGGCAGGTCCAGGACGGTGAGGCCGGCGGCGGCGGGCTCGGCGAGCTGGTCGGGCAGCGCGGCGCCGGCCTGCGCGACGACCAGGGTGGCGCCGGCGGCGAGGGCCGGGAAGACCTCCTCGGCGCAGGTATCGAAGGAGAGCGAGGCGTACTGGAGGACGCGGTCGGCGGCGGTGAGGCGGTAGCCCTCGCGCATCCAGGCGACCCGGGCGGCGAGCGCGCGGTGCGGGACGAGCACGCCCTTGGGGGTGCCGGTGGAGCCGGAGGTGTAGACGAGGTAGGCGGGGTCGTCGGGGCCGGCGGCCGCTTCGCCGGCGGCGGGCGGGGCGGCGGACGGGGTGTCGGCTCCCCCGGTCACGGCGAGCACCGGAACGGCGGCCGGCAGTCCCTCGACGGGCGCACCGTCCGTCGTGACCAGGGCGGTGGCGCCGCTGTCGGTCAGCATGAAGGCGAGCCGGGAGGCCGGGTACTCCGGGTCCAGCGGCAGGTAGCCGGCGCCGGCCCGCCAGGCGGCGAGCATGGCGACCACGGCGTGCGGTCCGCGCGGCAGGCAGAACGCCACCAGGTCGCCGCGCCGCACCCCGGCCGCCGTCAGTCGCGCGGCCAGGGCGCGCGAGGCGTCGGCGAGTCCGGCACGGGTGAGGCGGGTTTCGCGCCCGTCGGCGTCCCGCCCCTCGACGGCGGGGGCATCCGGCTGCTCGGACGCCGCCCGGTCGATCGCGTCGAGCACGGTCGCCGGGTGCCCGGGCAGCGCGGGCCCGGCCGAGCCGGCCGCCGCGTCGGCGCGTTCCTCGGCGTCCAGCAGCGGCAGCAGGTGCACCGGGGTGTCCGGGGCGGCGAGGGCGGCGCGCAGCAGGGTGTCGAAGCGGCGGCCGAGCCGCACGGCCCACGGCTCGTCCAGCAGGTCGGCGCGGTAGCCGAGGACGGCCTGCAGGTCGTCGCCGTCCGGGCGGACGTCCAGGGCGAGTTCGAACTTGGCGGCGGTGTGGCCGCCGTCGATCTCGACGCAGCGCAGGTCGGCGAAGGCGTGCTCGCCGAGGGCGCCGCCGTCCTGGGTGTGCACGGTGAGCAGGGTCTGGAAGAGCGGGGTGCGCCCCGGGTCGCGGTCCGGGCGCAGCTCCTCGGCGAGCTGCTCGAACGGCACCCGGCCGTGGCCGAGGGCGCCGAGCCAGTCGGTGCGCACCCGGCGCAGCAGGGTGTCGAAGGTGGGGGCGCCGGTGAGGTCGGCGCGCAGGACGAGAGCGGAGGAGAAGTAGCCGACGGTCCGTTCGCTGTCGACGGTGGTGCGGGCGGCGGTGGGCACGCCCACGCAGAAGTCGTCCTGGCCGGTGCAGCGGTGCAGCAGGGCCTGGTAGGCGGCGGCCAGCACCATGAACGGGGTGAGGCGGCGGGCGCGGGCGAAGGCGTCGAGTTCGGGGCCGAGGCCGCGCAGGATCCGGGTGTGGAAGGCGCCCGCGCTGCTCGGTTCGGCGGGCCGGGGCCGGTCCAGCGGCAGGTCCAGGGCGGGCGCGTCGGCGAGCCGCTCGCGCCAGTAGGTGAGCGCCGCGGCGGCCTCGGGCCCGGCCAGCCAGGCGCGTTCGGCGGCGGCGTGGGCGGCGTAGGAGGGCGGGGCCGGCAGCTCGGGCGCGGGGCCGCCGGCGCGGTGGGCGGCGTAGCGCTCGGCGAGTTCGGTGCGCAGCAGGCCGAGGCTCCAGCCGTCGGCGACGATGTGGTGCAGGACGAGGCAGAGCACGTGCTCCTGCTCGCCGGTGCGCAGCAGGGCGGCGCGCAGCAGCGGTCCGGCGGCGAGGTCGAAGCCGCGGTTGACCCGCTCGGCGAGGGCGGCGGCCACCTCGTCCTGCGGGCGTCCGCGCAGGTCGGCGAGGTCGAGCGGGACGGGTACGGCCGCGTCGACGACGGCGGCGGGCCGGCCGTCCTCGGCGGGGAAGCGGGTGCGCAGCGCCTCGTGCCGGGCCACCACGCCGTCGAGGGCGGCGCGCAGCGACGCGGTCGACGGCTCGCCGGTCAGGCGCAGCACCAGCGGGATGTTGTAGGAGGGGTCGCCCGGGTCCAGCTGGTCGAGGAACCAGAGGCGTTCCTGGCCGACGGTCAGGGCGGATTCCCGTGCGGGTCCGGCGCTCCGGCCGGGTTCGTGGACGGACTCCTGGACGGTCGTGGACATGACACTCCTCGGCACTCGCCTCACGGCGGAACGGCAGTCTCGGACAACGCCCGGCCACATGCCCGCGGGGTGGGAGGGAGTAGCGCGCTCGGCGGATCGGCGGCGGGCCCCCGTATGGCCGCCGCAACGTCGATCATGCTAGGAAGCCCCCCCTCGGAGCGTCAATGGTCTGGACCAGTTTGGCCGTGGGGCCGGGGTGACCAATGGGACGAGCGGGGACGCCCCGGGACAACCGGCCCCTCGGGGGCGGCGTACCTCCCGAGGAGGAGACGGGCGGGCCCGCCTTCCGACGCCGGTGTGAACCTGAACACGACCTCATGGCTACCGAACGGGCCCCGCCCGCCTCCTACGCTCGAAGTCGATCATCGGGAACACCCCCGGTGACCAGCGACGACGAGCCGCACACCGGCCGCGCACGGACAGACCGGGAACGATGACCACCTACCGCCACACCCTCGCCGAACTCCGCGGGCAGCTGCGCCAACTCCTCCTCAGCGGCGCCGCCGTCGCCCTCGGCGTGGCCTTCCTCATCGCCTCGGTCAGCGGCAGCGGCGCCCTCGTCGACTCGTTCGGCCAGAGCGCCGCGGCCGAGGTCGGGCCCGGGGACGTGCAGATCACCCTCCCGACCGCCGGCGGCGCGCCGGACACCGCCACCGCCACGGCCACCGCCACGGCCGACCGGGCGCGGCAGGTGCCCGGCGTCGCCGCGCTCGCCCCGCGCCTCACCGGCCGCGGCGGACTGCTGACCGCCGACGGACGCCCGCTGGACGCGGCCGCCGTCGTCAGCTCCGTCGCCGCCGACCCCGGCCTGCGCTGGCAACTGCTCAAGTCCGGGCAGTGGCCCGCCGGAGCGGGCGAGGTGATGCTCGACGCCGACACCGCGCAGCGTCTGGGCCTCGGCCCCGGCGCGGACGTACGGCTCACCCGGGCCGACGGCACGCCCGCCACCGCCCGGCTCACCGGCGTCCTCGACGGCCGCGGCGCGCCCAGCCTCTCCGGACAGCCCGTCATCGCCGTCCCGGAGAACGCCGTCGACCGGTACGCCGTCGGCGCCGTCGCGACCCGGCTCGACCTCCGGCTCTCCCCCGGCACCTCGCCGACCCGTACCGTCGAGGCGCTGCGCGAGGCACTGCGCGGGGCGCCCGGCAGCACCGCCCCCGCGCCCGAGGTGCACACCCGGGAGGTCTCCGTTCGGGACGCCACCAGGTCGAGCGGCACCCTGTACGGCGTGGTGCTGGTCGCCGCGCTCTCCTTCGTGCTGATCGCGCTCGCGGTCGCCCGGATGGTCGTCGGCAACACCTTCACCGTCGTGCTCGCCCAGCGCACCCGCCAGCTGGCGCTGCTGCGCTGCATCGGCGCCGACCGCGTCCAGGTCCGCCGGCTGATCCGCCGCCAGGGCCTGCTGCTCGGCACGGGCGCCTCCGCCGCCGGCGTGCTGCTCGGCCTCGGGATCTGCGCCGTCGGCCAGGCCGTCGCGGCCGGTGCGGACCTCGGCCCGGTCCGCCTCTCGCTCGCCCCCTCGCCGCTGGTCTGCGTCCTCGCCGCGCTGTTCGGCATCCTGCTCACCCTGCTCGCCGTCCGCGGCCCCGCCAAGGCCGCCTCCGCCGTCCCGCCGATCGCCGCGCTCGGCGGCACCGGACACGGCGCCGGGCCGGGCGGGGCGGGCGGCACCGGCGCGCGGCTCCGGGCCACCGTGTGGGCGGTGTTCCTGCTGGTGGCCGGCACCGCCCTGGTCGTGCTCGGGACGCTCACCGCGCCGCCGCTCTCGCTGCTCGCCGTCACCGTGGGCGCCATCGCGAGCTTCTTCGGCGTCCTGCGGCTCGCCCACCGGCTGCTGCCCGCCGCGGTCGCCCTGCTCGGCGGCCCGGCCCGCCGTCTCGGCGGGACCGCCGGCCGGCTCGCCACCCGGCAACTGCGCCGCAACCCGCTGCGCACCGGCGCCACCGGCTCCGCGCTGCTGCTCGGGGTGACCGTGATGGTCGGCGCGGTCACCGCCCTGTCGATCACCTCCCACTCGCTGCTGCCCGCGCTCTCCGCCCGCCAGCCCGGCGTGTTCTCGGCGACGGCCGCCGGTGGTGATGGTGCCGGTGCCGGTGATGATCGTGCCGGTGCCGGTGGTGGCGCCCTGCCCGACGGGGCGCTCGCGGCGCTCACCGGGGAGCGCGAACTCTCCGTCACGCCGGTCCGCTCGGCCACCGTGCGCGTCGACGGCCGCGACACCGTGGTCGCCGCCGTCGACCCCGCCGGGCTCATCCCCACCGCCGACGACGTCGACCGCGCCCGCGCGCTGACCGACGGCGCCGCCCTCGGCGGCATCGAAAGCGGCCGCACCCTCACCGTGACCGGCACCGGAGGCCGCCCCGACAGCACCCTGCGGGTCGAACCCGGCCGCAGCCCCCTCCCGTTCACCCTCCAGACCGACGCCACCCTGCTGGTCACCCCCGCCACCCTCGACCGGATCGCCCCCGGGGCCCCCGCCACCACCGTCTGGATCACCCCCGCCGCCGGCACCGACCGCCCCACCGCCCGCCGCGCCATGGACCGCGCCCTCGCCGCCCACCCGCGACTCACCGTCACCGACACCGCCGCCCAGGCCGAGAGCCTGCGCTCGCTGCTCGACCGGATGATGCTGATCTCGATGGCCCTGCTCGGTTTCTCCGTCGTCATCGCCGGCCTCGGCGTCGCCGCCGCGCTCGTCCTCAGCATCAGCGAACGCTCCCGCGAGATCGGCATGCTGCGCGCGGTCGGGATGTCCCGCAGCCAGTTGCGCCGCATGCTCACCCTGGAGGCACTGCTGCTCTCCCTCGCCACCGCCCTGCTCGGCACCGCCCTCGGGATCGGCTACGGCTGGGCCGGCGCACGCTCCGTCACCGCCACCCTCGGGACCCTCGGCGGCCCGCCCGTGCTCCCCGTCCTCGCCGCGCTCGCCCTCACCGTCCTCACCGGACTCGCCGCCGCCGTCCTTCCGGCCCGCCGCGTCGCCCGGATGACCGCCATCGCCGCCATGCGCACGTCGTAGCGGTCACCGTCCTCCTGCGCCGAGCTCCGAACTCGGCGTTCGACGTCGCGCACCCGGCGGGGCACCCGGCGCACAAGCCTCACCCGGTTCCCGGCGGATGCGCCAGACCGACCAGCACCGCAACGGTCTTCTGCAGATCGGCCACTTCGTTCTCCAACTGGATGAGGCGCTGATCCACCTGTGGATTGACGAAGGTGCCGGTGACGACGACGTCTCCTTCGAACCTTCCTGCGTATCCGGTCGGATTCTTCGCCAGCAGAGCCGGCTGGTCCGCGTTCTTCGTTTCCGCCCATACACCGATGAAATTCCGGCTGGAACCCACGACCCCGGCCTGCTCGGTGCTGGTGCCGACAACACCGCGGCCGTCGGGTCCGTCCGCGGTGCCCAGGACCCCGGTACCGCTCCTGGTGTTCCCCTCAACGGCGGTGTGGGCCGCGCTGACTCCGACCACACCACGGCCGGTTGGTGCCGCCTGCCCGAAGAGCGCGTCGCCTCCGGCCGTGTTCTCTCCCTTGACGGCAGGTGTGGCGGCGTCGTTGGAGGTCTCGAAGGTTGCCATGCCATCTTCCCCTCATCGCCTTGAGTCCGGAGACGACTGCCCACTGCACCGACGGCCGGGGTCCGTCCCGCCGGCACGTACGGCTTCCGGTCCAGCAAGTCACCCGATACGTCTGTTTCCAGCCTTCGCCGCCCACCGGACATCCGCAACTCGGACCGTCGGCGAAGCAGCGCGCGCTTCCCTGCACTCCCGAGCCGCCGTCAGCGGGGAGGCCCCGTGAACGTCTCCGCCCGGACCGGCCCGGCCCGAAGCACCCCACCCGTACCGGGAAGCGCGCGCTCTCCGCGCTCTCCGCGCTCTTGCGCCACAAGCCCTGGCCAGGATCGGCGCATGACCAGGGACATACGGATCGAGCAGGCCGAACTCCACTACGAGAACGCCGTGTTCGGCGGTGACGGGAGCGTGCTGGCGGCGGCGGAGCAGGGGCTGGACGGCGTGGAGGCGGAACTGGCGCTGGCCCGGGGGAGGTTGCTGCACGCCCGGTTCCCGGCGGACCGGGTCGCGGACCCTCGCGAGCTGGAGCTGTTCGAGCGCGCCGCCGCGCTCGACCGGGAGCTCGGCGACACCCGGGGCGAGGGCGAGGCGCTGTTCTGGGCCGGGACGTTTCACCAGGTCGTGCGGGACGACGCGCCCGCCGCGCTGCCCGTCCTGGAACGCGCCCTCGCCCTCGCCACCGACGCCGGCGACCTGGTGACCCGGTCCTACGCGCTGCGGCACCTTGGTATCGCCGCCCACGCCGTCGGGCGGCTCGCCGAGGCCCGCGAACGGCTTGAGGAGTCCACCCGCCTGCGCTGGGAGTTGGGCTTCCTGCCCGGCGTAGCCGCCAACCTGGTCGGCCTCGGCTACCTCGCCGCCCAGCAGGACCGGCGCGAGGACGCCGCCGCCCTCGTCGAGGCGACCGAACTGGCCACGACCGCCGAGGCCCACGGCATCCTGCGCCGGATCGCCGAAGCCCGCAAGGATCTCGACCTTCCGTAGCCCCGTCCGCCCTCCCCCGAGCCGCCGAAGCCGCCAGGCCCGCCCACCGCGGTGTGCCCCCGTCAGCCGCCCTGGTAGGCGAAGGCTGCCCAGACGTCGAGGGCGTCGGGGTCGCGGCGGGCGAGGGAGACGAGTTCGGGTGGCGCGTCCGGGGGCAGGCGACGGTCGGGGTCGAGCGCCCACAGCTGGGTGCGGCGCAACGCCTCGACGGGCGGGTCGCCGGCGGCGAGGCGGCCGTGGAAGACGTACATCAGCACGCACACCATCTCGTCCACCACCTCCCAGCGCGAGCCGACCACCCCCGTCGCCCCGGCGGCGAGGAAGGCGCTGGAGAGGGTGAGCGCCTCGTCCACGTCGCCGCCGGTGTGGTCGCTGACGCAGGCGTCGAGGACGACCAGGCCGCCCGGCGAGTCCGGCGGACGGCCCTGGGCCTGGCGCAGGATGTCGCCCACCGGCAGCCGGCCCGACCGCTCCCCGGCCCGCGGGCCGGGCGCGAGCCCGAGATAGGCGTCCAGCGGCGACTCCCCGGACGGCACCGCGTGGCAGGCCAGGTGCAGGACGGACGCCCCGGCCCGCCCGGGCGCGGGCAACGCGGCCAGTACCTCCGCCGGGGTGCCCTCCCCCTCGGCGTCCTCGACGTAGCCGAGCAGCGTGCCGTGCGGGTAGTAGCCGGCGTGCAGGTACTCGGCCTCGGCCTCGGCGAACATCAGCTCCCGGGTCGGGTCGCCGACGACCACCGGCCGTTCGGCGAGCGGCAGCCGGGGCCGCCGGACCACCTCGCAGAACTGCCGCGCGGAGGCCGCGTACGAGATCACCGCCCGTTCCACGGCCCGCACCGGCCGGCCACCGTCCCGCAGCCCGCTGCTGAGCAGCGCCGCGTGCCAGGGGACGCCGCCGAGTTCACCGAACGGCACCAGGACCAGCCGCGGCGGTGCGCCCGGGCCGCGGCGGACGGCCGCCCGCAGGGCGGGGTGACGCAGCAGCGGGCGCAGCACGGTGGTGCCGGCCCAGTCGCAGAGTTCGGCGAGGGTGGCCCGCCAGCGGCGCCGTGCGGCGATCCGCTGCGGGTGCCGGGGCGGCAGGCCGTCCAGGGTGGCCTGCCGGTCCAGGTGCGCCTGCCGGTAGGCGGCGAGCGGACCGCGCCCGGCGGAGCGCACCGCGTCGGCGCGGACCAGGGTGAGCGCCAGCAGGTGCAGGGCGCCCGCGCCGTCCTCGCCGGGCGTGACCAGCACCGCCTCGCCGCTGCGCCCGCCGCCGGGCGGCAGCAGGTAGACGAGGGCGTCGGCGCCGGCCGCGCGCAGGCCGCGGGCGATCTCGTCGAGCGGCGGCGGGGCCATCAGCGCCTCCCCGGCCGGGGAGGCGGCGAGCGCGGTGAGCGCGCGGCGGCGCAGGTCGTCCGGCATGGGGATGCCGGCACCGTCGGGAAGTGAGTCGAGCAGGGTGCCGGGCAGGCCGAGCAGCGCGTCGAAGTCGAAGGGGTCGGCGGCCGGGCCGTCCTGGGGGGCACCACCGGCCAGCCAGGAGTCGGCGAGCTCGGCGTGGCCGGAGGTGCGCAGCAGGTCCGGGACGTCGGTGGTGGCGGTGGAGGCGTGCAGCACCAGGCCCCGGCCCAGCTCCAGCGCCTCCACGGCGGCGCGCAGGTACGGCTCGCCGCCGGGCGCCGCCCCGTCCGGCGGCTCCTGCGACGCCTCCTCCGGCGCCTCCTCCCGGTCGGCGAGGTACCACCGGGCGATGGTCAGCGCCCGTGCGGCGCTCTCCCGGGCCACCACGAGCGCCGGGGCGGCCGCCGCCTGCAGCAGCGTGGCCGCGGCCGCCTCGCGCAGTCCGGCCAGCCCGGCTTCACGGCCCGCCCGCCGGTCGCCCGGCCCGAGCCGCGCGCGGTGGGCGTCGGCGATGAGGCGGCTCACCGCCGCCAGCACCTGGGTGGGCGTCCCGTGCCGCAGCCGTTCGCGCAGGGCCCCGGCGGTGGCCAGCAGGTCGACGGCGTCGGCGGGCCGGCGCACGGTCCGGTAGCGCAGCATCAGCAGGACGGCCCGCAGCAGTTGGGCACGGATGCCCTCCCTGCTGGCGGGGTCGGGGTCCTCGTCGGCGAGGAAGGTGTCGAGGTACCGCAGCGCGGTCTCGACCTGGCGCTCCGAGAAGGCGGCGGACACGGAGAACATCGCGAGCCCGCCGAGCGCGCTGGCCGCCCGCATGGTGAGCATGCCCTTGTGCAGGTGCCCGGCCGGGGTCCGATCCGCCGCCTCCACCATCAGCGCGACGGCGCGTGGCAGCAGTTCCGTCGGCCCGTGCAGCGCGAGGACGAACATGGCCGAGCCGAAGTCGCCGAGGGCCAGCAGCCGCAGGGGGTCGTCCTCGGGGATCGCCGCGACCAGCGGTTCCAGCGCGGCCACCGTCCGGGCCATCGACGGGACGTCGCCGGTCGTCACGGCCACCTGGAGGTCCAGCATCAGCCTGGTCCGCTCCAGGGCCGGCCGTTGGGTGGCCAGGAGCCGCTCCACGCCCGGGTATTCGGAGACCGAGAGGTGCGCGACCACCTCGTCGATGTAGCGGCGGCAGGCCTCCAGGTCCTGGTGGTCACCGCCGACGAGGTAGCGCTGGTAGAGGCTGCCCGCGAGGTTCTCCAGGTAGACGACCCGGTTGACGTCGTCCGGGGCCGCCCGGCGGAACGCGGCGCGCTGGTGGCGGATCGCCGCGTCCAGGTCACTGACGGCGTTGGTGAGCGCGAACCGCTTGGCCATCGCCGCCGCGAGTGAACCGTGCAGCTGCTCGTCCGACCACAGGGCGTCCGGGGGGCGGTCGCGGGCGGAGCCGGCGGATTCGAGCAGGTCGATCGCCCGGTCCAGCTCGGCCCGGTCGGTGGAGAACTCCGTCCTCGACAGGGATGCGTCGGCGAGGTGCTGGAGGATCTCGCCGCGCAGGACGCCGTGGTCCCCCTCCTCCAGGGTGTCCGCCGCCCGGGTGAGGTGGTGGACGGCGTCCTCGATGCGGTACGTCTGCGGTTCGTGCTGGCCCAGCGCGTGGACGAGCGAGCCGAGCACCGCGTGCGACGGCGGCCGCACCGGGTCGTCCTCGGCCATGCCGGCCACGCCCTCGCGCAGCACCCCGACCGCCTCGCGGGCCTCGGCACTAACGGTGTGGCCCTGCCGGCGGGCCAGCGCGGAGAGGGTGTTGCCGAGCAGCCAGCGCACCGTCCCGCCCTGCGGGTGCTCGGGCGGAAGCAGCCGGCGCAGCTCGCGCAGCCGGGCGAGCCGGTGCGCGGCGTCCTCGGGGCGGATACCCCCGCCGTCGCCCCGGGCGGCGTACAGGTCGACCAGCCGGAGGGCGGCGAACAGCCGGAAGGGGGAGTCCAGGGCGGCGGTGGCCGCGATCGCCTCCAGATGGGTGAGGGCACGCTCGGTGCACGGTTCGTCCAGGTCGTCCGGCCCGTCCAGCAGCAGCCGGACGAGGCGTTCCCGGGCCAGCAGCTCGATCGGGTCGGCGACCTCGTCCGGTCCCGGCTCGGCGTCGGGGTCGGGGCGGTACGGCGGCTCCCCGGGTTCGCTCCACGGCTCCGGGTACACCCGTTCGAGCAGGCCCTCCAACACGGCTTCGGCGGCCGTTCGTTCGGCGGCGCCGCGGTCGCTGTCGTTGCCGTCGCTGTCGTTGTCGTCGCGCTCGGCGGCGTCGCGCTCGGCGCCGTCGCGCTCGGCCCGGTCGGCAAGGGCGCGGCCGAGGGTGACGAGCGCCAAGTGGTGCTGCGCGTCGTACGCGGCCTCCGCCTCCTCCGCCGCGACGTCCCCGGCCTCGGCCCGCCGGGGATCGGGTGGCACCGGGACGGGACAGACGATCCGCAGCAGGTCGATCGCCCGGTCCAGGTCCTCCGGGCGGGCCGCCGGGTCGGCGACGCCGACGACCGCGTCGTCCTCGAAGCGCGCGTGCAGCAGCAGCCCGAGCCGGAACACCGCCTCCGCCCACTCCGGCGCCTCCCGGTCGAACGCGGCCATCGTGAAAGCCAACAGCTCCGCCGCTTCGGCCCGTTCGGCGAGCACGGCGGGCCGCAGCTCCTCGTCCTCGGCGAACTCCGGCTGTCCGGCGGCCCACCAGTAGCGCACGGACAGCGTCAGCCCGACCAGGTAGCGCGCCTCGGCGAGCGCCCCCGGCGACACCTCCGGACCCGCCTCCTCCAGCTGGGTGCGCGCCGTCGAGAACGCCGTCAGTGCCCCGGACAGCGCCAGGCCGGCCCGCCGCGGATCGGGCGCCGCGTCGTACTCCTCCAGCAGCCGCCGACCGCGCCCGACCAGCACCTGCACCTCGTCCACCACCGCCACCGGTCCTCCCCTCCCCGCACCACACTCTCGCACGGCGGGCGACCGCACCGCCGACACCTTGTCAATCCCCGCCGCCAACCACCGGAACCACCCCGTCCGATCCTTCGTTCGAGTGGTTTGAACACCACGGCACCGACCGGGAGAGGAGACCGATGCGGCCGCTGCTGCTGATCGACGTCGACGGCCCCCTGAACCCCTACGCGGCCAAGCCGCACCGCCGCCCCGAGGGCTACACCACGCACCGCCTCCTCACCCCGCGCTGGGAGGCCGCCGAGCGCCGCCGCCTGACCGCGTACGGACTGCCCGACAGACCCGCCAAACCCCTACGCGTCTGGCTCAACCCGGAACACGGCCCGTCCCTCACCGCACTGCCCTTCGATCTGGTCTGGGCAACAACCTGGGAACACGAAGCCGACGACTTCCTCGCACCCCTGCTCGGGCTGCCCGCACTCCCCGTCATCACCTGGTCCGAGCCCCGGCAGCAACCCGCGGACGGCGTGTTCTGGAAGACCCCCGACATCGTCACCTGGGCGCGCGGCCGCCCGTTCGCCTGGATCGACGACCAGATCACCGCCGCCGACCACGCCTGGGTCCGCACCCACCACGCCGGCCCCGCCCTCCTCCACCACGTGGACCCGCGCACCGGCCTGACCACCGCCGACTTCACCACCCTGGCCGCCTGGGCCGCCGGCCTGCCGTCCCGGCCTCCGGAGCGGTGAGGACGACCGGCGGTCAGGGCCGAGGGCCGGCGGGGCGGGGGACACCGCCACCTGACCGTAGGACCGATCGGATGGATCATCAGGTCTGATACCCGGCCCGCGCATCGGAGGGACGGTCCGGCGGCTCCTCGTCGCCGACGATCGGCTCAGCAGATCCCCTCCGAACCGCAGGAAGGCCCCGCACCATGAGAAGACGTTCCCCGGCCCGTACGCTCGGCGCGGCGGCGCTCGCCGTCGCCGGGCTGCTCCCGCTGACGCTGGGTGCCGCGCCGGCGGCCCCCGGGCCCGCTGCGGCACCGGTGGCCGTGACCACCGCCGAGGACCACGAGCTGAGCCCGGAGCTCCAGGCGAGGCTGGACGAAACGATCCAGCAGGTGATGCGGGAGGCGGGCATCCCCGGTGTGCAGGTCGACCTGCGGATCCCCGGTCAGGGCGACTACCTGCGGGCGTTCGGCGTCGCCGACAAGGAGACCGGCGCTCCCATGACCGACCGCCTGAACATGCGGATCGGCAGCGAGACCAAGACCTTCACCGCCACCGCCGTCCTGCAGCTGGTGGACGAGGGCCCGGTCGGCCTCGACGACCCGATCGCGAAGTATGTCGACGGCGTCCCGTCCGGCGAGGACATCCGGGTGCGCGACCTGCTCGACATGCGCAGCGGCCTCTTCCCGTACAGCTCGGACGAGGACTTCATCAACGCGTTCCTCGCCGACCCGAACCGCGTCTTCACCCCCGAGGAACTGCTCGCGTACGGCTACAAGCACGAGAACGAGTTCGCGCCGGGCTCGCAGTTCCAGTATTCGAACAGCAACTACATCCTGCTCGGCCTGCTGGTCGAGCGGGTGAGCGGCCGGAGCCTGGAGGCCTTCGTCCACGACCGCATCACCGAGCCCAGCGGGCTGCGCCGCACCCTCTTCCCCCGGGGCACCGAACTCCCCGAGCCGTACGCCCACGGCTACACCGACCAGACCCCCAGCGGCGCGGTCGCCGACTCCACGCACTGGGACCCCTCGTGGGCCTGGTCGGCGGGCGCGCTGGTCTCCGACCTGCACGACCTCAGCCACTGGGCGAAGGACGTCGCCACCGGCACCCTGCTGTCGCCCGGCACCCAGGCCCAGCGCCTGGCCGTCCTGCCGACCGGCGTCCCCGGTGCGGGCTACGGCCTCGGGATCTTCGACATCAACGGGTGGATCGGTCACAACGGCTCGCTGCCCGGCTACGAGAGCCTCACCATCTACCTGCCGGAGGAGTGCGCGACTCTGGTCGTGCTGCTCAACACCGACATCTCGTCCCAGGGTTCCGAACCCAGCACCCTGCTCGGCCGGGCCATCACCAGCGTGATCACCCCCGACCACGTCTACGACATCCCGCCGGGCAAGTAGCCCCGAGGCCGGAAACCGGGCGCCGGAGTGGGAAGTCGGACCAGCCGACTTTCCACTCCGGCGGGGTGCCGGGCGGTCCGGCCTGGCAGGCTGGGCGGGTCGGGGCCTCCGGCAGGGACGACGGGACGAGGGGCGGGCGGGGTTCATGAGGGGCGGCAGCGAGGGCGGCGGGGCTGCGACTCCCCCGCCGTTCGATCCGGAGTTGAGTGCCGCGCTGACGTCCGCGGGGGCGGTGGCGCGGGGGCCGGTCACCCCGGAGAACCTCGCCGCGTGGCAGGAGCGGGACGCCGCCGTCCGCCCCCGCCCGACCGTGGAGGTGCTGCGGGACGGCGGGCGGTTCGAGGTGGCGGAGCTGGACGCGTCGGGCGTACGGCTGGTGAGTGCCCGGCCCACCGGGGCGGGCGGGCCGCTGCCGCTGCTCTACTACCTGCACGGCGGCGGTCTGATCACCGGCAACGCCTGGTCGGTACTCCCCCGGCTGCTGCGGGAGTTGGCCGAGCCGCTCGGGATCGCCGTCATCTCCGTCGAGTACCCGCTGGCGCCGGCGGCGCCGTACCCGGCCGCGGTCGAGGCCTGCTTCGCCGGGCTGCGCTGGACGACCGACCGCGCGCGGCGGCTGGGCGTCGACGCCGGGCGTGTCGTGGTCGGCGGCAAGAGCGCCGGGGGCGGCCTCGCCGCGGCGCTCGCCCTGCTGACCCGCGACCGCGGCGGGCCGGCCCCGGTCGGACAGCTGCTGCTGAGCCCGATGCTCGACGACCGCAACAACAGCTTCTCCGCCCGCCAGTTGGCCGGCCACGACACCTGGGACCGGACCTCCAACACGACGGCCTGGCGGGCCGCGCTCGGCGAGCTCCACGGCGCCCCCGAGCTGCCGCCGTACGCGGCCCCGGCGCGGGCCGCGGACCTGTCGGGGCTGCCCCCGGCCTACGTCGAGGTCGGGTCGGCCGAGACCTTCCGCGACGAGGCCGTGGCGTACGCCGACGGGATCTGGCGGGCCGGCGGCGAGGCCGAACTGCACGTCTGGCCAGGCGCGTTCCACGGCTTCGACACCTTCGCGCCGGAGGCGGCGCTCAGCCGGGACGCCCGCGACGCCCGGATCCGCTGGCTCCGCCGGCTCCTCGCGCGCTGAGCACCCGGACGGCAGCGGCTACCGCGCGGCCGGCTGCGGCGGGGAGCCGAGGAGGTCGGCGAGGGCGAGGTGGTCGTGGAAGTCGCGGCTGTGCACGATGAGGCCGTCACGCACGCGCAGTACCTGGAGGTTGGCGACGGTCGACTCCCGCCCGGTGGTGCGGTGGCGGACGTCGTAGTCCCACTCGCCGACGACCACCTCGGGGTCGTCGGTCGCGCGGACGACGACGTTACGGGCGCCCAGGTCCAGCGGCGAGTGCTCACCGACGGCGAGGAAACGCTCCCGCAGGGCCTCGCGCCCCTCCAACCTGCGCGGGCCGACCGGCTCGAACACCATCTCCACCACGGCGTCCTCGGCGTAGAGCCCGGCCAGTTCGGCGAACCGACCGGCCGTGATGCCGTCGAGCAGCGCGTGGAAGACCTCGCGCGGCGAGCGCGTTTCGGACATGATCAACCCCCGGAACGATGTGTGCGCCACCGGAACCGGACCGGCGACTCCGCTTAGACCATACGGACTGACCACTCCGGTTGTCCAGGGCCGGGCGTCCGTCGTTCCTGCCAACGAGAAAAGGGAGTTGGAGAGTTGACCGGCACTCAGGACCGTCCGCTTCGGGCGGACGCGGCCCGCAACCGGGCCAGACTGCTGGACGCCGCCACCGAGGTGTTCACCACTCGGGGCGTCGGCGTCCCGACCGAGGAGATCGCCCGCGCCGCCGGGGTCGGGGTCGGCACGCTGTTCCGCCACTTCCCCACCAAGGAGGCGCTGCTGGAGGCGGTGATGGTGCGCCGACTGGAGACGGTCGCCGCCGGGGCGGCCCGGGTGGCCGCCGAATCCGCGCCCGCCGACGCCCTGTTCGCCTGCTTCCGGCTGATCGCCGAACAGTCGGTGGGCAAGAGCGCGTTCGCCCAGGCGCTCACGGCGGCGGGGGTCGACGTCCACACCTCCCTGCGCGCCCCCTCGGCCGCGATCCGCGAACTGCTGGCCGACCTCCTGCGGCGCGCCCAGCTCGCCGGCACCGCCCGCCCCGAACTGACCCTGCCCGAACTCCTCGCCCTCCTCGTCGGCACCAACGCCGCCCTGGAGCAACTGGGCCCCGACCCAGCCGCCCGCGAGCACATCCTGACAGTCCTCCTCGACGGCCTGCGCCCACACTGACCCCGAGCGGGAGTAGGAAGTCGGCCGGCCCGACTTCCCGCTCTCGCACGCGCATGGATCGACGGAAGCGGAGCAGAAAGTCGGCGGGCCCGACTTCCGAAGCCCACCAGCCACCCGACTCCAAGTTGCCTACGCGCATGGATTGCGCGGGCGGGTGGGGTGGGAAGTCGGCTGGGCCGACTTCCTACTCCGCCGCGGGGGTGGGGAGGCGGCGGGTGGTCCAGAGGGCGAGGTAGCAGGCGAGGGGGAGCATGAGGAGGAGGGCGGCCCAGAAGGCGGCATGGCCCCAGAGGGTGGCGAGGGAACGGAACCAGGGGCCCAGGACGGGGATGCGGAGGGCTTCGAAGGGGCCCAGGGGCGGGGGCCAGGCGCCGAGCACGGCCGTGCCGACCGCGGAGCCGGCGAGGAGGCGGCGGGCCGCGCCGGGGGTGGCGCAGGCGGCGAGGAAGGCGAGGAAGGCCAGGAGCAGCAGGTAGTCGGCCTGGTAGGCGGCGCCGACCTGGCCGGTGCCCCAGGACTCCGGCGTGAGGTGGCGGTCCCGGTCGACGACGGCGATCCGGACCTCGACCGCCGACCACAGCAGCAGGGTCAGCACGAGGGTCCCGCCCAGCCAGAACAGCAGCCGGTCGCGGAAGCCGACGACCCCGCCCCCGCGGGCGGCGCGGCGGCGGGCGGCGGCGCGCCGACGGTCACCGGCCGCCCGTTCCGAGGCCGTGTGGGCGGAGGTGAGCAGCCAGGTCACCGGGCGGTTGTTGAGGTACAGCGCGAGCACGATCGCCGCCAGCGCGCCGACACCCGTCCAGTTCTCCATTCCGCCACCGAACCTGACCACCCGGTCGACCACCGGCTGCGGCGCTTCGAGCACCGTCATCGGCGGGCCGAGGTGCAGATAGCCGATGGTGAGCGAGGCGGCGACCACGAGGAACAGCATCCGCCGCCCGACCCGGGCCGGGAACGCGACCACCGCCACCGCCGCGACCAGCACCGCACCGAGCTGGCCGGCCGTCGCCAGCGCCGCGGCCTCGCCGACCGTCCGCAGCGGGCCGTCGAAGGGACCGCCCGGCAGCAGCCGCCCGCCCGCGCCGAAGTCGACGGCGAACCGCAGCACCGCCCCCGACCAGAGCGTGAGGCCGAGCGCGAAGAACAGCAACACGGCCGCCACCGCGCGCCGGGGCAGCGCGGTGCGTGCGCCGCCCCACCAGGCGCGCACATCCACCTTCCGCTCCCCGCGGGCGCGCCCGCGATCCGCGCCGCCCGCCCGGACGCTGCGCACCTGCAGCACGGCCGCCGCCGCGAGCACGCCCCGTCCGTCGGCCGTCGTCGGATCGGCGGCGAGCGCGCGGCGGCTGAGGTCCGACCACCGACGGAAACCGTCACGATCACCGATACGCACCCGCGCCGCCACGGCCTCGACGGCGGCGGCCGCCCGCTGGACCCCCGTGGGCAGCGCCGCCAGCGGGCCCGGCAGCAGGGAGAGCCGCCGGACGACGGCGCGCCGCTGCTGCTGCGGCTGGATGGCGAGCAGCAGCACCCAACGCCGCGCGGCCGCCCGTTCGTTCGCGGTCAGCCCACCGCCGCCGGTGCGCCCGCCGAGGGTGCGGGCCTCGCGCTCGACCGCGTCCAGCACGGCCGCCGTCCCGCTGAGCGCGAGCAGCCGGGCGCAGGCCCCCTCCCGGCAGTCGGCGTGCCCGCAGTGGAAGCGGGCGGCGAGCCCGACCAGCCCGGCGGTGACCAGCTCCTCGACGAATCCCGGCCCGTCGGCCTCCCCCGCCAGCTGGGCGAGCCCGGCCGCGTCCACCCGGCGGTCCCGCACGTACGGGACGGCCTCCGGCGTGAACGCCACGCCGAGCGCCAGCACCGCCCGGGAGGCCGCCGCCGACTTGTCGGCCGGGGTGCCGCGCTCGACGTCCTTGAGGTAGTGCAGGTCCAGGACGGTGTCCTTCACCTCGTCCCGAAGCCAGTCGCGCAGCCGCCGCGCACCACCGCTGACCAGCCACGCCGCCGCGTCCGCCGACCGTCCGAGCAGCGCCTCGGCGAGCGCGGCCGGATCGCGGAAGTCCTGGCCGCGGAAGGCGATCGGACGGTGCGCGGGCGGAGTCGGGACGGGCTCGGGCTGCGGCGGGTCGACCCGGCTGCGGACCACCTCCGGGCTGCCGCCGGTCAGCCACGCGCGCACCTGGTCCGCCGTCCAGCGGTCGGCGGGGTCCTTGGTGAACAGGCCCTGGAGCAGCAGTCGGCGGCGCTCGTCGGGGATCGCCGAGACGTCCACCTCGGCGTCCATCACCAGCCGGATCTGCAGCGCCTCGTCGCTGATCAGCCCGCCGTCCGCGCGCCGGTAGCGGCCGGCGCCGGTGAACACCTCGTAGAGGATGGTGCCGAGCGCCCACCACGGGCCCGCCGGATGGTTGTGGCCGGCGAGCTGTTCGGGCGCCATGTAGGCGACGGTGACCTGCATGTCGGCGGAGAAGCGGCGGCTGGCGGTCAGCTTGGCGACGCCGCCGAAGTCGGCCACCACGAACTGGGCGGCGGAGCGGCCGTCCGTCCCGGCGGGGCGGACCAGGATGTTGGCGGGCTTGAAGTCGACCGGGTTGCGCGCGATGGTGCTCTGCCAGAAGGCCAGCAGGTCCACCAGTTCACGGATGATCCGCTCGCTCTCGCCGCGCCGGTCCAGGCGGCGCCGGGTGCGCAGCTCGTCGACGTGGTCGGCGAGGGTGACCGGGAGGTACTCCATCGCCATCCAGTCGCACAGCGCGCCCGCGTGCTCGACCTGGCCGTGGCCGAGGATCTCGGGGACGTGCCGGCGGAAGACGGGGTCCCCGGCGAGGTGGGCGAGGAGTTCGGTGTCGGCCCGCACACCGGGGTTGCCGACCTTCACGGCCGCCTCGCCGGCGCCGTCGGCGCGGCGGACGTGCCAGACGGTGCCCTCGCTGCCGGAGCCGACGGGGCCCAGGGGGTGGTAGCGGTCGGTGAGGGCGGCGGGGAAGGCGCCGGACGGGTCGGAGGCCGACGCGGCGGGGGTGGCGGGTTCGGCCGACTCGCCGGGCTCGGCGGGTCCGGCGGGTCCGGCGGGTCCGGCGGGGCCGCCCGGCCGCTGGACGCGGGTGGGGGCGCCGCGCTGCACGCGGGTGCGCGGGCCCGGGACGGCTCCACTGGGGCCGGGGCCGGGAGCGGGGGTCGGGCGCGCGCGCTGGACGCGGGTGCGCGGGCTCTCGGCGGCGGCGGTGGTGCCGCCGTCCCCGGGGTCCGGCTGCGGGGGCCGGCCGCCAGCGCGGCCCCGGCCGTTCGCCCGCCCGCGGCCCTGCTTGCGGGTGGCCGGGCTCGGCTCCGGCGGTGTGTCGGCCATCGCGCCGTTCTCCTCCTCGCGTCCCCCGCTCACCGGGGTGCGCCGAACTCGTCGATCTCGATCACCTGGGCGTCCACGTCCAGCGCGAACCGCAGCCGCGCGCCCGGCCCGACGCGGGTCGGGGTGGTGATCCGGCGGCCGTCGACGAACGTGCCGTTGGTCGAGTCCAGGTCCTCGACGTGCAGCGCGCCGTCGATCCAGCGCAGCCGGGCGTGGTGGCGGGAGAGCTGGTCGAGGGCGGCCAGGCCGGGGACGGCGGCGCAGTCGGGCTCGTCGCGGCCGACGGCCAGTCCGCCGCCCCCGCGCCGGCCCTCGGCGCGGACGGGCAGCAGGGCCCCGGCGATCACCAGGGCGAGCCGGACCACCGGCTGCCGGGCCGGTCCGGCCGGACGGGCAGGACGCGCCGGACGGGCTGGACGCGCCGGACGGGTAACCGGCCCGGGCCCGGGCCCGGGCTCACGGTCCGCGGCGTCGACGGGCGGCGCGGCCTGCGGTGCCGGCGATGTGGGTGGCACAGGCGGCGTGGGTGGCGCAGGCGGTGTCGGCGGCGAGGGCGGCGGCGTGTCCTCGACCGGGTCGTACCGCTCCAGTTGCTGGAACATGTGCACCTGGCAGTACCCCCGGGTGGCCGAGGTCGGACACTCCCCCGGCGCGCCCACCGGGCAGCGGTAGATCACGGTCGCCAAGAGTTCTCCCGAAGTGTCACGCCGCGCCGGACCAGGTCGCGTTCGATCCGGCTCAGGTCCCCGGGGCGCGGCACCCCGATCACCCGGACCTCGCCCTCGCTCACGTGCACCTGGAGTTCGGGCCGCTCCGGCCGGTGCTCCAGGAAGGGCGCGTACCGCTCGCGGCCGAGCGCCGTTCGGGTGACGAGCCGCTGGTTGGCCGAGCCGCGCCAGGCCAGCCGGGTGGGCTGCCCGGCCCGGTAGCGGCCGGTGATCACCGCGTCCGCCCCGTCCAGGGCGGCTGCGGTGGCCGGGTCGGCGGCCAGTTCCTCCGGCTCCCAGCCGGTGTACACCAGCAGGTCGGCGACGGCCCCGGCCCGGCGGCGTTCCGCGTCGGCGGCGGCGAGCAGCGCGGCGAGGGCCGCGGGCTGCTCCAGGGGTTCGCCGCCGCTGACGGTGAGGCCGTCGAGACCGTCGGCGAGCGCGGCCTGCCACAGGGCGGCGAACCGGTCGACCGTCAACTCCCGCCCGGTGGACGGGTCCCAGGTGTGCCGGGACATGCAGCCGGGGCAGGCCAGCGTGCATCCCTGGAACCAGACGCCGAGCCGTCGGCCGGGGCCGAGCGCGGTCACCGGCCTGGAGACCTGGGCGACCAGAGCGGCCGGGACGACCGGGCCGGCCACGCCGGCCGTCCCGTCCGCGCTCAGGCCGGCCACCGTTCGACCTCCAGGCGGTAGCCCTCGCCGTCCTCGTCACCCTCGACGGCGACCACCTCGATCCGGTCGCCGCGCCGCGGCGGGGTCCGGAAGATCTCCCTGGCCAGCGGGTTGACCAGCGCCGACTCGACGGCGGTCAGCACACCGCGACCGCCGTGGTCCAGCCGCCGGGTGGCCTCGACCCGCAGCACCTCCCAGGCGTCGTCGGAGAGGGTGAGTGCGGCGCCGTGGACCTCCTGGACGCGGGACGCCACCGAGGCGATGGCCTTGTCGAGGATCTGCGGCACCCACTTCTCCTGCATGAAGTCCATCGGGATGAAGTTGTCGCCGAAGCGGTTGCGCAGCTCGGGCCGCTTGATCTGGTCGTTGAAGAAGACGTCGAAGGCGTCGCGCAGAGCCTGACGCACCATCACCGGATCGTCGTGACGGCTGAGTTCCCGCCGGACCGTGCGAGGCCCGGCGCTCCCGTACGCCCCGGCGCTCCCGCCGTTCCCGCCACTCCCACCGCTCCCGGCGCTCCCGTCCGCGACCGCCGCCCCGCCGCCGGGCTCCTCGCCGTCCGCCTTGGCCCCGCCGTTCGGCGGATCGCCCACCACCATCGCGGTGATGCCGAGATTGGAGGTGAAGATCAGTACGCACTCGGTGAAGTAGACGGTGGCACCGTGCCCGTCGGTGAGCCGCCCGTCCTCCAGGATCTGCAGGAAGAGGTCGAACAGTCGCGGGTTCGCCTTGTCGATCTCGTCGAAGAGCAGCACGCTCATCGGGTTGGCCCTGACGGCGTTGGTGAGTTCACCGCCCGCGTCGTGGCCGACGAAGCCCGGCGGGGCGCCGATCAGACGGTCGCGGGCGTGCTCCTCGGCGAACTCGCTCATGTCGAAGCGGATCGGCCGGGCGTCCTTGCCGAGGATCATCTCGGCTACGCCCTTGGCGAGTTCGGTCTTTCCGACTCCGGTCGGGCCGGACAGGAAGAGCGTTCCGCGCGGCCGGCTGGGCGAGCTGGAGGCCTGGGCGCCGTTGAGCCCGGCCGCCGAGCGCATGAAGATCTCCAGGGTGCGGCGGACGGCGTGCGGCTGGCCGATCACCTTGCTGTTGAGGAACTCCTCACCGTCGACGATGCGTTCGCGCAGTTCGGCGGTCGCCCACGGGTTGTCGAGCACGCCGATCCGGTAGAGGCGGGCGGCCTCGTCGAGCCGCTGGACCGGAAGGCCGCGGTCCAGGGCCATCCGGCCGATCGCCATCACCTCGGAACTGCCCATCCCGTGCGAGGAGTTGGCGAGCGCCTTGGTCGCCGCCGCGGTCTCCTCCGCGGTGAGGGACGGTCCGCCGGTCGCCGCCTGGTAGCGGGCGAGTCCGCCGACCACGTGCCGCGCCGCCGCGAGCCGCTGGTCGTGCGGCGGCTCCGGCACGTTGATCACCCGCAGGGCGCGGCTGCCGACCGCGAACTCCCTGGGCAGCTCCTCCTGCCGCTCCACCACCCAGACCACCGTGTTGTACGGCGTGACCGCGGTCGCGCCCTGCACCGGCCGCGCGGTGTGACCCAACTCCTCGGCTGCGGCGAAGAGTCGGGCGGCTTCACCGGCGACGGGCGCCTGCGGCGACCCCAGCCGGCCGGCATACGGGACGACCAGGGCGATCGGCGGGCCGGGGTGCTGGACGACGGCGACCATCGCGTCGCGCAGACGGTCCAGCATGTCGGGCTCACCGTCGTCGCCCTCT
Source organism: Kitasatospora sp. NPDC057965 (assembly GCF_042887135.1). Taxonomy (NCBI): domain Bacteria; kingdom Bacillati; phylum Actinomycetota; class Actinomycetes; order Kitasatosporales; family Streptomycetaceae; genus Kitasatospora; species Kitasatospora sp. NPDC057965. The sequence goes on from NZ_JBHVPZ010000024.1 coordinate 41,170, forward strand.
CCGGAACCACCCTCACCGGAGCCGTTCGCCGCCGGACCGTTCGCCGCCGAGCCGTCCGACCGCTGACCGCCGCCGCCGCGCCGCCACCGCTCGTCGCGCTCGACGAACTCCCGGATCGCCCGGGGGATCTGCTCCACCGTGGCACTCAGCCGCAGCAGGGCGATGCGGTCGTTGACCTGGTCGACAAACGCGATCGCCCCGTACTCGCGGGCCGCGCAGAGCGATTCGACCACTCCGCCGAGGCTGTACGGCGCGAGCGTCTCGCTGCTGCCGGCGGCGTGGTCGTCGGGCAGCAGGTACTGGTCGCGGACGTTGCCGGTGAGCAGCACCTGCGGGTAGACGGTGAGCGCCATGTCCAGCTCGCGGATCCAACTGGGCGTGCCGGTGGCCGGGTTGTCCTCGTCCGGCGCCGCCGCGGCGTCCTTTCGCAGGTCCGCGCGGTCCTCGGGAGGGGGCTCAGCGGTCACGGTGGCGCTCCTGCGGCTTGGTGCGGAAGCCGGTCGACTCGGTCCTGGCGTCGCGCTTCTTCGGCTTCGGACGGCGGCGCGGCGGCGCGGCCTCGGACGGCGGCTGCGGCCACCAGCCGCCCGGGACGAGTCCGGCCGCCAGCGCGCCCGGCGGCATCGCGGACGTCCGCTGCAACTGGACACCGCGCTGCCGGATGCCGTCCTCGATGGCGGGCAACTGCTCGTCGCAGAACCACTCCTGGACGGCCTCGTCCCGTTCCTCTTCCTCCTCCGCGCCCTGTTCCCCGTCGGCGGTGCCGGCGTCGTCGCGGCGGACGACCGCCGTGGACAGGGTCGCCCGGTCCGGTGCGAGCACCAGCCGCAGCCCGTAGCCGGAGGCGGGCGGCTCGTCGTCCGTCTCCCCCGCGCCGGATGTCGCCGTACGCCCGGGGTCCGGATCGCCGAACGGCACCACCACCTCGCCCTCCTCGGCGAGCAGGTCCGCGAAGTCCGCGCCCACCTGGTAGTCCCGCTCGCGCAGCACCTCGGCGAGCGCCGCCGCGACCGGCGCCCGGTGGCGGCGCGCGTCCGCCCGGGCCACGGCCGCCTCCACGGCGGGCCGCAGGTACGCCGGGTCCTCGGCGGCGGCGAGGTCGGCGACCAGCCGGTCCCGGTCGGCCGGCTCCGCGTCCTGGGCCAGCTCCACCAGGGCGGCGCGTTGTTCGGCGCGCTCCTCCTCGCGGGTGCGGCGCTGCACCGAGTGCTGGACGAGCGCGGCGAGGTCGGTGAGGGTCGTCCGGACGTCGGAGACGGTACCGGCCGCCTTCAGGGTGCGCACCAGGCCGGCGACCCGTTCGAGGTCGACCGGGTCGCAGCGGGGCACGTCGCGGTCCAGGATCGCCTGCGCCTCGACGAGGGCGCCGGACCGGACCCGCTCGATCCGCTCGACCCGTTCACGCTCGGCGGCCTCGGCGGCGGAAGCGGCGGAAGCGGCGGCCTCGGCGGCGGCCACGGGATCGGCTGCACCACCCCGGCCGGAACGGGCCGGACGCGGGCGTTCCGGTTCGACCACCGCCTCCGGCAGCACCGCTGACCAGACGTCCTGGACCGCCTCCTCCAACTCCCGCGCCGCACGCGCGTTGGCCGCCCACGCCCGCTCGACCGCCCGCGTCAGCTCGGCCTCGTCCGCCCCCGCCCGGACGGTGACCGTCTCCACGGTCACCCGGTCCGTCCGGTACGCGCGCCGCAGCCGCTGGGCCTCGCCGCGCAGCCCCTGCGCCTCCTCGCCCAGCTCATTGAGCTTGGCCCGCAGCCCGGCCCGGCGCTCCTCGGCGGCCAGCCTGGCCCGCAGCGCCACCCGGGCCTCCTCGGCCTGCCGGAGGTTCGCGGCGCGCTGGGCCTCAGCGGCCAACCGGGCGCGCAACTGCCGCCGGCGCTCGGCCTCCTGATCGACGTAGGACCACCCGTATCCCGCAGAAATGCTCACCGGCCGCCTTCCGAGCGCGAGTCGTGACCTGCGGCACGAACCGGGAACGCGCCACATGTCGAACGACCGCTCGCACACCGGCACCGCCCCCGAGGTGCTGCTGAGCAACCATCATGCCGCAGAACCGGCCTGATCCGTCCTGCCTTTGCGAATCCGAGATCACCGCCCGCGGAGCCCCGCGACGCGCTACCCTGGCGGACGGCCGACAGGCGCGCAGCAGAGCTGCAGAACAGCAGATCGGACCGGGAGCGGGACCGGGAGCGGGCGGGGGGGGTGAGGGACGATGGTGCCGGAGGACGTACTGGCAGCCCTGCGTGAGCACTGGGGCGAGATCTGGGAGCTCCTCGACGAGCCGTCCCGGGCCGGGCTCCGGGCGCTCGCCGCGGACACGACCGGCGATCCGGAGCGCATCGCGCGCAAGGTCCAGCGACTGGTCCGCGCCGCCCTTCCCGACGGGCACCCGGTGCGCCGGCTCCTCGACGACAACGTGCGCTACGCCCGGGGCGGCGGCGACGTGACGGCGTCCGGTACCAGGGTGGTCAGCGTGGGCAACCTCGGGGCGGTGCTCCTGGGGCCGCCCACGCCGCCCGACGACGCCGACGACTGGCTGCTCGCCGCGGACTCCGTCACCGCCGCCGACTACCGGGCGGGCGGGCACGACCCCGCCGACCCCGACCTCATCCGGCTGACCGACCGCCAGGGAACCGTCCGCCTCCCGTCCTTCCAGTTCGACGACGACTCCGGCCGCCCGCTGCCCGTCGTCGTGGCCGTCAACCGCCTGCTCGACGCCGACGACGACCCGTGGGGCGTGGCGGACTGGTGGCTGGGCGCCAACGCCTGGCTGGACGCCGTGCCCGCCCGCCTGCTGGGAACCGCCGGTGAGCACACGCTGCTCGCCGCCGCCCGCGCCGAGATCGCGGAGTGGTGAGGGCATGCCCGACGTGAAGGTCCCCGCCCCGACCGTGCGCGCCACTCCGCACCGCGACATCCTGCCCGCCGGCACCGTCCTGCACCGCGTGCACCTGGCGGCGTACCCGGCCACCGCGTTCAACCCGAACCCCTCCGACACCCACTACGAGGGCGGCCGGTTCTGCTCCTACCAGGGCGACGGCGCCCACCTGCCGTACCTGTACGCCGGGTTCTCCGAGCGGACGGCGGTGATGGAGACGCTGGTGCGCGGCGTCCCGTTCGACGAGCGCGGCTGGCGGCGGGTCCGGCGCGCCGCGGTGCGGGGCAGGGTGCTGTCGCGGATCGAGACCACCTGTGACATCCCGTTGGTCGGCCTGATGACGCTCGACCAGCTCGCGGCCGTCCACCAGGACGAGTGGCTGATCCACTCCACCCCCGAGGCCTACCCGCACACCCGCCGCTGGGCGGCCTGGATCCGCGGCCAGGCGCCGTGGGCGCACGGCCTGCGGTGGCCGTCCAAGCGGGACCTGGGGAGCAGCGCCTGCATCCTCTACGAGCGCGGCGACGCGCCCGCCATGGTCAAGCCGGCGGGCCCGGCGCCGGTCGCGCTGGACACCGCCGAGGGCGCCGAACTGCTCAACCGCCTCCTCGCCCCGGCCCGCACCCGGATCGACCCGCCGCGCCGGTAGGGCGCGGCGGGACTCCGGCGTTCCGGCGTCACCCCTTCACGGCGCTCACCGGGTCACGGGCAGAGGCGGCCCGGGCGGCACTCGGGGTCGGTCGGGTCGGAGCCGCCGGGTCGGTAGTTGGACCACCAGAGCGGGGTGCTGCCCGAGTAGACGACCAGGTTGCCGCTGTTCTGGACGGCGAGGTAGGCGCCCGGGTGGTACGGCGTCCGGCTGTTCCAGACGGCGCGCATGCCGGCGTCGTACGCGACGAGGTTGCCGTCCGCCTGCATGTAGAGGTAGGTGCCGACGCCGTACGTGCCGACGGCCGTCCAGATGGCGACGTTGTTCTTGTACAGCACCACATGCCCGTCCCACTGCTGGTACAGCACGGTGCTGCCGTCGGGTGAGGACCAGCTCTCGCCGCGGTTCAGGCCCGCGGTGCCGTGGATGACGGTCTGGTCGGCGTCGGACACCGCGGCGGCAGCCGGGGCGGCGGGGGCGCTCGCGGCCGGGGCGCCGTCGGCGGCCTGGGCGGCCGTACCGCCCAGCAGTCCGGCCGCCATCAGCACGGCACCGAGGGCGACACCGGTACGGGGGACGAGGGAACGCGCGATCCTCATGACGGACACTCTCCTCAGGTCACTTCTCCTGGTGGCGGGTTGCCTCGAAGAGTCTCACCGCGCGCGGGGCGGCCGGGCAAAGGTCTTCGACGCTCCTCGAATCCGGACTCGACCCCGTCGGGCCGTTCGGGCCATCCCCGCCTCACTCCGGGTCCGCCTCCACCGGCTCGTCGGCGCGCTGGTCCGCGGTGCGGCCGAGCCGCCAGTAGCCCATGAAGCAGACGGCGTGCCGGTCGTAGCCGCGTTCGCGCACCAGGTGGCGGCGCAGTTCGCGGACGGCCGCCGCCTCGCCCGCGATCCACGCGTACGGCGTGCCGCCGGGCAGTTCGGCGGCACGGACGGCGTCGGGGAGGGCGGGGGTCCCCGGGGTGCCCCGGTGCAGCCAGGTGATGTCGGTGTCCGGGCGGCCGGCGGGCAGATAGGCGTGTTCCTGCGGCCCTTCGACCTCGGCGAAGACCTTCACCGGCAGGCCCACGGGCAGTTCGCCGAGGATCGCGGCGACGGCGGGCAGCGTGGACTCGTCCCCCGCGAGCAGTACCCAGTCCGCCCCGTCGGGCAGCCGGAACTCGACGCCGCCGGCCTCCTCGACCGCCGGCCCGTAGACGATCACCCGGTCGCCGGGCGCCGCCGTCACGGCCCAGCGCGAGCCCGGTCCGTGGTCGCCGTGGACGGCGATGTCGATGTCGACCTCGTCGGGGTCGCGGCGCCGCGCGCCGACGGTGTAGGTGCGCAGCACCGGGCGGACAGCGGGGTCCATCGCCCGCCAGCTCCGGTACCAGCCGAACTCCTCCTCGCCTTCGGGCACCAGGGGTTCGGTCTGCCCGGGGCGGGGCAGCAGGAGCTTCACCCGCTGGTCGAGCCCGCCGTTGACGAATCCGGCGAGGGCGGGGCCGCCGAGGGTGATGCGGGCCATGTGCGGGGTGATCCGGGCGGCCCGGACCACCTGGAGCGGGAAGAGCAGGAAGCGCGCGGGGGCGGTGGTGCTGGTCAGGACCGTCTCCTCTCACCTGAATTTAGGTAAGGCTAACCTGTCTAACGAGGTGTTCGCCTCCGCCCGGCCACCCCGGACCCCTTATCGTCGGACGGAGACGATCAACCGGTCGGCGGCGCTCGGAAGGGACGATGGCGGAATGTGGCCACGGGTCAATGGCATGCGGTCGATGGAACTCGGCACTCCCGGAGGACTCCGGGCCAAGCTGAACTCCCTGGCCCTGGCCGGTCGGAAGACCGCCACCACCGGCCTGCTGGCGGAGTACGCCGAGGAGGTGGAGGGCCTGGAGTACCCCGGTGAGCGGCTGGTGCTGCTGGACGACGACGGGCGGTCGGTCGGGGTCATCGAGATCACCGGCGTGGAGGTGAAGCCGTTCGCCGAGGTCACCTGGGAGCACGCCCGGGCGGAGGGCGAGGGCGATGCCTCGCTGGAGGAGTGGCGCGCCGGGCACCGCGGTTACTGGGAGCGGGCAGGCAGCCGCGTGGAGGACGACACGCCCCTGGTCTGCCTGGCCTTCCGCCTGGTCGAGGCCGCGTGACCGGCGTCAGTCGGCCAGGAAGCCGGTGACCAGGTCGCGGAAGGCCGTCGGCTCGTCGACCCACGGCCAGTGCCCGCTCCCGGCGAGCACCTCCAGTCGACCGGCCGGGTAGCAGGACGCGACGTGGCGCGGCTTGTCGACGCCCGCCACCCCGTCCTCGGCCCCGGCGACCACCAGCACCGGGCTGGGGACGGCTGCACGGCGGCCGATGAGGCCGCCGCGGCGGCCTCATCGGCCGGCCGGACGTAGAAGGCCTCACGCAGCCACGACGGCGGCTGCGTCCCGCGCCGGGACCGCCACACCCGCGCAGGCGGCGGCGAGTTGGCCATGGGCGGGGAGGTCGACCGTCTCCGTCAGTAACGCGCGACCCAGGCCGCGGTGCTGTTCATCACCTCGGTGGCCTCCTGGGTCGGGGATCCGGTGAGGAGGTTGCCGGTCTGCGGGTCGTAGGCGCTCAGGCCGGTTTCCTCCTCCACGATCACGGCCAGGGCGCGCACCAGCGCCATCACCCGCTCCGCCTGCTCGCCCTGGTGCCAGTAGGGCACGTTCATCATCACGTCCGCGCCGCGCACCCCCAGCTGGAGGCCGGACGGGCCGTGGTCGAGGCTGAGCCACCGCTCGTTCCCGCCGACCTCCGCGTCACCCAGCAGTTCGAGCGCCCTCGGGGTGATCCGCTGCCATGCGTCGGCCAGGTCCTGCGGAACGGTCGTCCGCCGGTCGCTGCCGTCGGCCGCGATCGCCTCCCACAGGGGGTACCGGCGCAGGTCGAGGAAAGACACGTCGTAGCTCATGGGTGTTCACCGTAGAGGCAGCCTCCGACAACCGGGTCAGCCCGTCTCGGAATCACCGCCCTCGACCTCCAGCAGGAGATCGGCGTCGGCGAGCGGAGACTCCTCCCCCACCGGCTCCAGCCGCCACGGCCCCGGTCGGCCGAGGCCTCCCGCCACGAAGAAGTACTCCTCCCCGCCCACCAACGCGGCCACGATCCGGCCGGCTCCGTTCCAGGTCACGTCCTTCTCTCCCATCCGCCACACGCTCGGGTTCTGCCGGAGGTGGGCGTCGTGGGCGAACACGAACGTCCCACCCCGCCCGGCCTCCAGGCTCCGGATGTCGAGCAGGTTTCGGGCCATGATCTCGTCCCTGGCCCCCAGCAGCCCCGCGAGCCGATCGCTCGGCTCCATCGGCCGCGCCGCCTGCCGGTGGTACCTCAACAGCCCCGCCCCCGCCGTCAGATACGTCCTCGCCACCTCCCACTCCGCCCTCGACGTGGCCGCGATCAGCTCCGCCGCGCGGGCGTGCAGCAGGCCGAGCAGATCGTCGGCGACCGCCCGCAGCCGGTCCGCCTCCGGCGAGGCGCCCGGCGACATCGCCGCGTCCATCACCGCCTCCGTCCGGCTCCACCGCTCGTCGTCGCCGACCAGGGCCGCCACGTCCAGGTCGATCCCCAGGTAGGCACGGGCGTGTTCGAGGTACGGGCGGGGGCTCGGGGCCGACGCGTTCTCGGTGGGGGCGTCGAAGCCGTGGAACGCCAGCCGCTCCTCCGCCGGCCGGGTGCGGTTGTACTCGCGCATCCACGCCACCAGCCGACGGTTCGGCTCCTGCTCGCCGAAGCCGTGGGTGAAGCCGTCCCGCATCACGCCCTCCAGTGACCCCACCCCCTCCCGGACGAAGGCGTCGACCGTCAGCGCCGCCACCCGGTCGGTCTCCAGCACGATCGACCGGAAGCCGTGCCCGACCAGCTGGGCGAACAGTTCGTTGCGGGCCCGCCCTAAGGCCGGCTCCCGGTGCGTCGGCTCCCCGTACGCCACCAGGCCGCACGACGAGGGCAGGAAGTCTCGGATGTCCTGTGTCATGAGCCTCAAGCGTATCTCTGAAAGACCGGTTGAGACTTTTGCGGTTCTCGGCCCGAGGAATCTCTTATAAAGTCTCAAAGTGGTCAGCAACCCTGGTAACCCCGGCAACCCCGGCAACCCCGGCAACCCCGGCGGCAAGCGGACGACCCTGCGCCCCGCCGACCTCGCACGCGAGCACGGCCTCTCCCCCCAGGCCGTCCGCAACTACGAGCAGGACGGCTTCCTCCCGCCCGCCGAGCGGACGGCCACCGGGTACCGGATCTACACCGAGCTGCACGCGACGGCGCTGCGCACCTTCCTCGCGCTCGTGCGGGCCTACGGGCACCGGACCGCCGGCGCGATCATGAACGCCGTGCACGACGGCCGGACCGACGACGCCCTGACCGCCGTCCACGGCGGGCACACCCAGCTGCTCCGCGACCGCGAGACCCTCACCGCCGTCCGCGCGGCCGTCGACCACCTCGCCACCGCGGCCGTCCCCGGGGACACCGGGGAACCCACCGGCCCCCTCCCCCGCAGCATCGGCGAACTCGCCCACCGCCTCCGACTGACCCCCGCCACCCTGCGCACCTGGGAGGCGGCGGGCATCCTCCGACCCGCCCGCGACCCCGCGACCGGCTACCGCGTCTTCCACCCGAGCGACGTCCGCGACGCCGACCTCGCCCACCTGCTGCGCCGCGGCGGCCACCGGCTCCAGGACATCGCGGCGGTCGTCGAGCAGATCCGCACGGCCGGCGGCACCAGCGCCCTCGGCGCCACCCTCGCCGGCTGGCAGCAGCGGCTCACGGACCGCGGCCTGGCGATGCTGAACGCCGCCTCGCACCTCCACAACTACCTCGTGAGGTAACGGGTTTCCTCATTCGCACACCGAAGTCGACAACTCCTTCCCCCTGGCGCCGACCGGCTCGGCGTACTCGCACAACGGTCAGTAGGCCGGCGTTCGGCATCGCCGGCGACACCCGCCAGGCCCGGCCACCAGGAGTCGCGGCCCGACCGTCGGGCCGCGTCGCGGGCGTCTCGACCGGCTTCCGCAGCACGCCCACCGACGTGCCCGGCCGGCGGAAATCCGCTGGCCGGGGCCACCGGACGCAGGCCACCATGGGGCGCCATGACGCTCCTGATGCTCGCGCCCCGGATCAATGAGACCGGACTCCAGCTGCTGACCCGTGCCCGGCACCGTGGGCTGCGGGCGCACACCGCCGTGCGGTGGGAGGTCCCGGCCGGGCTCGCCGGGTTGCGGCCCGCGCACCTGTACGGCGGGCCGCTGTTCGCGGACGTGGCCGCCGGGGTGTTGGACATCCTGCCGCTGGAGCCGCCCGCCGACTGGCTCACCGTGCTGCCCGCCGAGCTGCTCACCCGCCGGGTGGAGTGCACCTCGCTGGCCGAAGCGCGCCGGCTGCGCCGCCCGGCCTTCCTCAAGCCGCCGGTCGACAAGCTGTTCCCGGCCCGGGTGTACCCCGACGGCAGCGGTCTGCCCGGGCCGGACGCGCTCGACGACGACACCCTCGTGCTGGTCAGCGACGTGGTCGCGTTCGCGAGCGAGTACCGCCTGTTCGTGCTGGACGGCGAGGTGCGCGCGGCGAGCCGCTACGCGGTCGCGGGTTCGCTCGCCGTCTCACCCGAGGTCGGGCCGGACGTACTCGCCTTCGCGGCGGACGTCCTGGCGACGGGCGGCCTGCCGAGCGCCGTCGTGGTCGACGTCGGCCGGCTGGACGACGGCGGCTGGGCGGTGGTCGAGGCCAACCCGGCCTGGGCGAGCGGCGGTTACGCCTGCGACCCGGACCGGGTCCTGGACGTCGTCCTGCGCGCGGCCGGTCCCGCCGGCGCGCTCGCCCCGGCGGACCTCGGCTACGCGCGCCCGGTTCCCGAGGTCGTCCGATAGGTCCTGCCTCAGACGCATTCGAGCGGGCGGTGCGGTCCCTCCGGCGGCTCGATCACGATCGTGTCGCCGGGGCGGACCGTACCGCCCTCCCCGACCACTCCCATGAGATGTGGGACGTGGTGCAGACCCGCGTCGTCAACGGGCCGCCCCCATCGGCACGGGGTCAGTCGCTCGCGGCGGCCGGCGGCTCCGGGACCTCGACGACGAAGAAGAGGAAGCTCATCTTGGTCGAGAGGTGGTGGAAGTCCTTGGGGAACAACTCGCGTGCGGCCGGGTCGGGTTGGGGTTCGCTGAGGGTGGTGAGGCGGAAGCCGGCAGCGGTGAAGGCGTCGGTCATCGCGTGCAGCGGGCGGCGCCAGAAGGTCACCGGGTAGGTGCGGCCGTCGAACGTCCACTCGTCGGTGTAGCTGGTGGTGGCGAAGTAGTCGGGCCGGGGGTTCTGGATCGCGTAGTCGACGAACGGGTGCTGGACGGAGGCGATCAGGCGGCCGCCGGGCCTGAGCACCCTGCGCATCTCGGCGAGCGTCGGCCCCCAGTCCTCCAGGTAGTGCAGCACCAGCGAGGCGACCACGTCGTCGAACGCCCCGCCCTCGAAGGGCAGTCGGTCGCCCAGATCGCCCACGTGCAGGTCGGCGTCCTCACCGAGGCGGCGGCGGGCCAGCTCCAGCATGCCGGCGCTGGAGTCGATGCCGCTGACGACGGCGCCGCGCTCGCGCAGGTCGGCGGAGAGGGCCCCCGAGCCGCAGCCGGCGTCCAGGATCCGGCGGCCGGTCACGTCCCCGGCGAGGGCGAGGATCGCCGGCCGGGCGTGGTAGGCGTTGAGGAGGTTGTTCTCGGTCTCCGCCGAAAACGCCTCGGCGAAGCCGTCGTAGTCGTTCACCCGGGCCGGGGCGGGCGGCTCGGGCTCGACGGAGAGCTCGGCGGGCGGCTCCGCGGAGAGCTCGGCGGGGGTCTCGGGCGCGTCGGTCAAGCGGTCCATCGTCGCAGCCTAGCCTGCCGCGGCGGGCCGGGGCGGGCGGTCGTCAAGGCCGGGGCGCGGGGCCGTCCGTGACCGTGGCCGCGACCTGACGCAGCACCGCCGTCGAGGACGGCATGACCGCGTACCAGGTGTTCGCGGTGTCGTCCTCGACCGGCGCCCAGGCGGCCACCACCGGGAGTTCGCAGTGGTCGCCGGGCTCCAGGGGCGGCAGGGTCCACGTCATGTCGGGGCGGCCGCTCGCGTCGACGCCCCAGGTGGTGAACGAACGCGCGTACACCTCGTCCAGCAGCGCCGTCCAGCGCCGGGGGGCCTCGCGCGCCTCGGCCGCCCCGCAGATCGCCTCCTCGTCGTGGCCGCCGACGGTGAGGCGGGTCCGCTCGTCCTCGACGGTGAACGCGGCGAGCGCCTGGCCGCCGTTCCAGTCCGAGTCGGCACCGGCGGGGAGCGGAGTGGGCAGCGACGCCGAGAACCGCACCCGCCGCAGCGGCTCCCGGGCGTCGATCCGCCAGACGGCCGCCCGGCAGTCGGTCAGCGGCCCCCAGGTCCCGGGGTCCAGCTCCGGGTCGTACCCGGTGAGCAGCAGTTCGACGCGGGCCGAGGGGCGGGTCCAGCGGGCGATCAGGCGGCCGTCCGGGCCGGGCAGCGTGAAGAGCTCGTCGGGCCGTGCCGGGAGGAGGGCGGTGTCCCCGAGCTTCGTCTCGAAGGCGAGCGGGCCGAACGGCGTGTCGACGGTCGGCCGGAACGGCGGCCGCAGGCGGATGCGCGGGACGGCGGGGAGCAGCATCGCGTCAGCGTACCGGGGCGATGCGCCGCTCGGGCGACTCGTAGGGGCTGTGCATGGTGAGCCAGCGGATCTCCAGGTCCCGCTCCAGGTAGTCCATCCGGTGCTCCCAGAAGTCGCGCATGTGGGGCAGGGCGAGGTGGGCGTCCAGGTCCTCCTCGCTGCGCCAGGCCTCGTAGAAGACGAAGACGCCGGGGGCGTCGCGGTCCTCGTGGAAGTGGTACTCCAGGCAGCCGGGCTCCTGGCGGGTCGGCTCGACGAAGGAGAGCAGGAGCCGACGCAGGTCGTCGACGCGTTCGGGCTTGGGGCGGGCGGTGCCGACGAGGGTGAAGGGCTGCTGGGTCACGGCGGGTCCTTTCGGGAGGTACGAGCGATCTCGTACCTCGGGACCGTAGGCGACCGGAGAGGTACGATGCAAGTCATACCTGAGCGGAGGTGGACGACGATGCCCGACGACGAGGGGCACCCGGACACGGCGGAGATCGAGCTCGGCCGCGTCCTGGCGGCACTGGCCGACCCGCTGCGGCGGCGTGTCGTGCGGGAGCTGGCCGCCGGACCCGAGGACGGCGCGCGCACGTGCAGTTCCTTCGCCCTGCCGGTCGGCAAGGCGACGGTCACCTACCACTTCCGCACGCTGCGCGAGGCCGGGCTGGTCCGCCAGGTCGACCGGGGCAACAGCCGGATGGCCACCCTCCGTCGCGCCGACATCGAGCAGCGCTTCCCCGGCCTGCTGGCGATCCTCACGGCCGAGGAGCCACCGGCGGCGGAGTGACCGGAGTGACGTGAGTGACCCGTCAGGGCCGGGGCGGCCCGATGCGGAACAGGACGTTGCGGCGCAGCGGGCCCTCGGGCGCGCCGGGGTCGTCGAAGTCCTCGGACGGATCCGTGGTCATGCCGAGCCGGCGCACCACCGCCTGGGAGCGGAGGTGGCCGGCCGTGGTGACGGCGAGGGCCTCGAAGCCGAAGGCGAGGACCGCTCGCGCCGCTTCGGTGGCGTAGCCGTGCCCCCAGGCGGTCGGTGCGGAGGTCGGTCATGCCGCCCGGCCGAGGTGGTCGCACGCTCGGGGGCAAGCGGGTTTCGCCGGTGTCACGTCGACGTCGGCTCAGCCGTGCTCGGCGGCACGCTCGCGGTCGCGGAGCCACCGGGGGAAGTCGGTGGCGACGACGCGTTGGTCGTGGACGCCGGCGGCCTCCGGGGAGGCGAGCCAGACGACGGGCGGGCCCATGACGGCGGGGTCGAGGAGCTCCCGGCCGGCGGGGCGGTCATCCTCGGGCAGCATGCCGGTGGCGGTCGGGCCACCAGGAAGTAGCCGGTGAGGTTGGTGTCGACCACGGCGCGGAAGGCGTCGGGCGGCACCTCCCAGAAGCCCCGGGGCCGGGTCATGAAGCGCGGGTTGACGGTCCTCATGCCGAGGCCGGCGTTGCTGACCAGCAGGTCGATGCCGCCGAGCCGCGACCACGCCGGATCGACGGCCCGCGCCACCGACGCCTCGTCGCGCACGTCCGGTTCGAGGCCGATCGCCCCCGGCAGGCCAGCCGCCGTCCCCTCCGCCCGTCGCCCGGTGCGGCCGGTCAGCGCGACCGCCGCCCCCGCCGCGGCCAGGGCGGAGGCCATCGCCGGCCCCAGCCCGCTCGTTCCGCCGGTGACCAGTGCCTTCGTCACGACGGGGAGGCCAGGACGTGGAGTGCGCTCGAAGTCAAGCGAGCCGGGCCGGCGGGCCGGCGATGGATCGACGGTCGGCGTCGGCCCGGCGGCCGTCAGCGGCGCGTCCCACAGGTCGGACAGAACGCGGCCCCGTCCGGCAGCTGGGCCTGGCAGCCGGTACAGGCGGACGGCTGGGCCAGTCGGAACCCGCAGCCCGCGCAGAACGCCGTCCCGTGGGTCTCGGCCCGGCACTGCGGGCAGACGAGTTGGCGCGGAGTGGTGACGTCGTACGCCTGCCCCGCCTGCTGGCCGACCTGGTACGCCTGCTGCGACACCATGTCGTTCAGACCGCGCTGCTGGGCGGCGACGGCCTCCGCCGCGGTGTCGGGGGAACAGCCCAGGCACAGGCCCTGGGCGCTGTTCCAGCACCGGCCGCACACGTAGTGGGTGCAGCGCGCGCAGCGGTTGAAGTGCGACTCGGCGTTGCCGATCGCCCGCTGGAAGGCGGCGTCCCGGGAGGTGCCCCAGTTGGCGCCGGCCAGGCCGTCCGCGGCGTTGGAGATGCTGTTGCTCGCGGTGCCGCCTATCAGGTTCCAGGCCGCACTCACGCCCTTGCTCAGCCAGCCGGCCATCTGGCCGGTGGTGAACGCCTCGAACGGCGAGCGCCAGGTGTCGTAGCACCGGGCGCAGGAGAACTCGAACTGGAACCCGGCTCCCGTCCCGTGCTGCTCGCTCAGGTCCCGGTAGTTGTTGCTGAAGTAGATCTCGCCGCTCATCGTCCGTTCCACCCAGTTCGCCTGTTGACGCGTCCAGCCGTTGGACGCGCGCCGCCGTCCCGCCGGTTCTGCCCGATGGTGCGGATGGGCCTGGTGGGACTGCCGCACAGGCTATAGCGGGCCGCGCCGCGTCCGGGCGGGCGGACTGCGTGGCGAGACGAGACGGGGCGATCCCGGTCACGCCGGGAGGCGGGTGCGCGCCCGGCGGCGGAAATGCGGTGGCCCCACCGCCCACCGGGGCGGTTCACTGCCCGGATGAACACCACACTGTGGGAACGGCTGCCCGCCGAGGGGCGCACCGAGGTCGACCGACTGCTCACCGGCGGCCACAACCGTGTCCTGGCGATCGTCGCGATTCGGGAGTGCGCCGGCGCGCCGGCACCCGGCATCCACGCGTGCATGGACCTGCTCACGTGGCGCCTCGACGCACTGGGTCTTCTTCCGGCACCCGAGCCGCGCGAGGTTCACAGATGGCACCTCCAGTGTCATGATGACACCATGAGTGTCAGTCAGGGAAACGGCGGCGGCGGTCCGCCCGTGGAGGGGCTGCTGCACGAGGTGATCCGGCGGCTGTGGCCGGTGCACCGGGTGGTCGTGCGGGCGGTCGAACGCGGGCTGGCCGGGACCGGCATGACCGCCGGGCAGCACGCGGTGCTGGACGCGCTGCGGCGCGGCGGGCCGCGGACCGTGCCGCAGCTGGCGCGGGCGCTGGACCTGGACCGGCAGCCCGTGCAGCGGCTGGTGAACGACGCCAAGGCGCTGGGGCTGGCCGAGACCGTCGCCAATCCGGAGCACCGGCGCTCCTCGCTGGTGCGGCTCACCGCGCGGGGCGAGAGCGTGCTCGCCCGGGTCCGGACCGCCGAGCACGAGGCGCTGCGGCGCCACCTCGGCGATCTGGACCCGGAGGAGGTCGCCACCGCCCTGCGGGTGCTCGACCGGCTCGGCGAGGTGTTCCAGGAGCTGGAGCGAACGGCCGAGAAGCGCCGTCGAAACGACCGGAACGATCAAGGAGCGGACGGAACATGACCGAAGCGCGCACCGGAACCGCACCCGTCACGGACGGCGAGCTGTCCTACGAGGTCGCGGAGGGCGCCGGACCGGCCGTCGTGCTGCTGCACGGCGGCCTGCTGGACCAGCACAGCTGGGACGAGCAGTTCGCCCGGCTCGCCGCCGCCGGCCGGCACGTCGTGCGCTACGACGCCCGCGGACACGGCCGCTCCTCCACCGTCGGCGGCGACTACGCCCACCCCGACGACCTGCGGGCCCTGCTCGCGCACCTGGACGTGCCGCGCGCCGTGCTGGTCGGGCTCTCGCTCGGCTCCCGGATCGCGCTGGACACCGCGCTCACCCACCCCGCGTCCGTGGCGGGCCTGGTGCTCACCGCGCCGGGTGTCAGCGGACGGCCGTTCACCGACCCCTTCGTGGCCCACCACACGGAGCAGCAGATCGCCGCACTGGGCGCCGGCGGCGAGCAGGGCGTGGGCCGGTTCGTGGAGCACTTCCTGCGGATGTGGGCGGACGGCCCGCACCGCTCCCCCGCGCAGGTGGACGGCACGCTGCGGGAACGCCTGCGCGCCGCGGTGACCGCCAACGTGCTGCGCCATGCGGCCGGCTTCGGCGCCGGGCGGGCGCGGGAGGCCGGCGCGGCCGGGCGCCTGGGCGAGCTGACGGTGCCGACGCTGGTGCTGACCGGCGAGCTGGACGGCGCGGACATCCTGGCCAACGCCCGCGCCGTAGCCGACGGTGCCCCGCACGCCCGCGAACTGGTCCTGCCCGGCGCCGGGCACATGGTCCCGCTGGAGCGCCCGGACCTCTTCGAACGCGAGCTGGACGCCTTCCTCGCCGCCCTCTGACAGCCCCTACCGTCCGTCGGCCGTCGCCGTGACGGACCTCGCCGGCACGCCGACGGCCAGGACGGCGCCGCCGAGCAACAGGCCGATCGAGCCGAGGACGGCGAGGGCGCCGACGCCGAACGCTCCCCCGACCAGGGCGACGCCGGAGCGGCTCGGCCGGGCGGTCCCGGACGGGTTCACGGTGCTCTCCTTCCGCGGTGCCGAGCGGTGCACCGCGAAGGGTGTCCGGGAAACGCGTCGGTCGCCGCGGCCGGCGCGTACCGGTCCGCGCACCGCTTGGCGGCGATCGGGCAACAGCCCCGCAACGGCCGGGGCGGTGCCCCCGGCCCGCTCAGCCCGCGAGGCCGTGGCCGACCAGGCGGCCGCGCAGGCCCGCCAGCTCGCGCCGGACCAGCGGCGGCAGCCCGGCCTCGCCGTCGCCCGCCGCCAGGACCGACCGGACCAGTTCGGCGGCGGCCCGCGGATCGTGCGCGATCAGGTGGCAGTCGGCCACCCGGACGGTGAACAGCAGGCGCAACGACGGAAGTTGGTCCGGCGCCAGCAGGGCGAGCGCGGTCTCGGCGGCGTGCACGGCGCGCCGGGCGAGCCGGGGGTCGTCGACCGCCGCGGCGGCGTCGCGCAGGGCGGCGGCGGCGCCCGCCTCGACCCGCAGCCGCATCGAGGCGATGGAGAGCCAGGCGGCGTCGGCCTCGTCGTGGACCCCGATGTGGTCGAGGTGGTGGCGGGCGCGGGCGATGTGGCGGACGGTGGACCGCACGTCGCCGGTCATCGCGTGGGCGCGGGCCAGGCCGATCTGGCCCATCGCGCCGGCCCAGTGCCGGGCGGGGGCGACCCGGACGATCTCGTGGGCGTAGCCGAGGGCCGCGCCGGGGTCGCCGTCGAGGCGGGCGAGGAAGCTCATGTCGCTGAGCGCGGCGACCTGGGTGGCGGCGTCCTCGGCGAGTTCGGCCCAGCCGAGGGCGCGGTCGAAGCAGGCCATCGCGGTGGCGTTGCGGCCGTCCTGCATGCGCAGCGCGCCGGCGGCGTGGGCGTACTCGCCGGCGAGCCGGGCGAGCGGGCGGCGGGCGGGGCCGGCCGGGTGGGCGGCCAGGCGTCGCAGGACGACGCGCAGGGTGTCCTCGACGGCCTCGGTGCCGGGGCCGTCGGCGCTGTCGCCGGCCCGCAGGTGGGCGGCGAGCAGGCCGGCGAGGGCGTGCACGGTGTCCGGGTCCAGCGGTGGCGCGGCGGCCGGGTCGGCGGCGCGGAAGGCCGCGTGCAGGACGGCGAGGTCGGCTGGCGGGGGGACGTCGCAGCCCGCGGCGTCGTGGAGCGGACAGAGCAGCCCGTAGTCGGGGAGGCGGACCGGCAGTTGGGGGGCCAGGCCGGGCGGCAGGGCGGGGACCAGGGCGGCGACGGGCGGGCCGGGCAGCGGGGCACGGGTCCAGTCGCCGGGGGCGGTCGGCGGCGCGGCGGGGGCGGGGCCGGCCGGCGGCCCGGCCGGGACGGGTAGCGCGCCCTCCTCGGCGAGCCGGCAGGCGTCGCGCAGTTCGCCGCCGGCGAGCAGCAGGTCGTCGAGGCGGTCGGCGATCCGGGGGCTGGTACGGCGGGTGCCGTGTTCGAGTTTGCTGACCGCGGTGTGGTCGTAGCCGATCTCGGCGCCGAGCTGGGCCTGGGTGAGGCCGGCGCGACGGCGCCACTGGCGCAGGCGAAGCCCGAAGGCCCGCCAGGCCTCGTCCTCGGCGGGCTTGGTCGACGCCCGGTTCCGGTGCACGGGGCTGCCCTCCCGAGTGCGTTCCGGGCCCTCCCGGTAGGGAGGTCCGCTGAGGAGGACGGTACTGGACGAGGACCTCCGGCGTACATGAGATGGTCTCAACCACTTTCGGTTACTGGTCTCTACCTCTTCTCCCTTTGGTCTCAACCTCTTCACGCACCGACCCCGGCCTCCCCCGCCGCCCCGGGCCGGGCCCGGCCGCCGCCCTCGACCTGCCCGGACGCCGCGTCAGACCTCAATTCCCGTTCCTGAAAAGGTTCCTGACGCCACTTGACGGAACTTGCCAACCGCCCTCCCCGCACGTCCGGACCGTTGACCGGGCCATGACGGCGTGTGAGGGTTCCGGCACCCGAGCGCGGACGCCCGCACACAGCCGCCCCCCAAACGGCCCCGCGGTGAGCGCCCTGACGGCACACCGTCCGCGATCGAGCACCCCCACGTTCGAGGAGCCTCGGAATGAAACGCAGATTGCTGACGGCGGGCACCACCCTGGCCGTCGTGGCCGGCATGCTGACCGCCACCGCGGTCGGCCAGGCCGCCGCCGACCCCGGTCCGGCCGTCTCGGCGCCGCCCAGCGCCCTGGCCGCCGCCGTCAACGCCGCCGACCAGGCGGCCGCGGCGGGCCTGGACGCCCTGGCCAAGGGCCCGGACGAGACCTATGAGCGCCAGTCCGTGACCCCCTGGCTGGGCGGTCTCTACTCGGTCGCCTACCAGCGCAGCTACAAGGGCCTGCCGGTGGTCGGCGGCGACGCCGTCGTGCTCGCCGACGGCCAGGGCAAGGTCCGCGGGCTGCAGGCCGCCTCCTCCGGCCCGGTGGGCGTGCCCACCACCGCGCTGGTCAGCGCCGCCAACGCGGAGAAGACCGCGCGCACCAAGCTGGCCGAGGTCGACGGCGTGCAGTCCCGCCGCCTGGTCGTCCGGGTCCAGGACGGCGCCGGCCGGCTCGCCTGGGAGACCGTGCTCACCGGCAGCAACGGCAGCGCCCCGAGCACCCTGCACGTCTTCGTCGACGCCCGCAGCGGCGAGGTCATCGACAGCTACGACGACGCGCGCGCCGGCACGCTCAACTCCAAGTGGAACGGCCCGAACCCCACCATCAACACCACGGGTTCCGGCAGCTCCTACTCGCTGCGCGACCCCAGCCGCCCGGGCCTGAGCTGCGCCGACAACGCCACCGGCCAGGTCTTCACCAAGTCCTCCGACTCCTGGGGCACCGGCAGCCCCACCAGCAAGGAGACCGGCTGCGGCGACGCCATGTTCGCGGCCCAGAAGGAATGGGACATGCTCCGCGACTGGCTCGGTCGCAACGGGCACGACGGCAACGGCGGCAGCTGGCCCGTCAAGGTCGGCCTGGCCGACGTCAACGCCTACTGGGACGGCTCCTCGGTCTCCATCGGCCACAGCAACGCCAATGAGTGGATCTCCTCGATCGATGTCGTCGGCCACGAGTTCGGCCACGGCATCGACCAGTTCACCCCCGGCGGCGCCAACAACGAGAACGGCCTGGGCGAGGGCACCGGCGACATCTTCGGCGCGCTCACCGAGGCCTACGCCAACCAGCCCGCCCCGTACGACAGCCCGGACTACCTCGTCGGCGAGATGATCAACCTCGTCGGCAGCGGCCCGATCCGCAACATGTACAACCCCTCGCTCGTCAGCAACAACCCCAACTGCTACTCGGCCTCGATCCCGAGCACCGAGGTGCACGCGGCCGCCGGCCCGCTCAACCACTGGTTCTACCTGCTCGCCGAGGGCTCCAACCCCGGCGGCGGCAAGCCCACCAGCCCCACCTGCAACAGCTCCTCGGTCACCGGCGTCGGCATCAAGGACGCCGGCCGCATCTTCTACGGCGGCATGCTGCTCAAGACCAGCGGCATGACCTACAAGCGCTACCGCACCACCACCCTGACCGCCGCCAAGAACCTCGACCCGAGCTGCAACCTGTTCAACCGCACCAAGGCCGCCTGGGACGCCGTCAGCGTCCCCGCCCAGAGCGGCGACCCGACCTGCACCGGCCAGGTCAGCGACTTCTCGATCTCGCTGAACCCGGGCTCCGGCCAGGTCCAGGCCGGCTCCTCGGCCACCGCGACGGTCGGCACCCAGGTGACCCAGGGCAGCGCCCAGAGCGTCAACCTGACCGCCTCCGGCGCCCCGAGCGGCGCGAGCGTCAGCTTCAGCCCGTCCTCGGTGCAGACCGGCGCCTCCGCCACGATGACCGTCTCCACCAGCGCGACCACCGCGCCGGGCAGCTACGTCATCACGGTCACCGCCACCGGCCAGGCCACCCACACCGCGCAGTACACGCTGACGGTCGGCGGCGGCAACCCCGGCGGCAGCGCGCCCGACATCAGCGTCACCAACGTCCAGGCGCACCTGGCCCAGCTCAACAGCATCGCCTCGCAGAACGGCGGCAACCGGCGCACCGGCACCAGCGGGTACAGCCAGTCGCTGGCCTACGTGAAGGCCAAGCTCCAGGCGGCCGGCTACCAGGTCAGCGAGCAGACCTGCGGCAGCTGCAGCTACACCGCCAACAACCTGATCGCCGACTGGCCCGGCGGCCCGTCCGACCAGGTCACCATGTTCGGCGCGCACCTGGACGGCGTCAGCGCCGGCCCTGGCATCAACGACAACGGCTCCGGTTCGGCCGTCCTGCTGGAGAACGCGCTCGTCCTCGCCCAGCAGAACCCGACCCTGACCCGCCACGTGCGGTTCGCCTGGTGGACCGGCGAGGAGCAGGGCCTGCAGGGCTCGCAGTACTACGTGAGCCAGCTCAGCTCCGCCCAGCGCAGCGCCATCAAGGGCTACTACAACTTCGACATGGTCGGCTCGCCCAACGCCGGCTACTTCATCAACAACGTCAACTCCACCACCTCGGCGCCGATGAAGGCGTACTGGGACTCGCTGAACCTCCAGCCGGAGGAGAACGTCGAGGGCCAGGGCCGCTCGGACGACGCCTCGTTCCAGTCGGCCGGCATCCCGACCTCGGGCTACGCCGCGGGCGCCAGCGCCACCAAGACCTCGGCCCAGGCCGCGAAGTGGGGCGGCACGGCGGGCCGCGCGTACGACTCCTGCTACCACTCGTCGTGCGACACCACCAGCAACATCAACGCCACCGTGCTGGACCGCAGCGCCGACGGCGTCGCCTACACCCTGTGGAAGACCTCGGTCGGCAGCGGCCCGATCCCGACCAACGACTTCTCGGTCTCGGTCAACCCGGCCACCGGCAACGTCAAGCCGGGCGCTTCCACCACCGCCACGGTGAGCACCCAGACCACCTCCGGCTCCGCCCAGACGGTGAACCTCGCCGTCTCCGGCGCGCCGGCCGGGGTGACCGCCTCGGTCAGCCCGTCCTCGGTGCAGTCCGGCGGCTCCGCGACGCTGAGCATCGCGGTCGGCTCGTCGGTCCCGAACGGGACGTACAACCTGACCGTGACCGGCACCGGTTCGGTCTCCCACACCAGCAGCTACTCGCTGGTGGTCACCTCCGACCCGGGCCCCGGTGGCGGCACCTGGACCCCGGGCACCACGTACCAGGCGGGTGACGTCGTCACCTGGAACGGCGTGAGCTACCGGTGCCTCCAGGGCCACACGGCCCAGGTGGGCTGGGAGCCCAACATCGTCCCGGCCCTCTGGCAGGCGATCTGAGCGGACCGGATCGTCTCCGGGACGGGATAAGGGCGGTGCCGCGGTTCGTCGAGGGGGACGGACCGCGGCACCGCCGCACGTTCGGGCGGCGGTCCGGCAGGAGCGCGGCGCGAGCACGGCGGCTGACGTAGAGTCGGCGCGGTCCGTCCGTCGCCGACCGAGGAGAGCTGCTGTGACCACGACCGCGAACCCCGGCTCATCGCCCGCAGCGCCCGTGCCCGAGCTCGCGCCGGCCGAGGTCGCCGAGTGGCGCGCCGAGGAGGCCGAGCTGATCGAGCTGCTGGCCCGCACCCGGCAGCGGCTCGGCGGCGTCGCCGCCTTCCGGATCGGCCCGCGGCCCACCGTCCTGGTCGCCGACCCCGAGGCCGTCCAGCACGTCCTCGGCCGGCACCCCGAGCGCTACGTCAAGCGCTCGCACCGCGCCCGGATGCTCGCCGGGGACGGCGTGCTCTCCGCGACCGGCGATGCCTGGAAGCGCCAACGGCGCATGCTGCAGGCCCAGTTCACCGGCCCCGGGATGCGCCGCTACGAGCAGCGGATCGCCGCCGCGGCCCGCCGCACCGCCGACCGCTGGGCCGGGTACGCGCACACCGGCGAGCGCGTCGACATCGGCGAGGAGATGCGCCACTTCGCCCTCGACACCATCTGGCGCGCGCTCACCGGCCACCCGCTGGACGCCGCCACCGAGCGCGAACTCGACCGCGTCCCCGCCGTCGTCGCGGCCCTCCCCCAACTGCCCGACGGCGCAAGGGCCCACGACGCCGTCGCCGGTGACCTGGCCCGGATCGACGCCGTCGCCCACGCCGCCATCGAGGCCGCCCGCCGCCGCGAGGACGGCCCCGACGGCCCCGGGGTGCTGCGCGACCTGCTCGACGCCGCCGAGCACCACCCCGAGTACACCGACCGGCTGATCCGCGACGAGCTCGTCACCCTGCTCGTCGCCGGCCACGAGACCACCGCCACCACCCTCACCTGGCTCTACCTGCTGCTCGACGCCCGCCCCGACGCCCGGGCGTGGGCCCTCGCCGCCGGCCCGGAGGGCTCACCCGAGCGGCGCGAGGCGGTGCAGGCGCTGGTCGGCGAGACACTGCGGCTCTACCCGTCCGCGTGGATCCTCCCCCGGCACGCGCTCACCGACGACACCCTCGCCGGCCACCACGTCGAGGCCGGCACCGACCTGCTGGTCTGCCCCTACCTCACCCACCGCGACCCGGCCCTGTGGCCCGACCCCGAGCGCTTCGACCCCACCCGCTTCACCGCGGACGGCACCCGCCCCGCCCAGCTCGGCGCCTACTTCCCCTTCGGCCTGGGCGCCCGCGCCTGCCTGGGCACCCAGTTCGCCCTGCGCGAGTCCACCGCCCTGCTCGAACTCCTGCTCCCCGCCCACACAGTGGACTTCCTGAGCATCCCGGCGGGCGCCGTCTGGGGCATCACCGTCCGCCCCGACGGCCCGACCCCGGCGGTCCTGACGGCAGCCACCGGCGGCTGAGTTCGGCAGCAGCGGCGCGGCTGGGCGGCCGGGGGCGGCATCCGGCCCATGCTCGCCGATCCCGCCTTCCTCGACTGGGTGCGCCGGATCCACGCCGGCACCCGGTTCACCACCTCGGTCTGCACCGGTTCCGTGGTGCTGGGCGCGGCCGGTCTGCTGAAGGGCCTGACCGCGACCACGCACTGGGCGGCGACCGCCGAACTGGAGTCCCACGGCGCGGTCTACACCGCCGACCGGGTGGTCCGCCACGACCGGCTGATCACCGCGGCCGGGGTCTCCTCCGGCATCGACATGGCCGTCCGGCTGGCCGCCCTGCTCACGGACGAGGTCACCGCCCAGGCGATCCAGCTCTGCACCGAGTACGACCCGCAGCCCCCCTTCGACACCGGCTCGGTGGAGAAGGCCCCGGCCGAGGTGCTCGCCCGCGCGCAGGAACTCGGCTAGGAGCGTGTTGCGCCCCTACGGCGCGCAGCAGGAGCGCGCGCCCCGGGCGCACGCCCACACCTCTCCCGTCGCGGAGGCGTAACGCGGGCGGCGGGTGGAACAGTTGGAGACCGGGAGCGGCGGCCGCGTCAGGCACGCCGCTCCCCCCGACCGCTGTTCCGCAAGCCCCACCGTTCGCACAAGGACGTGCCCATGAGCGACGACCCCGCCGGCCTCGCCGTCACCGACCAGATCCGGGCCGCGGGCGACCACGCCGAACGCCTGCTCATCGCCGCAGGACGCCCCGCCCCCGTCCGGACCACGCCCGACCGCGCCGCGCCGTGGTTCCGCGAGACCCGGGCGGTGATGCTCCGGGCCGAGGCGGACGGCACCCTGCGCCACTGCGACCACCTCACCGCCCCTCAGCCGACCGTCGTGCTGGCGGAGGCGGCGGACCGGCTGGTCTGCTGGGACTGCTACACCAAGGCGCAGGCCCTGCGTTGCTGCCACGTCTGCGGCGGCCCGGCGGGGACGAGGTCGCTGTACGGCGGCGTCGAGGCGGTGATCCGCGGTCCGGCGGCCGTCTACTCGCGCGTCGTCTGCCGGTCCTGCGCCGAACCGGCCGGCCCCCGCGGCACCTTCGGCAACGGCGGCTGACCCCCGGGGACGAGCGCGCCCGGGCGCCGGGAAGCCTCCTCCGAGCGCCCCCGCTGTCCGCCGGAGCTCCCGCGCAACGGCCCCGACGTGCCGCCCGGGGGTGCGGCGGAGACCGGTCAGACCCGGTGGCGCGGGGTGAGCAGGCCGCTCTCGTAGCCGATGATCACCAGCTGGACCCGGTCCCGGGCGTCGAGCTTGTCCAGCAGATGACCCAGGTGCGTCTTCACCGTCGCCGCGGAGACGTGCAGTTCCTGCGCGATCTCCGCGTTGGACCGCCCGGCACCCACCAGTTGGAGCACCTGCCGCTCCCGGCCGGTCAGACCGTCCAGCGCGGGCGGCGGACCGGCCGGTTCGGTGGCCGGATGCCGGCAGAACTCCGAGATCAGCCGGCGGGTGACACTCGGCGAGAGCAGGCTCTCCCCCGCGGCCACCACCCGGATCGCGTGCAGCAGGTCGGCCGGCGGGATGTCCTTGAGCAGGAAGCCGACGGCTCCGGCCCGCAACGCCGCGAAGACGTGCGCGTCCAGGTCGAACATGGTGAGCATCAGGACGCGCACGCCCGGGTGCCGCGCACAGATCGTCCGGGTGGCCTCGATGCCGTCCGTCCCGGGCATCCGCACGTCCATCAGCACCACGTCGGGCCGCTGCTCGGCGACCAGCTCGATCGCGGCGGCGCCGTCCGACGCCTCGCCGACCGCGGTCAGGCCGGGTTCGGCGTCGATCAGCATCCGGAAGCTGCCGCGCAGCAGCGCCTGGTCGTCCACCACCAGGACACGGACGGGCTCGGTCACACGGTCCTCCACACGATCGTCGTTCCACCCCGGCCGCGGGGCGATGGGCAGGGCGGCCGGCCGGCCGGGCTCACCCCGGACCCGGGCGGTTCGTCGCGCCGGTCCTGATCATGGCTCCTGACCCACCGGCACCAGGGCCCGGTAGGGCAGGTCGGCCCGAACGGCGAAGCCGCCGCCGGTCAGCGGGCCGGCCTCGAACCGTCCGCCGAACAGCTCCACCCGCTCCCGCATGCCGATCAGACCGTGGCCGTGGCCACCGCGGTGCCCGGCCGCCTCCTCGGTCCCGTACCGGGTCGGGTGCCCGCCGCCGCGGCCGGAGCGCCGGGCACCGCGGACCGCGGCGGCGCCCTCGTCGGTCACCTCGATCCGCAGCTCCCGTCCGTCGGCGACCAGCTCGACCCGGCAGCGGGTCGGGCCGGCGTGCTTGAGCACGTTGGTCAGCGCTTCCTGCACCACCCGGTACGCCGAACTCTGCACACCCTGCGGCAGGTCGGCGGTCCCCTCGGTGCGCAGTTCGGCGGTGAGCCCGGCCGCGGTGGCACCGGCCACCAGCTCGGGAAGCGCGGCGAGCCCGGGCGCCGGCCGCAGTCCGTCCAGGCCGTCGGCCTCCGGTCCGGACTCGCCGGCCCGCAGGACGCTGAGCATCTGCCGCATCTCGCTCAGCGCCGAGCGGCTGGAGGTCTCGATCACCCGCAGCGCGTCGCCGGCCCCCTCCGGGTGGGTGGCCAGGAGGTGATTGGCCACCCCGGCCTTCACCGCGATCACCCCCACGTGGTGCGCCACGATGTCGTGCAGCTCCCGGGCGATCCGCAGCCGTTCCTCCGCCACCGCCTCCGCGGCGACCCGCCGGGCCGACCGGGCGGCGTGCGCGCGCCGTTCGCGGACCGCACGGCCCAGCACCCAGGCCATCCCGGCCACGGCCAGGCCCGCCAGGTGGAGCACGACGTCCTGCCCGCCACCGCTCGGGACGCCCGAGACCAGGAGCAGCACCAGCACACCGCCGCTCACCGCGCCGATCGCGGGGGTGGGCACCCGCCGGGCCGGACTGGTGACGGCCACCTGGTAGAGCGCGAAGGCCACCGCGAGGAACGGCTCCCGGACGGTACCGGCCGCCGAGGCCACCACCGAGGCCGCCGTGACCACGGCGCAGACCGCCGCCGGGCGGGCCCGGCGCAGGACCAGCGGCAGTCCCATCGCGGCCGCGAGGGCGAGCCGGACCGACCATCCGCCGTGGGAACTCCACGCCGGACCCGGCAGGGCCAGGAAGAGCGCCGTCAGCGCCACCGCCACCAGGCCGTCGGCGGCCGCCAACTCGCCTCGGCTCAGCGGGCGGACAGCACCGTCGCGGTACGGTGTCCGCCAGGTCGGGGGGAGTCGGGCCATGCGCCCACCGTATCCGCCCGGGCGGGCCTGCGCCTCGGCCCCGGGAATGACCGACCGTGGTAGGAGACGGCACCGGTGGAGCCCGCCGTCTCCGCCTCCGGGTGGAGGCCGCGACTCGGAGCGCCGGCCGATGTGCCGCGGCACCGCCGCACGGCAGCCTGCTGTCGTGATCGAACTACGGCAACTGACCAAGCGCTATCGCGACACCGTCGCGATCGACGGGCTCACCTTCACGGTCCGGCCCGGCCGCGTGACGGGCTTCCTGGGCCCGAACGGGGCCGGCAAGTCCACCACCATGCGGATGATGCTCGGTCTGGAGCGCCCCGACGAGGGCGACGTCCGCTACCACGGGAAGGCCTACCACGAGCTGTACGAGCCGCTGCGGCACATCGGCGCGCTGCTGGAGGCCAAGGCGGTGCAGAGCAGCCGCACCGCGTACCACCACCTGTTGTGGCTCGCCCAGACCAACCGGATCGGCCGCGTCCGGGTCCGCGAGGTGCTCGCCATGGTGGGCCTGGAGTCCGTCTCCTCCCGGCGGACCGGCGGCTTCTCGCTCGGCATGGGCCAGCGGCTGGGCATCGCCGCGGCCCTGCTCGGCGACCCGGAGGTGCTGCTGCTGGACGAACCGGTCAACGGCCTGGACCCGGAGGGCGTGCGCTGGATCCGCACGCTCCTGCGGCGGCTGGCCGCCGAGGGCCGCACGGTCCTGGTGTCCAGCCACCTGATGAGCGAGATGGCGATCACCGCCGAGCACCTGGTGGTGATCGGGCGCGGCAGGCTGCTCGCCGACACCAGCACGGACGACTTCATCGCCGACAACTGCCGGCCGCGGGTCCTGGTCCGCACCTCGGAACCGGAGCGGCTGCTGGGCGTCCTGGACCGTGCCGGGCTGACGTTCCGCCAGGAGGAGCCCGGCACCGTGGTCGTCGACGGCGCCGGAACGGAGGAGGTGGGCCGGATCGCGGCCGCGGCCGGGCTGGTCCTGGGGGAGCTGGCCACCCGGACGGCCTCGCTGGAGGACGCCTTCCTCCGGCTCACCGGCAACGCCGCGGAGTACCGCACCGAGGCCTTCACGGGAGGGAACCGTCATGTCCTCTAACGCGGCGGCGGCCGTGGTCCAGGCCGAACTCACCAAGATCAGGACGGTCCGGTCGACGGTCGTCCCCCTGCTCGTCACCCCGGTCGTCAGCATCGGGATCGGTGTCCTGAACGGCGCCTCGGCCCGCTCGGCGATCGACAGCGGCAGCGACCCGCTCCTCGCCGACTTCGATCCCGTGGAGGCCGGATTCGTCGGTGTCGAGATGGGCCAGCTGGCCATGATCTCCTTCGCGGTCCTGCTGGTCTGCACCGAGTACGGCAGCGGCATGATCCGCACCTCGCTGGCCGCGGTGCCCCGGCGCGGCCTCTTCTACCTCTCCAAGATCGTCGCCGCCGCCGCGGTGGCCCTCCTGGTGGCCGTGCCGACCGCGTTCCTCGCCTTCTTCGCCGCCCAGGCGGCGCTGGGCCCGCACGGCATCGGGCTGAGCCACCCAGGAGCGCTGCGCGCCGTGTTCGGGGCCTGCCTCTACCTGACCCTGATGTGCCTGTTCGCGCTGGGCATCGCGACGATGCTGCGCAGTACGGCGCTGGCGCTCTCGCTGTCGTTCGCGTTCGTCTTCGTGCTCTCCCCGGTGGCCAGTGTCATCCCGGCACTGCGCACGGTGGCCCGCTATCTGCCCGAACACGCCGGCGCCCAGGCCATGAAGGGCGATCCGGCCCTCGCCCCCGCGACGGCTCTGCTGGTCGTCGCCGCCTGGGCGGCGGCGGCCCTGCTGGCCGGCCATCTCACGCTGCGCGGCCGCGACACCTGACCGCCGCCGACGCCGCAGGCCGCTCCCACCCTTCGGTGGAAGCGGCCTGCGGCCGTGTGCGGGCCCGACCGGGCGGAGGTGAACCCGCGCGCCCGACCGCGGACGGGTCAGCCGCGCTCGACGTCGACCTCGGTGAGGCGGGCGAAGCGTTCGGGATCGGTGCGGCGGATGCGGCGGGCCACCAGGAAGCCGGCCAGCGCGACGAGCGGCAGCGGGAGCAGCAGGAGCGCGTTCACCAGGCCCGAAGCGCCGGTCAGCAGGCTGAAGTTGAAGACGGCGAGCACCGTCAGCAGGGCCAGTCCGGCGGCGGCCAGCAGGGGCGCCCAGACCACCCGGAAGGCCGACATGCCGCGCCGGTCGCGGCGGAAGAACGCCCAGACCGCCACCGCCGCGAGCGCCTGCATCGCCATGATGCCCAGCACGCCCACGCTGTTGGACCAGAGCAGCACCACCAGGTAGGGGTCGGCGGCGAGCACCGCGCCCAGCAGGATCACCAGCGCGTTGAAGCCGCTCTGCACCAGCACGGCCGGGCCCGGGGAGCCGGAGCGCCGCGAGATCCGGCCGAGCCGGCGGGGCAGCAGGCCCTCGCGGCCGAGGGCGTAGAGGTAGCGGGCGGCCGCGTTGTGGAAGGCCAGGGTCGAGGCGAAGGCGCTGACCACGATCAGGACGTGCATCGAGTCGGACAGCCAGAGGCCGACGAAGCGTTCGGCGGCGGTGAAGGTGAGGTCCGGGCCGTCGGCGGCACGGGCGGCCGCGACGGCGGCGTCGGTGCCGTAGGCGCCCATCACGATCCAGGTGCCGAGGGCGTAGAAGACGGCCAGGAAGCCGATCGCGATGAAGGTGGCCCGGGGCACCGTGCGGCGCGGGTCGCGGGCCTCCTCGGCGTAGATCGCCGTCGCCTCGAAGCCGGTGAAGGCGCCGATGACCAGCACGAACATTCCGGCCACGCCGCCCTGGGTGAGCAGCGAGGGGTCGAAGGAGACCGGGTCCAGGGCGGCCGTGCCGCGCTCGGAGAGCACCCCGCCCTCCATCACCAGCAGGGACAGCACCTCCAGGACCAGCGCCACGCCGAGCACCTTGGCGCTGAGCGTCACCTTCAGCCAGCCCAGGACGCCGACCACCACCACGCAGACGCCCGACAGCAGCCACCACGGCACGTGCGCGCCGGTGCGCTGTTCGATGTGTTCGGCGGCGAAGTAGCCGAAGGCGGCGGCCACGCCGGGGGTGATGAGGTTGTAGCAGACCACCGCGACGTAGGCGGTGATCACGCCCATGGTCCGGCCGAGACCGCGCGCGACGTAGGCGTAGAAGGCGCCCGCGTTGCGCACGTAGAGGCTCATCGCGGTGAAGCCTGCGGCGAACAGGACGAGCAGCGCGCCGGAGATCAGGTACGCGGCGGGGGCGGAGGCGCCGCCGACGCCGATGGCGAACGGCGCGATGCCCGCGAGGACGGTGAGCGGCGCGGCGGCAGCGACCACGAAGAAGACCAGGTCGGTGGTGCCGATCTGGCCGCCCGCGAGGCGGCCCGGCGCGGCCGGCGACGCGGCGGGGGCGGGAGCGGCCGCGGGGGCGGCGGCAGCCGGGGCGGGCCGGGTTCTTTGCGCGGAGGGGTTCACGGTGGGGGCGTCCTTCCAACAGGGGTGGAGCAGGGGCCGGACGGGCCGAGGGTGGGGCCTCGGCCGGCCGCCGGGGAGGGGGTGTCAGCGGGTGCGGTCGAGGACGACCCGGCCGCCGTGCAGGACGAGCAGCCGCTCGGGGTGGGCGGCGACCGCCTCGGCGACGGAGCCGGCGGCGACCGCCACCAGGTCGGCCGGGGCGCCGGGGGTGGGCCCGTAGTCGGCGAGGCCGAGGGCGGCGGCGGCGTGGGTGGTCACCAGGTCGGCGGCGAGCCGCAGTTCGCCGTCCGTCATCAGCTCGCCCTGGAGGCCGATGATGGTGGCGCGTTCGAGCATGTCGCCGGTGCCGTACGGCCACCAGGCGTCGCGGATGTTGTCGGAGCCGGCGAACACCCGCACGCCGAGCTCGTGCAGCAGCTTGACCGGCGGCATGGAGCGGCTCGGCCCGTTGGTCATGATCGCCACTCCGGCGTCCGCCAGCCTCCGCGCGGTGTCGAGGAGTTCACCGAGTCCGAGCTCCCCCAGCGCGTACGCGTGGCTGACCGCGACGCGGCCGCCGAGGCCGAGGGCCGCCGTGCGGTCGGCGATGTCGCGCAGCTGGGAGGCGCCGACCGGCCCGCCGTCGTGGAGGTGGATGTCCACCCCGGCGCCGTGGCGCTCGGCGAGGCCGAAGACGACGTCGAGCTGACCGTCCACGTCGCCGTCGAAGCCGGCCGGGTCCAGGCCGCCGATCAGCTCGGCGCCCTCGCGCAGGGCCGCGTCCAGCAGGTCCGCGACGCCGGGGGTGGCGACCACGCCGCTCTGCGGGAAGGCGACCAGCTGGACGTCGATGACGTCGCGCACGCGCTCGCGCACCTCCAGCAGGGCGTGCAGGTGGTCCAGGCCGGTGTCCGGGTCGACGTCGACGTGCGAGCGGACGTGGCCCGTCCCGAGGGCCGCCATCCGGCGGGCCAGCGCCTCGGCCCGCTCGGCGACGGGCGTACGCTCGGCGACCTCGCGGCGCTGGGCGCGCTCGGAGGCGATCTGGGTGCGCAGGTCCGCGGTGGGGCGGTGCGGCTGCCAGGGCGCGCCGAGGAAGGTCTTGTCCAGGTGGGCGTGGCCGTCGACCAGGGCGGGCAGCAGCAGTGCGCCCCGCAGGTGGACGGCGCCGGGGCGGACCGTGCCGGGGCGGTCGCCGTCGCCACCGTCGGACGGCCGCGCGTCCACCGGGGTGAGGGCGGCGATCCGGCCGTCGGCGAGGTGGACGTCGACCGTGCTGCCGTCGGGCAGCGTGGCGTCGAGCAGGAGGTCGGGGGTGATCACATGAACGTCCAGATTTCGGGGGTCGCGAGCCCGCCCGGTCCTGCCGTGGTTATCGGGGGACGGCGGCTCGGCCCGGGCGGGGGCCTCAAGCTATCTGGTATACCGAATACCAGACAAGGGGTATCGGCCACCGATCTGAAATGATCTGTGCGGCCCCGCGACCAGGCGCCGCCCCCACCCGACTGGAGCACCCGATGACCGATACGCCCGGCGACGTCCACCAGTCGCTCCGGGACCTCGTCTACGTCCAGCTGCGCGAGCGGATCATCGAGGGCGAGTACCCCGCCGGCCGCCGCCTGGTCGAACGCGAGCTGGCCGAGACGATGGGTGTCTCCCGCGTCCCCGTGCGCGAGGCCATGCAGCGCCTGGAGGCGGAGGGCTTCCTCACCGTCCAGGCCCGCCGGGGCGCGGTGGTCGCGGAGTTCGGCCCCGCCGACGCCGAGCACTTCTTCGCCGTCCGGGAGTCCCTGGAGGCGCTCGCCGCCAGCCTCGCCGCGGTGCACGCCACCCCCGCCGGGCTGAAGAACCTCGAACGCATCCTCGCCCGCACCCGCCGGGCCGCCGAGAACGGGCGGCTGCGCGAGACCGTCGGCCTCAACGCCGACTTCCACCGGGCGATCGTCGAACTCTCCGGCAACCCGCTGCTCCAGGACATGATGGCCCCGCTCGACGGCCGGCTGCGCCGGCTGTTCCGGCTCACCTCCGGCCCCGAGAGCAGCACCCCGATGTGCACCGAGCACGAGCAGCTGCTCGCCGCCATCCGCGCCCGCGACCCCGAGGCCGCCGCCGACCTCGCCCGCCGCCACGTCGGCGGCACCCGCGCCTTCGCGCTCACCGCCCTGGCGAACGACTGAGGGTGCGGCGCGGGACGCGACCGGAGACGCCGGCCGGGAGCGCGGCCGCCCCCCAGGGTTCTGGGATGGGCAGCGGCACGGCCCGGCGAGCAGAATTGGCGTAGACCACTGGACCCCCCACCGCCGGGCTCCTCCGCCGCGTCCGGCCGACCGGAGGCACGCATGCTGCGAAGACTCACCTGGCTCCTCGCCCTGCCGACCCTCGCGCTGGGCCTGCTGGCCGGCCCGGCCGTCGTCCCCGCCAACGCCGTCACCGAGCACGAGTTCATCACCGACTACGGGCAGGTGGGACCGCTGCCCGCACCGGTGACCCCGCCCCAGCAGTGCACCTACCGGCGGCTGCACCTGGACGCCGGAACGTACTCCTGGACCCTCAACAGCCCGGGCGGCAGCGCGCCCGGCGAGGACATCCGGGTGAACGGCGGCGACTACGACTGGTCGCTCTGCGTCTACCCGCTCTCGCTGGTCTACCAGATCGACACCAAGCTCCAGCCCGTCGGGCAGAGCGGCTACTACCTCAAGACGAACACCTTCTCGACGTCGTTCGTGCACACCGCCACCTGGGGCTCCACCCTCTACCGCTGGGGTCCGCTCTGACCCGCGGCGCGCGGACGCCCCCCACCCGTCCCGGGCGGGGGGCGTCCGCGTGCCGCGGCCGACCGGCCGTCAGTCCTGGTCGGTCGACGGTTCGCCGGCCGGCGCGGTGGACCTGCCGCCCGACGGCGCCTTGGACCTGCCGCCGTTCGGCGTCGCGGCCCGGCCGCCGGACGGGGCGCCGGAGGGCGCACCGGAGGCGGTACCGGACGGCGAGCCCGTGGCACCCGGGGTGGCGCCCGGGTCCGGCCTGGGCGCCGGGTCGGGGATGTCCGCCATCGGCATCGACTGCTTGGGCGCGCCCCGCAGCGCCTGGTTCATGGCGTCCCGCCAGATCGGGCCGGGCCCGTCCGCGCCGAACACCTCGGTGCGGTACTTGCCGTTGATGGTGATGTTGCGCATCTCCACACCCCCGGCGGGGCCGCCGAGCCAGACCGAGGTGGCGAGCTGCGGGGTGTAGCCGCTGAACCAGGCGGCCTTCTTGTGGTCCGAGGTGCCGGTCTTGCCGGCGATCTGCCGGTCGCCCTCCAGGCTGAGCGCCGAGCCGGTGCCGCCGCTCTCGGTCACCCCGTTCAGGATGGTGTTCAGCACCTGGGCGGTGCTCTCCGAGAAGGCCCGGTCGCAGCGCGCGGGCGGGACGTTGACGTCCGTGCCGTCGACGGTGGTGATCTTGTTGATGGCGACCGGGGCGCAGTACTTGCCACCGGCGGCGAAGGTCGCGTAGACGTTCGCCATGGTCAGCGGGCTCACCTCCTCGACGCCCAGGGCCATCGCGGGGACCTCGTCCAGCGCCTTTCCGCTGGCCCGGGAGGTGATGCCGAGCTTGTTGGCCATCTGCTTGACCGCGCAGAGGCCGATCTCCTCCTCCATCTGCACGAAGTAGGTGTTGACCGACAGGGCCATCGCCTGCTTCAGCTGGTACGGCCCCTTCTCGCTCGCGGACTCGTTGGGCACCGTCACCTTGGGCTTGCCGGTGTTCTTCCAGGTGCCGTCGCAGGTCTTCATCGTCGGGTAGTCCATCTTGTTCGGCGAGGAGTACTCCTGGGTCGGTGACAGCCCCGCCTCCATGGCCGCGGCCGCGACCACCGGCTTGAAGGTGGAGCCCGGCTGGAATCCGTTGCCACCGCCCATCGCCGCGTCCGCGTTGAGGTTGACGACGGTCTGGTTCTTGGCCGGCTCCAGGCCGTAAGGGCGGGTCTGGGCCATCGCCAGGATCTTGCCGGTGCCCGGTTCGACCATGGTGGCGGCGGCCGAGACGCTGTCGGTGACCCGGACGTTGGAGCTCACCGCGTTCTGGGCGGCGGTCTGCTTCTCCGGATCGAGCGTGGTGTGGATGTTCAGACCGCCCTGGTCCCAGAACTTCTTGCGCTCGGCCGCGGTTGCGCCGAACACCGGGTCCTGCTTGACCACGTGCCGGACGTAGTCGCAGAAGAAGCCCATGCCCGCCTGGGCGGTGATGCAGCCCCGCTGCGGATCCCTGTACTTCAGGCCCAGCGGGGCGGCCTTGGCCTCCTTGGCCTGCTCCTCCGTGATGTGCTTGTTCTCCAGCAGCTTGTCGATCACGGTGTTGCGGCGGTTCAGCGCGGCCTGCGGGTGCGCCTTCGGGTCGTACTGCGAGGGGTTCTGCACCAGGCCGGCCAGGGTGGCGGCCTCGGCGACGGTGAGGTCCTTGTTGGACTTGCTGAAGTAGCGCTGGGAGGCGGCCTCCACGCCGTAGGCGCCGTTCCCGTAGTAGGTGATGTTGAGGTAGTTGGTGAGGATCTGCTCCTTGCTCAGATCCTCCTCCAGCTTGATCGAGACCTTCAGCTCCTGGATCTTGCGGCCCAGGGTCTTGCGCATCGCCTCCCGGACGGCGTCCTGGTCGTCGCCCGCCTTCTCGATGTTGACGTTCTTCACGTACTGCTGGGTCAGCGTCGAGGCGCCCTCGGAGGCGGTGCCGCTCTCCGCGTTCTTGCTGATCGCGCGCAGCACGCCCTTGAGGTCGACGGCGCCGTGCTCGTAGAAGCGGGCGTCCTCGATGTCGACCTGCGCCTGCCGCATGTACGGCGACATCTGCTCGGCGGCGATGACGGTGCGGTCGCGCTCGTAGACCTTGGCGATCAGCCCGCCCTTGGCGTCGAAGACCTGGGTCGCCTGGGTGAGCGGCGGGGTCTTGAAGTCGTCCGGAATGTCGTCGAACCCCTCCGCCGTGCTCTTGGCGGTCAGCCCGAGCGCGCCGGCGGCGGGCAGGGCTATGCCCGCGAGCAGCACACCGGACACCACGCTGACGCCCAGGAACGTCGCGCTGTGGCGGACGTACCGGAGCGGCGACTTCCGGGCGGGCCCGGCCGCTTCGCCGTCGGCCCGGTCCTCGGTCGGGAGAAGATTCGATTCCATACTTCCTGGATGTCGTGGAGGCCGCGAATCGTTGCGCGCCTGCGCGAATTTCCGCTCCGGTTCGGGCAGGAACAGCCCAAAAGGGCACATCCGGGCCGCTCCGGCCGCCCCGCTCCCCGGGGCGGGCCGACGGGCCGGGCTGATCGGTGCTGCCGCGCTCTGCCGCTGACCGGCCCGGGCACCCCGGTCCGGCCGGCCGGTGGCCGACGGCACCTGATCCACGTCCGAACTCCCCGCCACTGCCGCCGGGTTCAGCCTCCGACGGCTCCGCCCCCACTGCGCCCCCAGGTCCGCCCCACTTCCGTCCCCGCCCCGCCCCCGCGCTCGCCCCGTTCGCTCCCGTCCGCCGCCCGCACAACCAAGCAGGATCCTGCCCCAGCAGGATCCTGCCGCTCATCGATCGGGGTCGCGGCGGAGGTCAGCGGACGCGACGCCCGTCCGGGATCACCGGAACGCCCCTGGTGAGGGCAGCGGGGTTCGACAGGCGCCGACGGGCCGGGTGGTGCCCGGAGGACGCCGCGGACAACGACCCGCGGGGCGCGGCGAACGTCACCCGCGGCGGTACCACCGGAGCCGCGTCGTCGGCGAGGAACCCGGAGAGGAACCGTCGCTCCGACGGGCTGAGCGCGCGGGAACGGCCGGAGACCGCGTCCCTGGCGACCACGACCGTCCGTGCCCGCATGAACGTGTTCGCGTCACGACACACCTTGACCACCACATGCGCGGAACTGCGCCCCAGCCGGGCCACCGTCAGCCGCACCAGCAACGGTTCCGGCCGGTGGTACAGCTGCTCCAGATAATCGATCTCGTGCCGGGCGATCAGGAATCCGGACGGGAATAGGGATTCCCGGACGGCGACCGGGTGGTGGCAGCACAGGTCGTAAATTCCCTCCTGAACGTAGGAGACCAGCCGGGCGTTGTTGATGTGCCCGTTCTCGTCGACGTCGCTCCACCGGGTGGGACAGACCACCACGTGTGCGTCGACGTCCACCAGGTGTGCGTCGACGTCCACCGCCTGGGTGGCTGCCGCGTTCACCGCTGCTCTGCCGTGGAACCGGTGAGCAGCAGCGCCCGGCGCAACCGCGCGTAGTAGACGGCGTGTTCGGACGCCATCCGGGCCGCGGTCCAGCCTTCCTCGGCCGCCTCGGCGGCGGCTTCGACGACCAGGCTGTCGAGCACGCCGTCGACCGCCCGGCACAGATCGGCCACCGCCGAGAGGCGGTTCGCGACCTCGGCCCCGCCCGCGGCGTGGCGGGCCGGGAAGGCCGCGAGCGATTCCAGTGCGAGCCGCAGCTCGTCCACGGTCTCCGACCGTGATTCCGAAACGAAATTGCGCACAGTTCTCTCCCTGAATGGGTAGGGCATTTCTGGATGGTGCGGACCCGCTGAGCGGGCTCGGTTTCCCCCGGCGCCATGGACGCTATCCCAGCCCGGGGCGCTACCGGGAGGTATACGGAACCAGAGCGGAAACTGACCACTATTGGAGTAGTTTGGCGTTGCATAAAATCAGCCGCATCCTCCGAATGCCAGCCCGGCCGGTCCCGTCCCCCGCCCCTCCCGCCACCCCTCCCCGCGGTCCCGCCACCGGCCCACCGGGTCATCGCCCGATCCCCCAACTGGTCCACCAGCGCGCCTTGTAGAGGTGCGTGCCGGGCAGACTGCGGCTGCCGTCGGGGCGGTGCAGGGTGAGCACCGAGGTGCACCAGGTGCAGGGGCCGGCGTGGTCCGGGGCGGTGGTGAGCAGCCGCCCGGTGCCGGGTTCGTCGCCCACGCTCTTGATGTCCCGCTCGGCCTCCTCGCCGCCCAGCCGGATCCGGGTGAAGCGGTCCGCCGTCGGGTCGAAGCGCCACAG
Organism: Kitasatospora sp. NPDC057965; assembly: GCF_042887135.1. NCBI lineage: Bacteria > Bacillati > Actinomycetota > Actinomycetes > Kitasatosporales > Streptomycetaceae > Kitasatospora > Kitasatospora sp. NPDC057965. The sequence goes on from NZ_JBHVPZ010000024.1 coordinate 77,179, forward strand.
GTGCTCCCCGGTGCTCACCCAGAGCCGGCCGGGCTCGGCGAGCACCGGCGACAGGTCGTGGCCGCCCGGCTCGGGCAGCGGCACCGCGCGTTCGACGCCGAGCAGCGGGGCGGCCGCGGTGCCGCCCACCCGCAGTGCGGTGAGGGTGTCGTCGCCGAGCGCCCAGAGCAGCCCGGAGCGCCCGTCCCAGTGCACCCCGTGCGCGCCCGGCAGCCGGTACTCGGCGTGCGCGGTGGTGCGCGGTCCGAGGGAGGCGGCGTACAGCCGCACCCAGCCGCCGGTGGAGGCGGCGACGGCGACGTTGCCGTCGGGGAGGAGTTCGGCGCTGTGCGGGTTGGCGTGCTCTCCGGTGTCGGTGGCCCACGCGGTGGCGCCGGTCGCGGTGTCGACGACGGCCGCCAGTCCGCCGGAGGCGGTGACCAGCAGGTACCGGCGGCCGTCCCGCACCCGGCTCTTGGCCTCGTCCGGCGCCCCCCAGCTGCGGTGCGGGTCGAGGTCGTCGAGGTCGCCGGCGGTGTCCGCGGACCACGACCAGACCACCGGCTGCCGGTCCGGGCCGCGGTAGGCCATCAGTTCGTCCGCGCTCTGCACCACCAGCACCCGCCGCGAAGCCTGGTCCACCACGGCCACCGCCCACCCCGGCCGCACCCCGGCGGCCGTCGCCGGCACCGCGCCCGCGCCCACGGCCAGGGCCGCCAGGCCGGCCGTCGTCCGCCACAGCCGTGCCCGCTTCGACACCGCCGGCACCTCCCGTCGTCCGTCCCCCGCAACCACCGTGCGGTGCGGGCCCGCCGGCCGCCAGCGCGCGGCATCCGACCGGCGTAAGCGGGCTCGGGCCCCCCGCTTGTCGTACCCGGCTGGTTAGATCGGAAGCCGCGGGCACGGCGAGAGGAACCGGAGAGACGATGAGCACGGGCACGAGGAACGGCGCACAGGCACCGGAGCCGCACGCGGCGGACACCCACGACCTGATCCGGGTGCACGGCGCGCGCGAGAACAACCTCAGGGACGTCAGCATCGAGATACCCAAGCGCCGGCTGACGGTGTTCACGGGCGTCTCCGGCTCGGGCAAGAGTTCCCTGGTGTTCGACACGGTCGCGGCGGAGTCGCAGCGGCTGATCAACGAGACCTACAGCGCGTTCGTGCAGGGCTTCATGCCGTCGGTGGCCCGGCCGGACGTGGACGTGCTGGACGGCTTGACCACCGCGATCATCGTCGACCAGCGGCGGTTGGGCGCGGATCCGCGCTCCACCGTGGGCACCGCGACCGACGCCAACGCGATGCTGCGGATCCTGTTCAGCCGGCTCGGCCGGCCGCACATCGGCTCGGCCAAGGCGTTCTCCTTCAACGTCGCCTCGATCAGCGGCGCGGGCGCGGTCACCGTGGAGCGCGGCGGCCGGACGGTCAAGGAGCGGCGCAGCTTCAGCGTCACCGGCGGCATGTGCCCGCGCTGCGAGGGCCGGGGTTCGATCTCCGACATCGACCTCACCCAGCTCTACGACGACACCAAGTCGCTGGCCGAGGGCGCGATCACCGTGCCCGGCTACACCGGGGACGGCTGGATGACGCGGGTCTTCAGCGGCTCCGGCTTCCTCGACCCGGACAAGCCGATCCGCGACTACAGCGAGCGGGAGCTGCGGGACTTCCTGCACCACGAGCCGACCAAGGTGAAGATCAGCGGTATCAACGTCAGCTACGAGGGGCTGATCCCGAAGGTCCAGAAGTCCATCCTGTCCAAGGACCGGGAGGCGATGCAGCCGCACATCCGGGCGTTCGTCGACCGCGCGGTGACCTTCGCCGCCTGTCCCGAGTGCGACGGCACCCGGCTGACCGAGGCCGCCCGTTCGTCGAAGATCGACGGGATCAGCATCGCCGACGCCTGCCGGATGCAGATCAGCGACCTCGCCGAGTGGGTGCGCGGCCTCGACGAGCCCTCGGTGGCGCCGCTGCTCGCCGCGCTGCGGCAGACCCTGGACTCCTTCGTCGAGATCGGCCTCGGATACCTCTCGCTGGAGCGGCCGGCCGGCACCCTGTCGGGCGGCGAGGCGCAGCGGGTGAAGATGATCCGCCACCTCGGCTCCTCGCTCACCGACGTCACCTATGTCTTCGACGAGCCCAGCACCGGCCTGCACCCGCACGACATCCAGCGGATGAACGGCCTGCTGCGCCAGCTGCGGGACAAGGGCAACACGGTGCTGGTGGTGGAGCACAAGCCCGAGGTGATCGCGATCGCCGACCACGTGGTGGACCTCGGTCCGGGCGCGGGTTCGGCGGGCGGCACGATCTGTTACGAGGGCTCGCTGGAGGGCCTGCGCTCGGCCGGCACGGTCACCGGCCGGCACCTGGACGACCGGGCCGAGGTGAAGAAGGCGGTGCGCACGCCCACCGGCAAGCTGGCGGTCCGCGGCGCGTCCGCGCACAACCTCCGGGACGTCGACGTGGACATCCCGCTCGGTGTGCTGGTCGCGGTCACCGGTGTGGCCGGCTCCGGCAAGAGCTCGCTGGTGCACGGCTCGATCCCGGCCGGGGAGGGCGTGGTGTCCGTCGACCAGAGCCAGATCCGCGGCTCGCGGCGCAGCAACCCGGCCACCTACACCGGTCTGCTGGAGCCGATCCGCAAGGCGTTCGCCAAGGCGAACGGCGTGAAGCCGGCCCTGTTCAGCGCCAACTCCGAGGGTGCCTGCCCGACCTGCAACGGCGCGGGCGTCGTCTACACGGACCTGGCGATGATGGCCGGGGTGGCCACCACCTGCGAGGACTGCGAGGGCCGGCGCTTCGACGCCTCGGTGCTGGAGTACCGCTTCGGCGGCCGGGACATCAGCGAGGTGCTGGCGATGCCGGTGACCGAGGCGGAGGCCTTCTTCGCCGTCGGCGAGGCCCGCACGCCCGCCGCCCACCGCATCCTGACCCGCCTGGCGGACGTCGGCCTCGGTTACGTCAGCCTCGGTCAGCCGCTGACCACCCTCTCCGGCGGCGAGCGGCAGCGCCTCAAGCTGGCCACCCACATGGGCGACAAGGGCGGGGTCTACGTCCTGGACGAGCCGACCACCGGTCTCCACCTGGCCGATGTCGAGCAACTCCTCGGTCTGCTGGACCGTCTGGTCGACTCGGGCAAGTCCGTCATCGTGGTCGAGCACCACCAGGCCGTCATGGCGCACGCCGACTGGATCATCGACCTCGGCCCCGGCGCCGGCCACGACGGCGGCCGTGTCGTCTTCGAGGGCACCCCGGCCGAGCTGGTCGCCGCCCGCTCGACGCTCACCGGCCGGCACCTGGCGGAGTACGTCGGCGCCTGAGCCCGTGGCGCCCCCGGGTCGGCCGGTTCTGCCCGCCGGCCCGGGGGCTTCCGCGTCTACCGCCCGGCGACGGTGTCCGCGAGGCGGGCGAGGGGCGAGGTGGTGGGGCGGCGGCGGGCGGCCTCCTGGCGGTCGGCGGTGTGGTAGGCCGCGTAGAGGGCGTGCACGCCGAGCCAGCGCAGGGGTTCGGGCTCCCAGCGGCGCACGGTGTGGCCGACCCAGGGCAGCCGGGTGAGTTCGGTGTCGTGGCCGAGGACGAGGTCGCGCAGGGTGCGGCCGGCGAGGTTGGTGGTGGTCACGCCGCTGCCGACGTAGCCGCCGGCCCAGCCGAGGCCGGTGCGGTGGTCCAGGTCGACGGTGGCGCACCAGTCGCGGGGCACGCCGAGCACCCCGGCCCAGGCGTGCTCGATCCGGGCGGTGCGGGCGGCCGGGAAGAACGCGTGCAGGATCTCGCGGAGTTGGCGGATGGTGGCGGGCTGGGTGGCGCCGTCGGTGTCGGTCCGGGAGCCGAAGCGGTAGGGGACGCCGCGTCCACCGAGGGCGATCCGGTCGTCGGCGGTGCGCTGGGCGTACATGTAGGCGTGGGCGAAGTCGCCGAGCACCTCACGGCCCTCCCAGCCGGCCTCGGCCCAGAAGGACGGCGGCAGCGGCTCGGTGGCGATCATCGCCGAGTTCATCGGCAGCCAGGTGCGGCGCTCCCCCGCCAGACCCGAGGTGAACCCCTCGGTGGCGCGCAGCACGTAGCGGGCGGTGACGGTGCCGTGCGGGGTGACCGCCCGGGGCTTGCGGCCGCCGCGGATGCCGGTCACCGGGGTGCCCTCGTACAGCTCGACGCCCAGCCGCTCGACCGTCGCCGCGAGGCCGGCGGCGAGCTTGGCGGGCTGGACGCGGGCGCCGTAGGGGCTCCAGACCCCGCCGAGGGTGCCGGCGACGAGCAGCCGTTCGGCGGTCTCGCCGGCGCTCAACTCCTGGACGCGGTCGGGCCCGTAGCTTCGTTCGGTCTCGGCGAACTCGCGCAGCCGGGCCAGTTGGGCGGGGGTGCGGGCGACCTCCAGGACGCCGCCGCGCACCAGGTCCGCGTCGATGCCCTCGGCGTCCAGGGTGTCGGCGACCTCGCCGACCGCCGCGTCCATCACCCGCTGCATCGCGGCGGCGCCGGCCCGGCCGTGGCGGCGGGCGAAGGCGCCGCGCCCGGCGAAGCCGTTGTAGAGCCAGCCGCCGTTGCGCCCGGAGGCGCCGTAGCCGCAGAAGCGCTGTTCCAGCACGGCGATCCGCAGTCCGGGGTCGGCCTTCTTGAGGTGGTACGCCGTCCAGAGGCCGGTGTAGCCGCCGCCGACCACGCAGACGTCGACCTCACGGTCACCGGGCAGCGCCGGCCTCGGTTCGGGCAGTCCGAGCCGGCCCCACCAGAAGGACACCCCGCCGTTCACGCCCCTGCCACCGGATCCCACGGACCCCGACCTCCACTCGCGTTGATCGTTTCCCGGGACGGTACGCCCGCGTGCCGTTCGGGAACCACCGACAGCCTGGAAGAATCCGCACCCCGGCCCAGGCACCCTGTCAGGCCGACAGCCGTTCGAGGACCTCGCCGGCCGTTTCGTCCCCGTCCGCCTCGCCGGCGGCGGTGCGGGCGTCGAAGGCGGCGTTCCGGGCGCGGGCGAGGGTGCCGGCGTCCCGGGCGGGGTCGAGGAAGGCGGAGCGCCGGGGGGCGAGGTGCAGCAGCACCTTCTCGTCGCTCCAGTCGACGGTGAGCTCGACGAGGCCGCTGTCGTCGCCGGCCATCGTGTCGGCGAGGCCGCGCAGGGCGGTGAGCACCCAGATCATGCCGGGGAGTTCGAAGTCGACGCGGGTGTCGAGGTCGACGGTGAGGGAGCCGGTGGCCTCGTCATGGCGGAGGGCGAGTTCACCGTCCTCGTCCAGGCCGTGGAGGAGGGCGGCGTGGTCGCCGTCGATCCAGCGGTCGCACTCGGCGAGGGCGGCGGGCAGTTCGGCGCGGTAGCGGCGGCGGACGGCCTCCTCGCGCCAGGGGGCGCAGAGGCCGGTCCAGTCGGCCTCGGGCCGGGCGGAGGGCGGGGCGACCGGCGAGCGGAGGAACGCCCGCAGCCGTGCCGGGTCCATGGTGACGGCCGCCGTCACCGTGAGGTACCTCGCCATGCCCACCCCTTCGTCGGTCCGGTCGCGCCGGGTGCGCGGGGGCCGATTCTGCCCGCCCCCGCCGACAGCCGCGGCGTGCGCGGCGTCGGGGCGGGGACGGGCAGGGCGTCACGGGGCGGGCGTCAGCCGAGGGTGGAGGCGGTGACGGGCTCGCCGATCGGGATGGTCTGGCCGGCGAGACCGGTCTTGACGAACTGCCAGGTCAAACCGTTGATCACGCCCTGGCCGAGGGGTGCGAACCTGGCGAAGGCGGGCTGGCTGAGGTCGATGTGGGTGGAGTCGCAGGACGGACACTGGTCCTTGACGGGCACGGTGAGGGTCTTGCCCTGGTAGCTGACCTTGACCGAGATCCCCTTGCAGACCGGGTCGTTGTTGGGGTTGGCGGTGGTCCACCAGGTGTGCGAGACGGCGACGAGCAGCTGGGTGGCGGCATTGATCTGGGTGCCGCAGGCGCCGTAGCCGGCGTCGTTGTAGTAGGTGGCCTTGCCGGTCATGGGCTTGTTGATCGGTATCGCGGCACTCGCGGTTCCGGCGCTCAGGGCGACGATCGCGGCGGCGGCCAGCGGAACGCCCGCCAGGATCCGCAGCTTCGGGGCAACGCGCATGTGGGTCCTCCCAGTTGGGTCGTTGGGAAGGACGGTAGGCGGGATCGGGACGAGTGGTACAGACAGATGACATGTTGTCATGAACACAAGCCGGGAATCTTTACCCGCACGACCGAAGGAGGGACGATACGTGACCGCACCACTCCTCCGCGCGTTCAGCAGGGCACCCGTTCCCACGTCCTCGGAGGCCCCCGTGCGCACCCTCGCCCTGCTCGCCGTCCTCACCGCCGCGCTCACCGGAGCCCTCGCCGGACCGGCCGCCGCCGCCCCGGAGGTCCGGGAGGTCAACCAGGGCTACAGCATCCCGGTCGGCGCCGTCACCGACCTCGGCGCGCTGCCCGTGCTCGGCGGCCTCGGCCTGGACTTCGCCCGCCTGCTGGGGGCCTGACGAACCCCGCCCCGGACTTCGAACGGCCCGCCCGGACGCGCTCCGGACGGGCCCTTCCGCTGCCGGCGGGGTTTCTTCCGCTGCGAAAGTTAGTAATCCCGACACGCCCCCGACAGGCGGGAACACGCCGCCGCAGCCGTCCCGTCACCGCCCGACCATCGTCCGCAACGCGGCGCCACACGGCCGCAACATGCCTTCTCACCGGGCAGAACGGGTGATTGACAGGGAGGCGGGGGCTTCAGCACGATGAGCGCCGAGCCCACTCGCAGCGCCCCGGACCCGGAAGGAGGGCCGATGAGCACGGTTCACCGCACCGCCCCGGCCCGCCGCGGCTGTCGCTGTTGTCGCGGGGCACTCGCCCGCTGATCCCGGGCCGCCCGGCCCCCGCGTGCCACTCTTCACCGGCCCGCTCCTCACCGCGTCGCGCCGTGCCGCGTCACACCCTTCACCGCGTCACGTCCTTCACCGCGACCCGCCCCGCCCGCGTCCGCCGCCGGGGCGTACCCACGCATCCCCATGTCCGCTCCACGAGAGTCGAGGAACCGCCATGTCCACCGCCACCACCACCGAGCTCCGCCTCACCCCCGCCGCCGGCCGGATCGGCGCGATCGTGCACGACGTGCGCCTCGGCGGCGACCTGCCTGCCGAGACCGTCGCCGCCCTCGAAGCCGCGCTGTACGAGCACAAGGTGCTGTTCTTCCGCGGCCAGCAGCACCTCGACGACGCCGAACACGAGGCGTTCGCCCGCCTGTTGGGCCAGCCGGTCGGCCACCCCACCGTCCCGAGCGCCGACGGCCGGTACATCTTCGAGCTGGACGCCACCAAGGGCGTGCGCGCCAACAACTGGCACACCGACGTCACCTTCGTGCCGTCCTACCCCAAGGCCTCGATCCTGCGCGCCCTGGAGCTGCCGCCGGCCGGCGGCTCCACCGTGTGGGCCAACACCGCGGCCGCCTACCAGGACCTGCCGCAGCCGCTGAAGGTCCTCGCCGAGTCGCTGCGCGCCGTGCACACCAACGACTACGACTACGCGGCGAGCCTCGCGCTGCGCCCCGAGCTCGCCGAGAACGCCGAGGTGGCCAACCTGTTCCGCCAGGTTTTCGTCTCCACCGCGTTCAAGACCGAGCACCCGGTGGTCCGCGTCCACCCGGTCACCGGCGAGAAGAGCATCCTGCTCGGCGCGTTCGCCCAGCGGATCCAGGGCGTCTCCGGCGCCGACGGCAAGGCGCTGATCTCGCTGTTCCAGCGCTACGTGGAGCGGCTGGAGAACACCGTGCGCTGGGACTGGCAGGTCGGCGACGTCGCGATCTGGGACAACCGGGCCACCCAGCACTACGCCGTCAACGACTACGGCGACGAGCCGCGCCTGGTCCGCCGGATCACCCTGGACGGCGACCTGCCGGCCGGCGTGGACGGCGCCCCGAGCCGGCTGCTGGAGCCCACCGAGCCGCCGCGGGTGGCCGGGCTGGTGCCGGCCGAGCAGCTGGAGGCCGAGCGGCGGGACGCCCAGCAGTAGGAGACCGGGCCGCAGCCGACCGGGCAGCAGGCCACACCAACCCTCGCGCAGCGCTGAGCGGCGCCGGATCCCCGAAGGACGAAGGATGTTCGCCGAGCTGACGAGCACGGTCGTCACCACCGCCCCGCCGCGCACCGGGGACGCGCGGCGGGACGTCAACGCCGCCGCCGTCCTGCGGGCGGTGCTGGACCACGGTCCGGTGGCCCGCAGCCGGGTGGCCGCGCTGACCGGCCTGAGCCCGGCCGCCGTCTCCCGCCAGGTGGTCGACCTCGTCCGGCTCGGGCTGCTGCGCGAGCGGCCCGAGCTGGCGGCGGCCCCCGGCGGCGGCGCGGTCGGCCGCCCGCAGCTCCCGGTGGACGTGGATACCGAGCGGATCGCGGTGGCCGGCCTCCACATCGGCCTGCCGTCCACCACCTTCGCCTTCCTCGATCCGCGCGGGAACGTGCTGCACCGCAGGGAGTTGAACCACCGGGGACGCACCGGCCCGGCCGTGCTGCGGCCGCTGCTGGAACGGCTGCCCGGGCTGCTCGCCGCCGCCCCGGACGGCCGCACCGTGGTCGGCCTGGGCGCCGTCACCGGCGGCACGGTCGACCGCGATCGCGGACGGATCATCCGTCACGATCCGCTCGGCTGGCAGGACCTGCCGCTCGGCGAGCTGCTGGCGGACGCCTGCGGGCTGCCCGTCCAGGTGGACAACCACGCCCGCGCGCTGACCCAGGCGGAGATCCTGTTCGGCCACCCGGCGGCCCGGCGCTCGATGGTGCACCTGTTCGTCGGCCATGTGGTGGACGCGGCCCTGGCGGTGGCCGGTGCCGTGCACGTCGGCCCGGCCTCGCCGACCGGGGAGATCGCCCACCTGCCGGTGCCGGACAGCGACGTGCCCTGCCACTGCGGCCGGACCGGCTGTCTGGTGGCCGCCGCCTCGGACACCACGCTGTTCGAGGCGGCGGCTGCCGAGGGGATCACCGAACGGCCCGACCGCGCCGCGCTGGTGGCCGCCGTCAAGGCCGGCGACCCGCGGGCCGACCGGCTGGTGCGGCGGCGCGCGGAGGTCGTCGGCCGGGCGCTCGGCCTGCTGGCCGACGTGGTCAACCCCGATCTGCTGGTCCTGACCGAGCACTTCACCTCCCTCGACCCGGCCTATCTGGAGGTGGTGCGCGCCGCGTTCGCGCGCGGCTCGCACCTGCGGCGCGACACCGGCCTGGTGATCGCCCAGCGGCGCGGCGCCGACGTGCTCGCCGTGGCCGCCGGGGCGGCCTCGCTCGGCGCCCTGTACGCCCGCCCGGTGCACGCCCTGACGACCGCCCCGCCCCCTCGCCGACCGACCCCGACAGCTCCTTCCCGCAGAGGATCCCACTCGTGACCAGCTTTCCCACCGCCTCCCCGCTCTCCCGCCGGGCGCTGCTCCGCGGCGGCCTGGCCGGCGCCGGCCTGCTGACCCTGGCCGCCTGCCGCTCGGCCGCCGACACCGCCGCCGGACGGAGCGCCGGCGACGCGGCGGGCCCGCGCCGCGGCGGCGTCCTCACGGTCGGCGCCGGTGTCGACTTCACCCCGGCCCTGCTGTTCGCCCAGAGCGCCAACACCCTCGTCCAGCGACTGGTCTTCAACACCCTCACCCGCTACGACGACCAGCTGAAGCCGCAGCCCGAGCTCGCCACCTCCTGGGAGGTCGCCCCGGACGGCACGAGCGTCACCCTCAGGCTGCGCGAGGACGTGACCTTCCACAGCGGGCGCCGGTTCACCGCCGACGACGTGGTGTTCGCCGTCAAGAACCTCCAGAACCCGGCCCGCTCCGCCCAGTTGCGATCCACCGCCGCCGCCGTCACGGACTTCCGCAAGAACGGCGACTTCGAGCTCACGCTCGTCCTCGCCCATCCGGTGAGCAATCTCTTCGACCTCTTCGAGTTCATGATCATCCCGGACTCGGCGACCGTCGAGGAGGCCTTCGCCGGGACGAAGCTAATCGGCACCGGCCCCTACACCTTCACCGAGCGCAAGCCCGGCAGCTCGCTCACCTTCGCCCGCAACGCCGCCTACTGGAACCCGGGCCGCCCCTACCTGGACGGCGTCGAGATCCGCGTCGTCCCGCAGCAGGAGTCGCTGCTCTCCTCCCTGCGGACCGGCCAGACCCACCTGTCCTACAGCGTCCGCGGCAAGGACGTCGCCACCCTCCGGAGCGACCCGCAGTTCCGCGTCACGCCCTACGACACCGGCTCCGGCGCCCACTACATCGGCGTCAACCTGACCGCCGAGCACGTCGGCGACAAGCGGGTGCGGCAGGCCATCGCCTGGGCCGTCGACCGCGAGCGGCTGGTCCAGCAGGCCCTCGGCGGCTACGGCACCGTCTCCTCGACGCCCTGGCCCAAGTCCTCCCCCGCCTACGCCGCGGACGCCTCCGCCCACTACCGCCACGACCCGGAGCGCGCCCGGCAGTTGCTCAAGGACGCCGGACTCGGCGGCATCAGCCTGCCGTTCGCGCACAGCAACGACCCCGGCAGCACCTCCATCGCGCAGATCCTCCAGTACGACCTCCAGCAGGTCGGCATCGAGACCGTGCTGCAGCCCACCGACTCGCCCACCATGCAGAAGCAGCTCATCGCCCAGAGCATGCCCGCGCTGTGGACGCTGAGCCACGGCTTCGCCCAACTCCACCCCGCCACCCTGGCGGTGAGCGCCTACCCGTTCAACGAGGCCAAGAACAGCTCGCACTTCAGCTCGCCCGGCTACACCGACATCGTCCAGCGCGCCTGGAAGCGGCCGGACAGCGACAGTGCCGAGGCCAAGGCGCTCTACGGGCAGATCACCGACGTCCTGCTCGACGAGCAGTTCGTGATCGACCTCGCCATCGCCGGCCTCACCGAGGTCGCCGGCGGCAAGGTCCGCGGCGCCACCCTCAACAAGTTCGGCTACCTCAACCTCGACGACGCCTACCTCACGGCCTGAGCGGACGGCCCGAACCCATGCGAAGCTTCCTCCTCAAGCGGCTGCCCTCCGGGCTGCTCGTCCTCCTCCTCGCCTCCTTCCTGGTCTTCCTCATCCTGCGCCTGATCCCCGGCGACCCCGCCACCACGCTGGCCGGCCCCGACGCCGGACCACCCGCCGTCGCCGCGATCCGCGCCCAACTCGGCCTGGACCGGCCGCTGCTGACCCAGTACCTGCACTGGCTCGGCGATCTGCTCAGCGGCGACCTCGGGCCCAGCTACTCGATCGGCGGCCAGGTCGCCGACCTGATCGGCGACGGGATCGGCGCGACCGTCCAACTCACCGCCGCCGCCCTGCTGCTGGTCGTCCTGCTGGCCCTGCCGCTGGGCGTGCTCGGCGCCACCGCCCGGCGCCGCCCGGTCGCCGCCGCCGTCCGCGCCTTCACCACCGCCGTGCTGGCCGTGCCGCCGTTCGTCACCGGCGTGCTGCTGGTGCTGCTGTTCGCCGTCACCCTCGGACTGCTGCCGGCCGGCGGCCACGAGTCCCTGCTCGACGCCCCCGACCTCGCGCTGCAGTACCTGCTGCTGCCCGCCGTCTGCCTCGCCCTGCCCAGCGCCGCCGTGCTCGCCCGCTACCTCACCGACGGCATCCACCGCGCGCTCGCCGAGGACTACGTGCGCACCGCCACCGCCGTCGGCGTCTCGCGCCGCCGGATCGTCTGGCGGCACGCGCTGCCCAACGCGCTGCCCTCCGCCGTCACCGTGCTCGGCCTTCAGATCGGCCACCTGGTCGCCGGGGCGGTGCTGGTGGAGCGGATCTTCGCCTGGCCCGGACTCGGCCAGCTCGTCGAACAGGGCGTGCTGCGCCGCGACTACCCCGTGGTGCAGGCCCTGCTGCTGCTGATCGTCGCCGGCTACGTCGCCGTCCAGCTGCTCACCGACCTCGTGTACGCCTGGCTCGACCCCCGGATCCGGTGGGAGTAACCGATGACCGCCCTGACCGCCCCCGCCCCGGCGCGCCCCGCGCGCACCTCCGCCCGCAACCGCTACCTCGCCGGGCTGCTCTCCGCCCGCGGGCTGACCGGGCTCGCCCTGGTCGGCACGATCGCGCTGGCCGGGCTGCTCGCCCCGCTGCTCACCGACCACGACCCCGACGCCCAGGGCCCGCTCGCGCTCGCCGGGCCCAGCGCCGAACACCCGCTGGGCACCGACGACCTCGGGCGCGACCTGCTCAGCCGGGTCCTGCACGGCATCACCACCGACCTCGCGCTGACCTTCGGCGCCGTCCCGGTCGGCGCGCTGATCGGCTGCTCGCTCGCCCTGCTCGCGGCCGGCCACCGCTGGGCCGACACCGCCGTCCAGCGGGTCTTCGACCTGGTGCTCGCCTTCCCCGGCATGATCCTGGCGCTGGCCGTCACGGCCGTGCTCGGCCCGGGCCGCTGGCCGGTGTTCATCGTCATCGCGCTCGCCGAAGTCCCACTGTTCGGCCGACAGTTGCGCTCCGGCATCCTGGTCCAGCGGGAGCGCGAGTACGCGCTGGCCGCCCGGGTCGGCGGCGCCTCCCGGGCCCGGGTGCTGCTGCGGCACGTGCTGCCGAACGCCGTCGACCCGCTGATCGTGCAGACCGCGGTGGCGCTGTCGGTCGGTGTGTTCATCGAGGGCGCGATGAGCTTCCTCGGGCTGGGCGTACGCCCGCCGGAGCCGACCCTCGGCTCGATCCTCAGCCAGTCCGTCGGCTACCTCGCCACCCATCCGACCTTCGCGGCCGCCCCGCTGGCCGCCACCACCGCGCTGGTGCTCGGCTTCACGCTGATCGCCGAGGCCCTGAACCGGGGAATCCGCCGATGACCACCAGCACAGCGTCCGACGACACCCCGCCCCGCGCCGACCGCACGGTCCTGCGGGTCACCGACCTCACCGTGGCCTTCGAGGGCACCACCGCCGTGGACGGCGTCGGCTTCGACCTCGCCGCCGGGGACACCCTCGGCCTGGTCGGCGAATCCGGCTCCGGCAAGTCCACCACGGCGCTCGCCCTGCTGCACATGCTCCCCGCCGGGGGCCGGATCACCGGCGGCTCGGTGCAGTTGGCCGGCCAGGACCTCGCCGCCCTGCCGGAGAGCGCCCTGCGCGCCGTCCGCGGACGGCGGATCGCCATGGTCTTCCAGGACCCGATGTCCTCGCTCAACCCGGTGCTCACCGTCGGCAAGCAGCTCGACGAGGCGCTGCGCGCCCACGGCAGGCACCCCGACAGGCGTGAACGGGCCACCCGCGCCGTCGAGCTGCTCGACCTGGTCGGCATCCCCGACGCCGCCGGGCGGCTGCGCGACCATCCGCACCAGTTCTCCGGCGGACAGCGCCAGCGCGTCATGATCGCGCTCGCGCTCGCCAACGACGCCGAGGTGCTCGTCGCCGACGAACCGACCACCGCCCTCGACCCGACCGTCCAGCAGCAGATCCTGCGCCTGCTCACCCGGATCAACCGGGAGACCGGCACCGCGCTGGTGGTGATCAGCCACGACCTCGGGGTGATCGCGCAGACCTGCCGCCGGCTGCTGGTGATGCGGCACGGCCGGGTGGTCGAGTCCGGCGCCACCGCCGAGGTCCTCGGCTCGCCCCGGCACCCGTACACCAAGCAGCTGCTGGCCGCCGTCCCGCGTCTGGAGGCGCCCTCGGCGGCCGCCGCCAACAGCGCGCCCGGCACCGAACCGCTGCTCACCGTGACCGGTCTGCGCAAGACCTACGGCGCGCGGCGGCGCGCGGTCACCGCGCTGGACGGCGTCGACCTGGTGCTGCACCCCGGCGAGACGCTCGGACTGGTCGGCGAATCCGGCTCGGGCAAGTCCACACTGGCCCGCGCGCTGGTCCAGGTGCACGCCCCGACCGGCGGCGAGATCCGTTTCCGGGGGCGGGAGTTCGGGCGTGGCGGCGAACGGGACGCCCGGCGCGAGGTACAGCTGGTCTTCCAGGACCCGTACGCCTCGCTCAACCCCCGGATGACCGCCGGGCAGATCATCGCCGAGCCGCTGATCGCCCACGGCCTCGGCGACCGGGCCGCACGCGCCCGGCGGGTCGCCGAACTCCTGGAGCAGGTCGGCCTCGATCCCGACAGCGCCGAGCGGCATCCGCGCGCCTTCTCCGGCGGCCAGCGCCAACGCATCGGCATCGCCCGGGCGTTGGCGCCCGAACCGAGCGTGCTGATCTGCGACGAGCCGGTCTCCGCACTCGACGTCTCGGTCCAGGCCCAGGTGCTCGATCTGCTCGCCCGCCTGCAGCGCGAGCTCGGCCTCGCCCTGCTGTTCATCGCCCACGACCTCGCCGTCGTCCGGCAGGTGAGCCACCGGATCGCCGTCATGCACCGCGGCCGGATCGTCGAGACCGGCCCGGCCGACCGGGTCGTCACCGCGCCCCAGCACCCCTACACCACCGAACTCCTGGCCGCCGTCCCGCGCCTGGACACCCGGCCCGCCGTCCGCACCGGCCGGCCCGCCGCCCTCACCACCCGGAGCACCGCATGAGCGCATCCCCCGACGCCCGGCCGTACCGCGATCCGTACGCCGGCTTCCCCGGCACCGTCGGCCGCACCTTCCGGGAGTCCACCCCGGCCTGGCCCGACCGGGTCCGCCCGCGCGAGGGCGCGCCCAACATCGTCGTCGTCCTGGTCGACGACCTCGGCTACAGCGACATCGGCCCGTTCGGCTCCGAGGTCCCCACCCCGGTCCTGGACGGCCTCGCCGAGCGCGGCGTCAAGCTCGCGAACTACCACACCATGCCGCTCTGCTCCCCCGCCCGGGCCGCCCTGCTCACCGGTCTCAACCCGCACCGGGTCGGCTACTCCTTCGTCGCCAACGCCGACCCCGGCTTCCCCGGCTACGGCATGGAGATCGCCGACGACATCCCCACCCTCGCCGAACTGCTGCACGACGCCGGCTACGCCACCTACGCCGTCGGCAAGTGGCACCTGACCCGCGACTCCGCCTCCAACGCCGCCGACCACCGCGCCAACTGGCCGCTGCAGAAGGGCTTCGACCAGTACTACGGCGTCCTGGAGGGCCTCACCAGCCTCTTCCACCCGCACCAACTCGTCCGCGACAACAGCCCGCTGGACATCGACGAACTCCCCGACGGCTACTACTACACCGACGACATCACCGACCGCGCCATCGACATGGTCACCTCGCTGCGCGCCCACGACGCCGACAAGCCGTTCTTCCTCTACCTCGCCCACAACGCCGTGCACGGCCCGCTGCAGGCCAAGCCCGAGGACCTCGCCCGCCACCGGGGCCGCTACGACGACGGCTGGGACGAGCTGCGCGCCACCCGGTTCGCCCGCCAGCTCGCCGCCGGCCACTTCCCGCCCGGCACGCGACTGCCCGACCGCAACACCGAATCCGGCTACGAGGTCGGCCCGTGGAGCGAACTCACCCCCGCCCAGCGGCAGCTCTACGCCCGCTACATGGAGGTCTACGCGGCGATGGTCGACAACGTCGACCAGAACCTCGGCCGGCTGCTCGACACCCTCGCCGCGCTGGGTGAACTCGACAACACCATCGTGGTGTTCACCTCCGACAACGGCGGCACCGGCGAGGGCGGCGCCGAGGGCACCCGCAGCTACTTCAGCCGCTTCGTCCACCACCCCGGCCTTCCCGAGGACTGGAACCCCGACGTCGAACGGGAGGTCGAGCTGATCGGCGGCCCGCGCTCGCTGGTCCACTACCCGCGCGGCTGGGGCATGGCCTCCAACACCCCGTTCCGCCTCTACAAGGGCCAGACCCACGCGGGCGGCGTGCGCGTCCCGTTTGTGCTCTCCTGGCCCGCCGGCCTCCCGCGCGCCGAGGGCGACCCCGGCGTGCGCACCCAGTACCAGTACGTCACCGACCTGCTGCCCACCCTGCTCGACCTCGCCGGCCTGGAGCGGCCCGCGCGGCGCGGCGGCCAGGACACGCAGTCCCTGGACGGCTTCACCTTCACCTCCGTCCTGCGCGACCCGGCCGCCGCCTCCACCCACCCCGAGCAGTACTGCGAGATGACCGGCAACCGCAGCTACTACCGCGACGGCTGGAAGCTGGTCACCCTGCACCGCCCCGGCGCCCCGTACGACGACGGCGAGTGGGCGCTGTACGACCTGCGCACCGACCCCACCGAGATCCACGACCTCGCCGCCGAACACCCGGACGTCGTCAAGGAGTTGTCTGCCGCCTGGGAGCAAGCGGCCTGGCGCAACGGCGTCTTCCCGCTCGCCGACGGCAGCGGTGCGCTCGCCCGCCGCCACCCCGACGACGCCCGGCTGCGCCGCCCGCTGCGCCTGCTCGCCGGCACACCCGAACTGGAGCGCTACCGCTCGTCGCGGCTGATCTCCTTCCGGTCCTTCGCCGTCGAGGTCGAACTCGCCCACCACGGCGCCGAGGACGCCGGCGTCCTGGTCTCGCACGGCGACCAGGGCGGCGGCTACAGCCTCTACGTCGAGGACGGCCGGCTGCACCTCGCCTACAACCAGTACGGCGAACTCTTCGAGGCCGACGCCGGCCCGCTGGCCCCCGGCGCCCGCCTGGTCACCGTCGAGGCGACCGCGGTGGCCGGCCTGCGCTGGGAGTTCCGCGTCCTGGTCGACGGCACCGAGACCGGCCGGCTCGGCCCCGTCCACCAGCTCATCGGCATGGCCCCGTTCCAGGGCATCAGCGTCGGCGTCGACCGCAGGTCCCCGGTCTCCTGGCCGCTGTACGAGCGCCACCGCTCCTTCCGCTACAGCGGCGCCCTGCGGGCCGTCACCTACCTGCCCGGCGAGCCCGCCCCCGACGACCCGGAGACCGTCGCCCGTGCGCTGCGGGAGGCCGCCGCCGCCTTCGAATAACCGATCAGTCAGCCGATCATCGCGCTATCCTCCGGAAGGCTCTTGTCGTCCGTCCTGTCCGGGGGAACAGTGATCAGCGAACTCCTTCCCGAAGCCGTCGTCGTCGAGACCGCCTACTCCGACCCGCCCGAGGCCCGCCTCGAACCCGAGGAGCAGGCGGTCATCGCGCGCGCCGTCGAGTCCCGCCGCCGTGAGTTCACCACCGTGCGCCACTGCGCCCGGCTCGCCCTCACCCGCCTCGGCGTCCCCTACCGCCCCCTGCTCCCCGGCCTGCGCGGCGCCCCCGGCTGGCCCGACGGCGTCGTCGGCTCCCTCACGCACTGCGCCGGCTTCCGCGCCGCCGCCGTGGCCGGCGCCGAGCACGTGCTCTCCCTCGGCATCGATGCCGAACCCGCCCTCCCCCTGCCCGAGGGCGTGCTCGACGCCATCGCCCTCCCCGCCGAACAGCAGCGCAACACCGCCCTCAGCACCGCCCACCCCGACACCCCCTGGGACCGCATCCTCTTCAGCGCCAAGGAATCCGTCTACAAGACCTGGTTCCCCCTCACCCAGCGCTTCCTCGACTTCTCCGAGGCCGACCTCACCCTCCACCCCGACGGCACCTTCACCGCCACCCTCCTCGTCCCCTCCCCGCTCGCCACCCTCGCCGGCCGCTGGCGCGTCCACAACGGCCACCTCGCCACCGCCATCACCGTCCTGCGGTAGCGGGCCGCGTTCAGCCCGCGGCCGGTCCGCCACGCCGGCCGTGGGCGACGTGCGGCTCCTTCACCTGCTTCGCCCAAGCCGGTCCCGAGCGGTCCGGAGGCCTCGGCCGATGACCTCCGCCACCGCGGCGGTCAGATCCAGCCGTGGCGGCGGGCGTGGTGGAGGGTGGCGGCGGGGTGGGGGGTGCCGAGTTTGGTGGCGGCGGTGGCGAGGTGGTGGCGGGCGGTTCGTGGAGGGACGGGAGTGCCGGTGGCGGTGAGGTCGAGGATGTCGATCTCGTCGGCGGTCAGGACGGTGGTGTCCGGGGCCAGGAAGTCCGGGTGGATGTAACGGGCGCCGGTGTGGACGGTGCGGGCGACGTGGGCGAGGTGGGCCGCCGAGACGCTGCGGGGCAGGAAGGCCCGGGCGCCGGCGCGCAGGGCGCGGCGCAGGTCTCCCGGGCGGTCGTGGGTCGTGATGATCACGGTCGGGCAGGGCGGTAGCGGCGCCCCGTCGAGGGCCGGGGAGCGCAGGGCCAGGAGGGCGACGTCGGCCCGCCGGCGGGCGGCCAGGGCCCTCGCGGCCGGGGCGGAGTCGGCCTCGGCGACGACGGTGAGCCCCTCCTCAAGCGCCAGGAGGGCCGCCAGGGCCTCTCGGCGGACGGGCTCGTCGTCGGCCAGCAGGAGGCGGAGGGCGGGGA
This sequence comes from Kitasatospora sp. NPDC057965, assembly GCF_042887135.1. NCBI lineage: Bacteria > Bacillati > Actinomycetota > Actinomycetes > Kitasatosporales > Streptomycetaceae > Kitasatospora > Kitasatospora sp. NPDC057965. Next base: position 95,291 of record NZ_JBHVPZ010000024.1, read on the forward strand.
GGCGCGCGGTCATGCCGTTCAGCCTTCCAGCCACCCCGGGGTGGCGGAAGTGCGTGCACTCACCGAGGGTGCTGGAACTTCTCAGTGGCGGCCCGTGACAAATGTCATGACGGAACGTCACCCGAGCCGGGCGGGGCGGAGGAATCCGCAGGTCGGGGCAGAAGTGGGGCCGTGGGCTCATGCTCCTGGGACAAGGGTGGAGGGAGGGTGGTGGTACGTCGCCCGTCGGACTGGAGCACGGGCCGAGATGATCACGAGGTGTCACCATGAGTAGCAATTCTGTGAGCGAGGTTCCCGCGCTGGCGGTGACCGTGCACACGCAGGAGGAGGGCGGGGTGGCCGGCGAGCGGGTGGGGTACGGCTTGCTGACCAGTACGGAGACGGTGCTGGTGCCGGATCCGGTCGAGGCGCTGGCCAATCCGTGGCGGAGGTTCGTGGCCCGGATCTCGCGGTCACCGGGGGGCGGCGACGACGGGGTGGTGGTTCCGGTCGGCGGCGTCAGTGTGGCGGCGCTCGACGGCGAGGGGATCACGGCCGCGGCGGCGGTGCTGACGCTCGTCTGGGCCGAGCCGTTCGGTGTGGCGGCCGTGAAGGCCACCCGGGCGCAGTTGGCGGAAGCCCTGCTGCGCAACCACGGTGACCAGTGGGCGACGTACGCCGAGCTGGGGTTCCGGGTGGTGCCGCCGGAGAAGGACGGGCCTCCGGACACCTGGTGGCTCGGGGCTCCCGACACCATCGTCGGGGTCGCGGGGAGTGCCGACGTCTACGCGGGAGGCACCTGTTGCAGCAGCCGGATCTGCTGCAGGGCGCCGCAGACGGCAGCGGAGTGATGGTGGCGGTGGCGTGATGGTGGCGGCGGTGGCGCAGGGGCAGGCGCAGGCACAGGGCCGGGCGCGGCGGCGGGGGGCGGCGCGGTGGCTGCGGTCGGTGTGGCTGCAGGACACCGCGCTGGCCGTGGCGGCGGTCATTCCGGAGCTGTTCTACTTCGGCACCTTGATCGCCCCGTGGGCGGACTGGCAGCAGCGGATGTGGATGCTGCTGCTCGCCCTGGCCGAGGTGCTGGCACTGGTGCTGCGGCGCCGCCGGCCGCTGGCGGTGTTCGCCGCCGTGTGGGTCATCGCGATCACCTCCGACCTGCTGTCGTGGGCGAACACCGTCGACTACACGCCGTGCTTCGGCCTGCTGATCGCCCTCTACACGGTGGCCGCGCAGTACCGGCGGCCGGTGGCGCTGGGCGTCCTGGTGGCGAGCCTGATCCCGATGGGGATGGCGATCGCCGAGACGATCGGCGACTACGAGGGCCCGCTGACCACCCCCGTCCTGGTCGCGAACATCGCGTTCTACGCCCCGGTGACGCTGGTGGTGTGGGGGTTCGCCCGGTGGAGCCTGGCGACCAGGACGGAGGCGGAGCGGCACCGGCAGGAGGTCGCCGAGGCGCGGTTGCGGGTGACCCAGGAGCGGGTGCGGATCGCGCGGGAGCTGCACGACATCGTCGCGAACGCCGTCGCGGTGATCGTCATGCGGGCGGAGACGGCGCGGGCCACGGCGCTGGAGGATCCGGCGTGCTCGGAGGCGTTCGCGCACATCGAGGACCTCGGGCGCTCGACGATGGCCGAGCTGCGGCACATGCTGCGGCTGCTGCGCGGCTCGGAGGCGGCCACCGAGGACGGCTACAGTCACGGGCTGGGCGATCTGGATCAGCTGCTGGCGGACGTCCGCAAGGCCGGCGTCCGGATCGCGCTGGAGGTCCGGGGCACGCCGCTGCGGGTCGACGACAGCGTCGGTCAGACGGCCTACCGCCTGGTCCAGGAGGCCGCCACCAACATCACCAAGCACGCCGGCCCGGGGACCCGCGCGGTCGTGCGGATCACCTGGGACCGGGCGCTGCTCATCGAGGTGGTGGACGACGGTGCGGGGCGCCCGCCGGACGGGGAGCGCGAGGAGGGCCAGGAGCTGTCGACCGGGCACGGGCTGCTGGGGCTGCGCGAGCGGGTGGCGCTGTACGGCGGGCTGCTGAGCGCGGCCCCGTACGGGCCCGGGTTCCGGGTGGCGGCGGCGCTGCCGGTGTCCACGGCGGCCGGCCCGGCAACGGTGCCGCGGTGACGCGGTGAGGCGGCGGCCGGCTCCGGGCCTGGCGGGTCAGCAGCCGAGCCGGACCTGGGCGGCGCGGCGCAGCGTTCCGGCGGCTTCGGTCCGGGCGCAGCGGACGATGCCGTTCTCCACCGACCCGTACGTGATGAACGTCCCCGTGGTACCGCTGCCCGGGACGGCGCTGACCCACTCGCCGGTGTCGGGGCCCGTCCGGACGCAGACGTACTTGACGTACTCGCCCAGGACCCTGCGGGTCCCCCGGTAGAGGCCGTAGCGGTCCGGCTGGTTGTAGCTCCACGTGGTGGTGAGGGTGAGGCTGCTGGTGGACGAGGTGGTCTTCTGGACCGGGAAGCCGACCCAGGCCTCGGCCTTGAGGAGGATCTCGCTCTCCGCGGCGGTGATGTTCGCGTTGCCGTCGACGGAGGTGGTCACCGGGGCCACCCGGGGCAGGACGTCGGTGCGCGTCCCGGATCCCTCGCCGACGACGACCATCGTGAGGTAGTCGGTGACGATCGGGTCGACCTGGGTGTGGATCACATCCACCCAGGGGGCGTCCACGGCGGGGTTGCAGCTCGACCGCAGCGAGCGGGTGTCGGCGTGGGCGGTGGCGGCCCCGACACCTCCGAGTTCCAGCAGGGCCAGGGCCGTCATGGTGGCGGCCGCGGTCGCGGCGGTGCGGCGGTGGCGCGGGCGGTGGGCGGGGGTCATCCGTACTCCTCCGTCGGTCGTGAACCGGCCGGGCGCGGGCGCGCCCGGGCGGACGTGCGCGGGGGGTGCGTCACGCATCCTCACCGGGACGACGGGGGCGCCGGTATCCCAGATTTGTTGGGTGGTTCGTTCCTTCCGGCGGAACGTCCGCCTACCGGAAGGCGTCGGAGAGGCGGGTGAAGGTGCGACCGGCGGCCAGCAGGGCGGGGAGGGCGGCGGCGACGCCGCGGGCGGTGCCGGAGGCGGGCCGGTTCATGTGGGCGATGACGATGCCGCCCGGCTCGGCGTCGGCCAGCTCCCGCTGGACCTGGGCGGCGGGGAGGGTGGCGCCGCCGTCGGCGTTGGTGCTGAATCCGGCGATCCGCTGGCCGAGGTCGGCGGCGATGCGGGTGGCGACATCGTCGTAGTGGGCGGTGCCCGAGCGGAAGAAGCGGGGCGGGCGGCCGAGGAGGGCGGTGAGCTTGGCGAGGTTGCCGGCGACCTCGTCGTAGACCTCGCCGGGGTCGCGGGTACCGGCGATGCCGTAGGCGGAACGGCCGGTGACGGAGAGCGGGCGGTGGGCGGTGCCGTGGTTGGCGATCTCGAAGAGCGGGTCGGCGGCGAGGTTCGCGAAGACCTCGGGGTTGGCGTCGATCCAGCGGGCGTTGAGGAAGAGGGTGGCGGGGACGGCGTGGGCGCGGAGGGTGTCGATCAGCGCGGCGTCGTAGCCCGAGCCGCCGGAGCCGCCGCAGGCGTCGAAGGTGAGGGCGATGGCGCGGGCGGCGCCGGGGAGGGCGGTGAGCACGCCGGGGACGTCCAGGCCCCAGCTGGTGGGCGCGGCGGCGGCGTAGCGGGTGGTGACGGCCGCCCGGGTGGGGAGGGTGGTGGCGGGCGCGGAGGCCGGCGGGGAGGCGGGTGCGGAGGCCGGTGCGGAGGACACCTCGGCGGAGGGGGAAGGGGTCGCGGAAGGAACCGGGGAAGGGGCCCCGGACGGCGACTCCGACGGGGACGGGGTGATCGGCGGTGGGGTGATCGGCGACCGGGTCGGCGGCGCGCCCGGAGTGGGCGCGCAACCGGCCAGCGCGGTGCCGGCCGCGGCCGCCAGGAGGGTCCGCCGACTGAGTGCCATGAGAGCTCCGCACCTGTCCGTCCGTCAGAGATCACCGTTCCACGCCCCTCCATTCAGGGCCTCCGCGCCCGCCCGTGCAAGCCGACGCGGCCTTCACGGGGCTGCCGCACGGCCGTGGGGCCCGGCTCACCGGGGGTTCACCGGGGCGGGTACGAGACTTCGCTGACATCCCGGCGAGAGCGGAGGCTTCCGATGGCTGAGGACATGCACGAGGACGGCAAGGCGCGGCCGGCCCGACGCGGACTACTGGCGGCGGGGGCGCTCGGGGCGGTGGCGGCGGCCACCGCGACCGCGGGCGTCGCCCGGGCCGCCGACGGCGGGACGGCCGACGGCGCGGCGGCCGACAGCACGGCGGCCGGCGGCGCGGCGGGCACCGAGCGGACGATCACCCTGACCGGCAAGCTGCCGACCGGCGCGCCCGACTTCGTCCACCTCCCCTTCGACGTCCCCGGCGGCGTCCGCGAGATCGCCGTCTCCTACCGGTACGACAAGCCGACCGTCCCGCCCGGCACCCCGGGCAACTCCTGCGACATCGGCCTCTTCGACGAGCGCGGCACCGAGCTCGGCGGGCGCGGCTTCCGCGGCTGGTCGGGCGGCTCCCGCACCGAGTTCACGGTCAGCCGGGAGCAGGCCACGCCCGGCTACCTGCCCGGCCCGGTCCGCCCGGGCCGCTGGCACGTGGTGCTGGGGCCGTACCAGGTGGCGCCGCAGGGCCTGGAGTACCGGGTGGACGTGACGCTGCGGTTCGGCGCGCCCGGGGGCGAGTTCACCCCCGCCTACCCGCCGGAGCGCGCCCGGGGGCGCGGGCGGGCCTGGTACCGGGGCGACTGCCACCTTCACACGGTGCACTCCGACGGGCGCCGCCGGCCCGCCGAGGTGGCCGCCGGCGCGCGCGAGGCGAAGCTGGACTTCATCGTGTCGACCGACCACAACACCACCTCCTCGCACGGCGTGTGGGGCCCGCTGGCCGGCCCGGACCTGCTGATCGTGCTCGGCGAGGAGGTGACCACCCGCAACGGCCACTGGCTGGCGCTGGGCCTGCAGCCGGGCCAGTTCGTCGACTGGCGCTACCGCTCGCGCGACGAGGCCTTCCCCCGGTTCGCCCGCCAGGTGCGGCGGCAGGGCGGCCTGGTGGTGCCGGCCCACCCGTACTGCCCGTACGTCGCCTGCCAGTGGAAGTTCGGGTACGAGGACGCGGACGCCGTCGAGGTATGGAACGGCCCGTGGACGTACGACGACGAGTCGGCCGTGGACACCTGGGACGCCCAGCTCGCGGTGGCGCTGCGCGACGGGCGGTCCTGGCTGCCGGCGATCGGCAACAGCGACGCGCACAGCGTCCCGCAGGTGATCGGCTCGCCGCACACCGTGGTCCTCGCGGAGGACCTGAACCGGGACGCCGTGCTGGCGGGCCTGCGCGCCGGCCGCAGCTGGCTCGCCGAATCGGCGGCGGTCCAGCTGGACTTCACCGCGACCGGCAACGGCCGGCAGGCCGGGATCGGCGAGGAACTGGCCGTCCCGGCGGACGCGCCGGTGGATGTGCGGCTCGCCGTCTCCGGGGTGCCGAACGGAACGGTGCGGTTCCTGACCGACGAGGGCCAGCTGCACCAGGAGTCGCTGCCGGCCGACGGCGCGGGCACGGTGGTGTGGCGCACCACGGCCTCGCTCACCGCGTTCGTCCGGGCCGAGGTACGGCACCCGAAGGCGGACGGGACCCCGGGCCGGGGCAACTCCATGGGCCCGGACCTGCCGTGGGGGCCGATGGCGGCGCTGACCAATCCGATCGTGCTGCGGGCCCGGAGGTAGCGGGGAGGCGGCCGGGAAGCGGGGGGACGGCGAGGGGACGGCGGGAGGTCCGGGGAGGGGAGGACTCCGGGGTGTGCGGTGGACTAGGTTGATCTCCGACAGCAGTCAGTCGATATGACGAGACGGTCGGCTGTCCGTCGTATGGCCGGATTTGCCCGCGCGCTCCGGCCGTCCCGCCCCGGCCCCCCGTCCGTCCCCGGCCCGTGAAGGGATCAGCAGCTGTGAACCGTACGACCGTAGGTGGGCCGGAGCTCGGGGGCGGACGGGGGGCCGGCAGTGTGGTCCTCCTCTCCGACCCGGCCGCCGGTGCCGGGAGCGGCGCGGTCGCCCCGCTGGTCGCGGACGCGCTCTTCCCGAGCGTCCACCTGCGCGCGGAGGACTTCCGGCGGGCGGTCCGGCAGGGCTACGTGGAGGCGGACCGCCCGGAGGCGCGGCGGCAGAACGTGACCGCGCTGGCGGCCACCGCGCAGGCCGCGTTCGCGTTCGCCTCGGGCGGCTACCAGGTGGTGGTGGAGGGCTCGGTCGCGCCGACGGCGCTGGACGCCTTCCGCCGGGAGAGCCGGGCCACGGGGGCTGCGCTGCACTACGTGGTGCTCAACGCGGGCGCGGTCGCCGGGAGCGCGGTCGCGGAGGCGGACGGCGCGGCCGGCGACGACCCCGAGGCCACGGCCGACACGGTGCTGGCCGGGCTGCGGCGGGGGGCCTACCTGCTGGGGTGGTGACCCGGCGTGGAACGCGGAAGGCGGCCCGCCGGTCCGGGGGTGACCGGCGGGCCGCCGCTGCGGCCGGTCGCCCCGGTGTCCGCCGCTCCCACAAGGGCGGAGGCCCGGGCGACCGTTGGCCCGGCGCTCGCACGGGGGACGAGCGCCGGTGGCGGTGCCGCCACCCTGGACTACGGGCGGCGGGGCGGGAACGGTTCACTCCGTTCCGCTTCCGCGCTCTCGCGGACGCCCTCACGGACGCATTCGCGGACGCATTCCCGGGCGCCTTCGCGGGCGGGCCGTCAGCTCGCGCCCGCCATGCCGTGGGCCTCCAGGATCGGCCGCAGGGCGCGGACGGCGTAGAAGTTGCGGGACTTGACCGTGCCGACCGGCACCCTCAGCACCTGGGCCGCCTCCGCCATCGACCGGCCGTTCATGTGCAACTCGACCAGGACGTCCCGGTGGTGGGGCTGGAGCTCGGCCATCGCCGCCGCCACGTCCTGGGCGACCAGCACCTCGTCGTACGGGTCGTGGGTACCGGCGTGGTCCTCCGGGGCCTCGTCGGCGACCTCCTGGGCGCGGGCGGTCTGCATCCGGTAGTGGTCGATGGCGATCCGGCGCGCCACCGTGAACAGCCACGGGCGGCTGTGCTCGGGGCCCCGGTGCATGGCCGCCGGGTTCTGCCAGGCGCGCAGCAGGGTCTCCTGGACGATGTCCTCGGCCTTGCCGCGGTCGCCGCTGGTCACCCGGAGCATCGCGCGCAGCAGGTAGCCGCCGTGCAGCCGGTACAGCTCGGCGAGGGTGTCCTGGTCCAGGGTGGGCCGGGCGGAGCGGTCGGGCCGGGTGGCCGCCGGGGCGACGGGCCCCCGGGCGTCCTCGGTGGTCGTCCCTGCGTGGGCGGTAGCGTCGATGGCCACGGCTGTTGAGCCCCTTACGACATTCGTCATTCGTCGGCGCCCCGGTCGTGGTTCGGGACCTGGGGCGATCGCTGTCTCGGCGCGCGGGGGCGGGCCACGGCGGGCGGGCCGCTCTCCCGGGCGCTGCCACGCTCGCAGCCGCCGCCAACGGCGGGCCAACGCGAGGGCGCCGACGACGTTGGTGCGACGTTGGGGGCGCGTTCGAGGGCGCGCGGGCGGGCGCCGGCGAGCCGCCGCGGGCGCCGTCACTCCGCGCGGTGGCCGTCCCGGTTCCGGCCCGCGCGGTTCCGCCCGACGCGCACCGCGGCCGCGGCCAGGCCCACCAGCGCCGCACCGCCCAGGCCCACCCCGGCCAGCGCCGACGCCAGCCGCCGGGCCGAGGGGTCCGCCGGCGGCGGGACGACGACCGGCTCGGGGGGCGACGGCGTGCCGGCACCGGCCGACCCGGCCCCGGACGGACCTCCGGCGGCCACCGCCGTCACCGGGTCCACCGTGCCCCAACCGACAGTCTGATCGGGCAACTCCGTACCGGGCCGGTAGGCGGTGGTCCGCAGCCGCTCGGCCAGCTGGTCCACGGTCAGCGACGGCGACCGGCCGAGCACCAGTGCCGCCGACCCGGCCACCAGCGCGGCGGCGTAGCTCGGTCCCGAGGCGATGAACGAGCCGCCGCCCGGTCCGGCGGCCACCAGCCCCTCGCCGGGGGCCACCAGGTCCACCCGCGAGGCCCGCCCGCCGGTGCCGCCGGTACCACCACCGGCGCCGGACGACGGGGCCTCCGGGGCGGCGGACGCCGAGCGTTCCGCCGGGGCGCCGTCGGCCCCCAGCGCGGCCACCGCGAGCACGCCCGGATACCCGGCCGGGTACACCGGGGCCGCCACCGACTGGCCGTCCGGGCCCGCCGGCGCGACCAGCAGCACGCCCTTGGCGGTGGCGTAGCCGACCGCCTCGGCCAGCGCCGGCGCCGCCTCCGCGATGGGCGCCGCGACCACCGCGATCCGCGCACCGCCGTCCGCCGCCGCGCGGATGCCGCGGGCGAGCAGGTCGGCGTTGGTACTGCCGGCGTCGTCGGTGACGGCCACGGACAGCACCTTCGCCCCGGGCGCGATGCCGGACGGACCGCCGTCGGCCGTCCGGCGGCCGGCGATCAGACTCGCCAGGAAGGTGCCGTGGCCGACGCAGTCCCGGCCCGCGTCGCCCTCGCCGTGCAGGCGCGGCCCGAGCGTCAGCCGCCCGGCCAGCGCCCCGGTCCCGGCCGAGGCCTCCACCCCGGACCCGATCACCGCCACCGTCACCCCCTCCCCCCGGCTCAACGGCCACACCGCCTCCGGCCGCAGATACGCCTGCGCCCACCCGGCCCGCTCCGCCACCCGCCCCGACGGCTTCCGGCACCCGCTCTGCCGCACATCGGACAGGGTCTGCCCCATCACGGGAATCTCCGCGGCCCCGCCGGCCGGCGCCGGCGACCCCGCCGCCCGCACCGGCCCCGAGGCCGCCGAGGGACCCGACGCGGCGGAACCGACCGGCCCGTCGGCGACCGGCGCACCCACCCCACCAGCGGCCGACCCGGCCGCCACCGGCCGAACCCGTCCCGCCACCGCAGAAGCAGCCACCCCGGCGGACACCGGGGACACGGGCACACCACCGGCGACCCGCACGGCCGTCGCCGGAGGCGCGGGCGCAGTCACCCCACCGGCTACCGCCCAAGTCACCGCCGAGGGCGCGGGCGCGGCCGCACGCCCGACGGCCGGGGCAAGGGCGGTCAGGGCCGCGAGGCAAGCTGCCGCCGCGGCGGCGCCGGGGCGCGTGCGGGTGGTGGTCGCCTGGGGCTGCCGGAGCGGCGCAACCGCCACCGAGGCCGCCACCGGCGCAGGCACCCGCCCAGCGGCCGGGGCCGGAGCGACTGCTGCGGCGGCAGCGACAGCAGCGGCGAGGAGCTTCACGTGGGGCTGCCGGGGCGGTCCAGGGCGATGTCCTCGGGCAGCAGGAGGCTCAGCTCCGACAGGTCCGCGACGTCCAGGCGGCTGAGGCGGCCGGCCTGGCGGGTGATCATGCCTTCCAGGGTCTGCCGGGCGAAGCGGCCGTTGCCGAAGGTGCGGTCACGCGGGACGGCGGCGAACAGGTGCTCCAGGGTGGCCAGGGTCTCCGGGGCGCACGTGTACCCGGCGGACTCGGCGTGGTTGCGGACGATGGTGACCAGTTCGGCGTCCGCGTAGTGGCCGAAGTCGATCTGGCGGGAGAACCGGGAGGCCAGGCCGGGGTTGGACGACAGGAAGTGCCGCATCTCGTCGTCGTAGCCGGCGACGATCACCACCACCTCGTCGCGGTGGTCCTCCATCAGCTTCATCAGGGTGTCCACGGCCTCCTGGCCGAAGTCGCCGCCGCCCCCGTGCCGGGGCGTCAGGGTGTACGCCTCGTCGATGAACAGCACGCCGCCGCGGGCCCGGTCGAACGCCTCCTTGGTGAGCTGGGCGGTGTGGCCGACGTAGCGGCCGACCAGGTCGGCGCGGGCGGTCTCGACGAGCTGGCCGCCGGGCAGCACGCCCAGTTCGGCGAGCAGCCGACCGTAGAGCCGGGCGACCGTCGTCTTGCCGGTGCCGGGCGGGCCGGCGAAGACCAGGTGGTGGCTGATGGTGGCGGTCGGCAGCCCGGCCTCCTCGCGGCGGCGGACCTGGCGGATCAGGTTGACCAGGTCCTCGACCTGGGCCTTGGCGGCGGGCAGGCCGACCAGTGCCCGCAGCTCGGCGAGCGGTTCGGTGCCGTCGGCCTCCTTGACGGGCGGTTCCAGCTCGACGCCGACGTCCTCGGGGACGAGCAGCGCGAGGTCCTCGTCGCTGATCTCGCCCTGCTCGGCGAGCCGGGTGGCCTGCCGGTCGACCATCTCCTCGAAGACCTTGCGGGCCGACCGGCCGTTGCCGAAGTCCTCGCCGCGCGGCATCCGTTCGAAGAGCACGGTGAGCGCCTTCCCGGTGCCCTCGGCCAGTTCGTAGCCGTGGCCGCCGGCGGCGCGTTCGACGATGGTGACCAGCTCGTCGACCTCGTAGTTGGCGAACTCGACGGTCCGGCTGAACCGGGAGGCGAGGCCGGGGTTGGAGGCCAGGAAGTCGCCGATCTCGGCGGAGTAGCCGGCCACGATCACCACGATGTCGTCGCGGTGGTCCTCCATCAGCTTGACCAGGGTGTCGATCGCCTCGCGGCCGAAGTCCGGGCCGGAGCCGGATCCGGACCCGGCCGAGAGGGTGTACGCCTCGTCGATGAACAGCACGCCGCCGAGCGCCTGCTGGAACACCTCGGTGGTCTTGATGGCCGTGCCGCCGATGATCGAGGCGACCAGGTCGGCCCGGGCCACCTCGGTCAGGTGCCCGCTGCGCAGCACGCCCAGCTCGGCGAGGATGGCGCCGTAGAGCCGGGCGACGGTGGTCTTGCCGGTGCCGGGCGGGCCGGCGAAGACCAGGTGGCGGCTCATCGGGAGGGCCGGCATGCCGGCCAGTTCGCGGCGGCGGGCCAGCTTGTTGAGGTTGACCAGGGTGGCCACCTGCTCCTTGACGCCGGCCAGGCCGACCAGCGACTCCAGCACCTCCAGCGGGCCGGGCGGAGCCACCGGAACGGACGGACGGGCGGCTTCCGCGCCGGCTTCGGCGCCGGGCCCGGCCTCCCCGGTGGGGGCGGGCGGGCCGTCGGTGCGCGCGGTGCCGTTGCCGGTGGCTGCGGTGGCGGTGCCGTGCGCGTCGGGCAGGCCGTTCTCCTCACTGGTCAGCTGCTCGACGGCGAGCCGTTCGTTGGGCGCGGTCTGCCGCAGGCCGGAGCCGCGGTTGCGGGCCAGGGTGCAGCCGGTGAGCCGGACCGCGTCGGTGGAGTCGAGGCGCACGCCGTCGCCGATGTTCTCGACCGCGTCGACCTGGGCCAGGACGGCCCGGCCGCCGGCGCCGATCCGCACGCCGTGCCGGCGGTTGCCGTGGGTCCGGACCCGGGTGCAGGTCAGCTCGCCGCCGTCGTCGACCGCGAGGCCGTCCTCCCCCGAGCCGACGACCTCGCAGTCGCGCAGCGCGGCCCGCCCCACCTTGCCGACCAGCACCCCGGTGCCCTTCGCGCCGCGCACCACGGCCGCGCCGAGGAAGGTGTCCGCGCCGTCGGAGATCCGCACCCCGGCGCGGGCGGCGTCCACCACCTCGACGCCCTCCAGCCGGCCCCGGCCGTCGCGCAGCGCCTCGACGCCGTCGGCGCCCGCGCCGGTGACGGTCAGGTGCCGCACCCTCGGGTTGGCGCCGCCGCCGATCGACAGGCCGGGGCCGGTGACGTCCCGGACCTCCAGCCGGTCGATGTCGGCGGCGCTCTCCTCGGCGAGTTCAACGCCGGCCCCGCCGCAGTCCCGGACGACGGTGCGGGTGAGCACCGGTCCGGCGGACTCGCCGACCCAGATGCCGGTGCCCTCCGCGCCGGACACCTCGCACTGCTCGAACTTCCCGCGCGAGCGGCCGGTGATGTGGATGCCGTGGCCGGCGGTGCGGGCGGTGGTGCAGCGCAGCAGCTCGGGGTCGGTGCCGCCGGCCAGCGCGATGCCGTGGCCGGTGGTGGCGCTGACCGTGCAGTCCTCCAGCACCACCCGCGCGGCGGAGCTGATGTAGACGCCGATGGTGGTGTCGCGGACGGCGGTGCGCAGCAGCCGGGTGGTGGAGCGCTCCTCCAGGGCGACGGCGGGCTTGTCGGTGACCGAGATCTCGCAGTCCTCGAAGGTGCCGCGGGCCTCGCCGTTGGCGCACACGCCGTTGCCCCGGGCGTCGCGCAGCACGCAGTTGCGCAGCAGCGGGTTGGCCCGCTCGCCGACCACCACGGCCGAGCTGCCGAGGTGCTCGATCACGCAGTCCTCGATCACGCTGGTACCGGTGGAGGTCTCGACGATGCCGGCGCCGGCCGGGTTGGTGACCCGGCAGTCGCGCATGGCGAGCGAGCCCTGCTGGCGGGTGAGGACGGCCGTCCAGGAGCTGCCGACCACCTCGCAGTCGGAGAGCGCGGCCTGCCCGCGCGGCACGTCGACGGCGGGCAGTTCCTCGTCCTGGCCCTGGACGACCAGGCCGGTGAGCTGGACGGCCTCGGCCACCACCTGGACGACGCAGCCGCGCCGGGCGGTGATCCGGACGCTGCCGCGCGGCTCCTCGGCGGTGATGGTGACCATCTTGGTGATGACCAGGTTCTCCTCGTAGCGGCCGGGGCGGACGGAGATCACCGCCCCGCTGCGGGCCGCCGCGAGTGCGTCGCCGATCGTGCGGTACGGGCCGCCCCGCTGCTCCGGGCACACCGTCAGCACATGGCGCGACATGGCCTTCCTCTCCTGGGGGTCTTCGTCGTTCTTCGGGGGTGGAGGTGGAGCGGGTGGGGCCGGGGCCTCAGGAGGCGGTGCAGTCGGCGCGGACGGCGGAGGCCGCGAGGTGCGCCTTGTCCGTGGCGCTGTTCCCCCAGTCGAGGCCGCGCGAGTGCAGCATCACCGCGATCTTTCCGCCGCCGACCGCGAAGGTCTTCTCGGCGGTCACCCAACTCCCCCGGCTGGTGGTCTGGTTGACCGAGAAGTCGCCGATGGTGCCGCTGTTCGGCGTGGAGCTGTTCTGGACGGTGTAGTAGGCGGGTGAGCCGCCGACCGCCTTGGGGTCGGTGTTGTTCGGGACGTAGACGGAGATCTTGCAGGTACCCGTCGTGACCGGGGCGGTGGAGAACGTCCAGACCACCGAGTTGGTGTTGTCGTCCTTGGTCGCCGAGCCGGACATCGGCATCGACACGTACTTGCCGTTGCAGCCCGAACCGCTGTACCCGCCGGCGGAGTTGGTGGTCCAGCCGGCGCTGCCCTGCTCCCACCAGCCGTTCTGGGCGTAGGCCACGGAGGAGGTGCCGCAGTTGGAGCCGCCGATGGCGCTGTAGGTCGCCTTAGCGGCGGCGGGCGGCGGGGCCGGCTGCTGCGGTGCCGAGGGCTGGGGGGCGGGCTGCTGGGGCGCCGGCTGCTGGGGGGCGGGCTGTTGCGGCGCCGGCTGCTGAGGGGCGGGTTGCTGCGGCGCCGGCTGCTGGGGCGCGGGCTGCTGCGGCTGTTGGGGCACCGGCTGCTGCGGCGCGGGCTGCTGACCGGCGGCGGGCTGCTGCACCGTCTTGCCGCCACTGTTCGGCTGCTGCGGCGCCCCGTTCACGGGTGCCTTGGCCGCCGGCCCGGTCCCGCCGCCCGACTGGGTGCCCGGCTGGGTGCCCGGGTTCACCGGGACTCCGGCCGTGCCGCCGCCCAGGGCGAGGCCGGGGACGGTGCCCGTCCCATCGGCCGGCGCCGTGGCGGCGGTGCCCGGGATCTCCCCCGTCACGGCCGGGTCGGTGGGCGCCGCGGTCGGGGCGCCGGTCACCGGCGGGTCGACGGGCGCGGGCGGCACCGGGAGCTCGCCGATCTCCGGGCCGTCGACGAGCTGGTGGTCCGCCTGGTTCACCCCGCGCCCGTCGCCCTTCTTCTCCTTGGCACCGTCGGGGCCGTCGGTGATCAGGAACGGCAGGCCCATCAGCACCACACCGGCGGTGGCGGCGGCGACCAGCGCGGGCCGCTTGAACCGTCGACGGGCGGGCGGCTCGCCGGGGTCGCCCCCGTCCGGGTGCCCGGCCTCGACGGAGACGGGCTCAAGCGCCCCGGGCTCCTCGCCCGGCCCGTACCCAGGGTCGGGCACCGGCACGGGACCGGGCAGCACGGCGCCGGTGCCCGGTCCCGGCTCCGCCGGGGTCACCGGCCCGTACTCCGGCACCGCGACCTGCTCGGTCGGTGCCTCCGCCGTCACGGGGTCGGTGCCGGAGGGCGCGGAGGCCGGCGGCGCACCGGCCGGCGCCCCCTCCTCCTCCATCTCCCAGTCCATCGACGGCAGCTGAATGCCCGCCGCCCCACCCCGAGCCCCGTTCCCGCCCGTACTCGTGCTCACCGCAGCTCCTCGGCCTCGCATGCCGTCCCCTGTCGACGGGACCACCCGGCCGACAGGACCTCGGGTGCTCCCAATCCGTAGCTACGGCCGGACCCGGCCGGACGGTTCACCCGTCCTGCCCGGGGACGCGGCGGGTCGGCGTGAGGGCGGCGAAGATGCCGTCCTCCAGGTTCTCCGGGTTCTCCGGGTTTTCCGTACTCTCCGGGTTTTCCGTGAGGTCCGGGGTCTCCGTGAGGTCCGGGGTCTCCGGGACGTCCGGCAGCGGCTTCCGGTTCAGCTCGGGGTCCGACGGGCCCGGCAGGTCCGAGTCGACCGAATCGGTGTCCGAGTCGTCCCCCGGCCGTGAGCCCGGGAAGCGGTGGAACTCCTCCTCCTCGCCGTCGTAGGGCCGCGCCGTCCACCAGGAGACGCCCGACGCATCGTGCGGGTGCAGGACCTCCGGCAGTTCCAGCGGCTCCGAGTCGTACCCGCCCCGGTACGACGGGGCCGTCACCCACGACTCGTACGACACCTCCTGCCGGTGCTCGCCCGACAGGTCCTCCGCCACGGTGACGGACGACTCCTCGACCGGCAGGACCGGCCGTCGGCGCGGGGCGCGCAGCGACGGCCCGATGCCCGGCAGCCAGCCGTCGGTCTCCTGGAGCAGGTCCGGCGTGTCGTCGGACAACCCGTTCCGCGACGACAACGACTCCGACGTCGTGGTCTCGTCCTCCGAGATCTGCCACCGCTCCGACGTCGGCACGTCCTCCACCGTCCGCACCTGCGGCGGGACCTGCTTCGGCGGACCGGCCTGCTCCGTGGTCGTGTGCTGTTCTTCCGGCTCGTTCTTCACCGGCGCCCGCCGCACGGGCGGGGTCTGCACCGGCGGGATCTCCACCGGCGCCCGCCGCACCGGCGGGGTCTGCACCGGCCGGGTCCGCACCGACAGGTCCTCCCCCGCGTCGCGCGGGGGCGGTCCGACCCGGAACCTGCGGATGCCGCCCGAGGAGTGGACCGGCTCGGACCCCTCCGCCCGCGCCACCGGGGCCGCGGTGGCCTGGATGACCACCTCCACCTCGTGCGGCGACGTGCGGAGCACCTCGCGCAGCCTCCGCTCCAGCCGGTCGGTCTCCCGGCCGGCCCGCTCCGCCGACACCTCCAGGACGATCTCGACCCTCCGCGGCCCGTCGCCCTCGGCCTGGAGGACCTGCCGCCGGACGTCGGCGAGCAGCCGGTTCATGTCGCCGGCACTGCGGGCGTCGGCCGCCAGACGGATCGTCGGGTCCTCCCCGGCGGCCGGCTCGCGCAGGCTCAGGTCCACGGGCTGGTGGGGGCCCGGGGCGTCCCACCGCGCGTTCACGTCGGCCGCCGACAGGTCGAGGTCCTCACCGACGTGCGCGGCCAGCTCCTGGAGGCGGCGCCGGTCCTCCGCCGCCACCGGCCGGCCGTCGAGCACCCTGCGGAGGTGGTCGAACGCGCCGCCGGAGGACTCGTCCTCGGCGAGGTGGAGAAGCCGGTCGAGGCCCCGCAGCCACCGCGCGGCCCGGTCCCCCTCGGTGGTGAGCGACCCGGCGAGCAGTTCCCGGGCGATGTGGCCGACACCCAGGATCCGGGCGCGGTCGGCCGGGACGTCCGGGTGCAGTCCCAGCGCGGCCGCCACCGTCACCACCGCCGTCTCCGGCGCGCCGTGCAGGCGGAGTTCACCGTCACGGGCATCCTCGTGGAACCGCAGATAGCCGCCGGACGGCACGTCCGTGTCGCCCTTGACGTGCTCGACGGGGATGTCGATCTCGATCGCCATGAGCTCCTTGCGGGCCAGCCTCTGCTCGCCCCTGTGGTAGGTCACCTCCACCTCGGCGAAGCCCTGGTAGCGCGCCGTGTCGGTCTTGATCTTGGCGTTGTTCACCAGCTGGCCGCCCTCACCGGTCGCGAGGTCGGTCCGGTGCTGGTAGGCGCCGTCGAGGTAGCCGCCGCCGCGGCCGCCGACGAACTCGTGGAGGTCGCCCTTGGCCCCACCGGTGACCCGGCCCGCCAGTTGGACCGTGCGCTGGGCGTTGACGCCGTCGGTGACCGCGGTCGTATTGGTCGGGTTGGACTCCGACTCGGCGTCGGTCCTCAGGAAGTCCAGCTGCTTGATCTTCACCCTGACCTCCACCCTGACGTCGCCGGCCAGGTCGGTCGGCCCGATCAGGAGCGTGGAGTTCCCCGGGCCGTTCAGGAGCGTCGGCTCCCCGGCCTTCGGGGCCTGACCGGCGCCCTCGGGCCGAGTGGCCGAAGTCGCCGGGGTGACCGGGGTGAGCGGAGCCAGCGGGGTGAGCGGGGTGCTGAGGCGGCTCGCCAGCGCCACCGGGTCGATCATCCGGTTCACCATGCCCCGGACCCGGTCCCAGGTGCCCGGCCCCAGGAACTCCTCCGCGCCCTCCGTCAGTTGCCGCCGCGCGTCCGGCCCCATGCCGACCGCGCGCACCACGTCGGTGTCGACCAGCCCGTGCGTCCACACCCGGTCCGGCGGGATCCGCACGACGCCGCTCCCCGGCCCGTGATCGGCCAGCGCGCGCAGGGCGGCCCCGCGCGGCGCGGTCGCGGAGTCGAAGACGTTGCCCGGGTTGGGTGTGTTCCCGGCCGGCGCCTGCGCCCGGGTCTCGGCGATGTCGATGACCGTCTCCATGCCGACCGGGCGCCGGAAGTAGGCGTGCTTGGTGGCCATCACGAAGGGGGGCTCGGTGCCGACCGGCTCCTTCCACTCGACCCGGAAGTGCAGGTCCGCCAGTCCGGTGAAGATGCTCGCGTTCTTCGGCTTCACCTTGGTGGTGTTGCCGGAGCCCGCGCGGTTGGACCAGGTCTCCTGGGTGTCGTGGCCGGTCGACCCGGTCAGCGACCCGCCCGCGTACCAGGGGCCGCCGGAGACCCCGACCGTGGCGCGCAGCTGGTGGCCGGAGCCCGTGCCGCCGCCCGTCGCGCCGTCGGCCGCCGAGTGGGTGTGCTCGGTCTGCGTGCCGGTGTTGAACTCGGTGGTCGTGGTGCTGCCGGTGTGGGCGAGCCTCCTGACGGACGCGCCGATCCGGATGGTCACGCCGCCGTCGGAGACCACCAGTTCGCGGCCCGACATCATGGCCTTGAGCTGGTCGTGCAGGGTGTTCGGGGTGAGCACGTCGTAGAGCTTGTGCCGCAGGTCCGACCGGCCCAGTCCGTCCAGCCACTTGACGAGGTTGCGCCCGCCGAACTCCCCCGGGTCGCCGGCCCCGCGCAGGACGGCCTTGCCGAAGTCGAGCGGCTTCGTACCGGTCCGCGCGCCGTCCGGCACGAAGACGTCGGTGATGACGTCGGAGGAGCCGAGCAGGTGCGTCTGCCAGATGCGGTCCGGGACGGCCCGGGGTGCCTCGACGGTGCCGTACTGCGGGGTGACGACCTCCGTCTTCATCGTGATCGGTCCGAGTTTCGTCGTGCTGGGGATCAGGCCGCCCGTCCAGCCGCGGATCTCCACCTCGAACACGGCGTCGGCGTCGGACACGGCGGCCCGCGAGACGTTCTTCGCCCGGTTGACGACGCTGCCGGCGGTCTCCAGGGCGATCCCCGTCGCGGAGTCCCGGCGGTAGGAGTAGTCGACGGTCAGCGCGGTCTTGCCGTCCCTGCCCGGCTTGCCGGTCAGCCCGACCGTGCCGGTGGTGCGTTCCCGCTCGTCGTACGACACGCCGTGGCCGGTCCGGTTCTGCGTACCGACCTCGATCTCGGCGTCGTTCACCTCGCGGCGCAGCAGGGGGGCGTCGTTCAGCCTGGCCCGGACGAGGACCTCGGCCGACCAGCCCGGCCCCCCGACCGGCACCTTGAGCACCCCGCCCCGGGTGAGCTGGGAGAGGTTGGCCTGGAGCGTCTTCGGCCCGAGCTCCTCGGCGAGGGTGCGCTCCAGTTCCCGGGTCACACCGCCGCGCACGACGAAGCGCTTCTGCAACGCGTCGCGGACCTCGCTGAGCAGCTGTCCACCGCCGCTGCGCCCGTCCTCCAGTTCCTTGAACGAGACCACGCTGGAGGCGCCGAGCTCGTTGCGCGGCAGGACGGTCCGCGTCTCCGTCTCCGCGGCGGCCTTCGGGGACCGCACGCTGAACTCGGTGCTGACGTCCCCGGCGACCTCGTGCGACGCGCCGCGGCCCTCCAGGGTCACCGTGAACCTCACCGTCCCGCGGTGGATGTTCTGCGCGTCACGGATCTTGCTGTTCCCGTAGAGCTTGTCCGCGGCGGAGTCGCGGGAGCCGACGCGGGCCCGCTCCTGGAGGCCGAGGTCGGTGTTGCCGTAGGGCGGGTTGTCGGCCACCGGGAAGGTGACGCCGCCCTGCTTGACCTTGTGCTTCCCGCTCTGCCGGCGCTCGGAGCCGAACGTGCTGGTCTCGTTCTGCCGGCTGAGGTCGGCGTTGTTGCTCTGCCGCAGGAACTCCGAGTCCGTGAGGGTGGCCCGGATGGTCACCTTGAGGTCGCGTCCCAGCGCCGCGTCCTTGAGCACGCCCGGCTTGCCCTGGTCGAAGGAGTTCAGCTCGAACTCCTCCCCGCGGGTCATCGCGCTGAGCCGGGACGCCAGCGCGGGCTGGGTGACGAGCTGCATCACCTCGTCCCGGACGTCCGGCCACAGGCGCCCGTAGTAGTTCTTTCCGGCCCGCTCCAGGTCGGCCCGCAGCTCCCCGACGGAGCCGAGGTCACGGACGACGGTGGACTCCGGCAGGAGGCTGCCCGTGAGCTCGTGCTCCGACGCCGGCCGCGCCTGCGCGTCGGTCCGCGGTGTCGTCCCCGGCGGTGCCGCCGGCGGCACCGCCAGGTCCGACTGGGGCATCAGCGTGCGGAACCCGACCGGTACCTCGACGACGTCGCCCAGCTGCCGGTCCCCGTCGTGGACCACCACTTCCAGGTAGCCGTCGCCGTCGAGCATCGCCCCCGGCTCCTTGGTCTTGGTGGTGACCGCGGTCTCCAGCGTCCGGCCCGAGATGTGGATCGAGTCCGAGCCCTTCCGGATTCCGTAGGCACCGCCGACGTTGCGGTCGTCGGCGCCGAGCCGGCCGCCGCCCTGGAGCTGCCAGAGCCCGCTCAGGACCTTCCGCTTGAGCCTGGTCGTCACGGAGCCCGCGCCGGTGTTGAACTCGGTCTCCTTGGTGAGGGCCAGCAGGTTCAGCTCGCGGCTGGCGGCCTTCACCTCGATCCGCACGTCGCTCCCGGGGATCCGCAGGACGACGGACTCGCCGTTGGTCATGCCCTTGAAGTCCTGCTGGAGGCGCTGGTAGCCGAACTCGGCCACTAGCCGGTCGGACAGCGTCGCGGTGTCGCCCTTGAACGCCGCCCGGACGTCGGCGTGCCGGGCGAGCAGGTCGACGACGCCCGCCATGACCTGCCGCTGGACGGGCCGGCCGGGCGGGGTGTTCAGTTCCTGCAGCTCCACGCTCCCGCCCGCGTCCTCCCCCGGCGCCGGGCGCAGCCGCGGCAGGCCCTTGGCGTGCACGTCCAGCATGACGTGGGACAGGTGCAGCCTGGCCTGGGTCCGGTGGCCCTCGGCGAAGTTCTCCGGCCAGGCCTGGTGGCCGGGATCGGCGTCCCCGGCGGAGGCCCGGGTCTCGCGCTGCGGGATGCCCACCTGGACCGGCGTCGCCAGGACGTTCCCGGCCGTCGGGTCCAGCCGGCGGGAGAGGTCCTCGGTTCCGCGCCGGCCGGTCGGCTGGTACCCCACCTCCAGGAGCAGCCTCCCGTCGAACATCTCGGTGACCTCGGTGGTCTTGGAGCGGGAGAAGAACCGCGCCCGGGTCGTCAGCCCCTCCCAGGACGTCAGGTCGCCCTGGACCCCGCCGGAGCCCTGGATCCGGAAGAGCTTGAAGAAGTCGAACCGCCCCTGGAGGCCGAGGCCGAGCCGCTTGCGCCCGCCGCGGGTCGTGCCGAGCGTCACGATGCGGTCGCTGCCGCCCTCGTACTCGAACTTCGCCTTCGCCTTCTCCTTCGCCCGGTGCACCAGGTCCGCCACCTCGCCGCGGACGGTGACGGTGCCGTGCCGGGCGTCGGTGCCGACCGGGATGTGCAGGACCTCCCCGCGGGAGAGGGCCGACACCTGGGCCCGCAGGCCGGAGTCGCTGAACAGGCTCTCGGCGAGCGTGCGGGCGAGCGCCTGCCGGTTGACGGTCTCCGGCGGGAGGACCTCGGCGATCCGGGCGGCGAGGTTGCCGACCAGCACGGAGTTCGGCTCACCGAGGCTGGTCACCATGTGCGAGCCGGAGAGCATGCCGGACTCGGTGACGGCGCGCGGGGGCAGCAGTGGCGCCCGCTCCTCGGCCTTGGGCAGGACCGGCAGCACGACGTCCTCGCCCTTGGGCGGGGCCGGGATCTCCTGGATCTCCGACTCCTCCTTGGGCTTGACCACGAGCTCCGTGTCGTCACCGCCCTTGGTCACCGGCCCGGTGTTCTCCTCCTCGGAGCGGACCAGCGGCGCCCGGGTGCCGGAGCCCTGCCCCTGCTTGCCGGACTCGGCGTTCTCCATCTCCTTGATCTGCCGCAGGATCTCCGGCATGTCCTCGTCGGACACCCGCGTCGTGGGCTCGCGCTTGTCGCGCACCGGGTGCTCGCGCACGTCCTCGCCGTCGCCGGCCGGCCGCGGGGCCTTGCGCTTGCCCGCCGTCTTCTCCTGGAGTCGCTGCCGCTCCTCCTCGGTCGGCTCCTCCTCCGACGAGTCCTCCTCGTCCCGCCGGCGGAGCCGCTCCCGCTCCTCGGCCTCCCGCCGCTCCGCCTCGCGTCGTTCCGCCTCCAGCCGCTCGGCCTCCCGTCGTTCCGCCTCCCGCCGCTCGGTCTCCAGCCGCTCGGACTCCCGCTCGGCCTGCTCCCTGCGGAGCCGGTCGAGCCGGTCCCGCTCCTGCCGCTGCTCGGCGGCGGCGACGGTCGAGTAACCCTCCTGCTCGCTGTGGTCGAGCGTGACCCGGCGGCCGTTCGCCGGACCGAACTCGGCGACCGTCGAACGGTCGCTGCGGACCTCCACGAGGGTGACCCGTAGGTCCAACGCGGCGGCCGTCAGCACGGCGAACGCGTCGCGCACGGCGCGCGGGTCGCGCACGGCGTCCCAGCCCTGCTCCCGCCAGGCGGCGATCTCCCGGTGGAGGTCCGCCACGAAGGCCGGCCAGTCCGCCACCTCCTCACCCAGCCGGCGGGCCCACGCCGCGTACAGCTCGTAGGCCTCCCTGCCCAGTTCGGGGTCCTGCCGGAACCGCTGCTCGACCAGCTCGCGCAGGGCCCGCTCCGCGCCTGCCGGGTCGCCGGCCAGCCGCGCGGCCTCGTCCGCGCCGAGCAGCCCGGTCAGCACCCGCGGATCGTCCTCGACGAGGGCGCGCAGCATCGGTGCGCCGCCCGCTTCCTCCTCCGGCCGCACCGCGTCCCGTGCGCGGGGAGCGCCGTTCTCGGCCGGGGTGGAGTGCTGCCGGGAGCCCTCCTGGCCCGGCTCGCCCCAGACCTCGGAGATCCGGCCGCCCTCGCGCCGGACGTGCACGGTGACGCCGCCGGCGGTGCCGTGCAGCACACCGTCGGCCGGCAGCTGCTGCCCGGTCCGTCCGGCGCGGTCGAGCACGACGCCCGCCGCGTAGCGGACGTCGTCGGCCGACCACTCGCGCGGCAGGCCGGGCCCGCGCGGGTCGTTCCAGGCACTCTCGGTGAAGTGCGGCCGGAGCGTTCTGACATCGAACTGCGGTACCACGGGTGGAAGTTGCTCCCCGGGCCGGCGCGGACCGGGCTCGCGCAGCGCCGCGGGGCCGGTGGTCGGCAGCACCCGGTCGGAGTAGGTGGTCACCGGTCCCGCCAGGTCGAACAGCTGCCGCAGCGCGCCGCCGGGCCGGTTCCAGCCGAACCCGGGCAGCAACTGGCCCACCAGCGTCGAGACGGTGGACCCGGCGGCCTCCTGCACGGTGAGGCTCCGGAAGGCGCCCGCGGGCTCGGCGACCGGGACGACGCTGACGTTGACCAGCAGCGGCTGCCGGCCGCGGTTGCCCTGGGCCCAGGCCTGCTGGACGTCCTGGTTCACCCGGTCGGTGAAGGCGCGGACCTGCTGCTCCGTCACCCCCTCCTGCGGGCGCACGTGCAGCGGGACGGCGATGTCGATGCCGTGCTGTCCGGAGTTGAAGAGCACCCGCCGGACGAGCAGCCGGCCCGTACCGGCGGTGATCTGCCGGGTGGTGCCGGTGGCGATCACCTGCTGCTGGTCCCACGTCTCCGTGTGGGCGCCGGGCTGGAGGTCGGTGGGCCGGTAGGCGAGGTGCCGGCCGTCGCGGCTGACGCCCTCGATGCGGACGCCGTCCGCCTCGCCGATCCAGCGGTAGGTCCGCTCGTCGATCCGGACCCGGTGGAAGGCCGCCGCGTGCGCGGACTCGACGGCGCGCAGCACGCCCGTGCGGGCCCACGCGCGCGGGAACATCGTGCGCACCGAGCTGCCCTGCGGCTCGAACCAGTGGTTGCGGAACTCCGAGAGCGGCGCGTCGGGGGCGACGGTCGCGTCGAGGAAGCGCACCCGGGCCCGGTAGGTGCCGTTGGCGTGCGGGGCGCCGCGCTCGATCACCTCGACGCCGCGCAGCCGGTGCCAGGTGGCGAGGTCGATGTTCGAGCGCGGGGCGAACTCCTGGTGCAGGCCGGTGAGGGACTGCCGGTCGCCGTAGTGGGAGACGTCCTGCGCCCGCTGCCCGTAGCGCAGCAGGCTGTCGGGCCGCGAGGGCGCGTAGTCGAGATCCGGGTCGCGCGGCGGCAGCGGGTCCAGGTCGGACAGGCCGTCCCAGGGCGTGGCCGTCCGGCGGGGGCGGGTCGGCGCGGCGGGCGGGGCCGGTGTCCCGGCCGGCTCCGGCTGGGTGTCGGAGGGCCGGAAGGACAGGAAGCGGTCGCCGTGCAGCTCGCCCTCGATGCGCACGCCGGCGTACTCGCCGGTCCAGCGGTGGCGTCCGCCGCCGGCCGGGACCACCGTGTTGTGGCGCAGCGCGTCGAGGTAGGCCTGTTCGGCCGCGTAGACCGCGTCGTCCTCGGTCCAGTTGCGCGGGAACAGCCGTCGCCGCCGGGCGGTGTCGGTGGTGAGCAGGTCGCCGGCGGCGCTGCTGGTGCGGACGTCGGCCGAGCGGCGCGGGCCCGGCGGGGCGGCCTCGTACTCGACGTGCAGCACGCCGTTCGGGTGCTGCTCGACGAGCCCGGAGGGCCGGCGGCGGTCGGAGCCGGCCGGCGGCAGCAGGTGGCCGCCCTCGGTGCGGCGGTCGCCGTACAGCGAGGACTGCCGGGCGTCCAGGTCGAAGGAGGCCCGGGGCGGCAGCGGCCGGCCGTCGGGGGCGAGGTGGGTGGAGGGGAGCCGGGACGGCTGGGTGCCGAAGACCTCGTCGATGGCGGCGCCCAGCTCGCGCAGGTTGCGCGGGGCCAGGGTCGGGACGGTGTCGACCCGCTGCGAGCCGATGCCGGCGAGCTGGTCGGCGGAGATCCGGCCGTGCTCGACCCGGTCGGAGCCCATCATCCCGGCGTCGGTGTAGATGGTGTGCCGGTTCTGGTAGCGGCGGTACTCGTCGTCGAGCCCGAGCAGGTGGCCGAGTTCGTGGGCCAGGGTGTCCGGGGTCGATTCGAGGGACCAGGTCTCGTTGTCCTCGTGGAGCCTGCGGCTGAACAGGTCGACGATGTGGATGTGGTGGTTCACGTCGGCCGAGTGGTCGACGAACTCGGGCCGCACCCGCAGCACATCGCCGTTGGGCAGCCGGTGGCCGGTGTTGTAGGCCTGGTTGACGCCCTCCCAGACCCGGTCGATCACCTGGCCGATCTGCTCGTCGGTGAACTGCTCGACGGGGGCGTCGTAGCCGTAGCCCTCCTCGATGCCCGCCTCGGCCGGCTCCCGGCGGATGTGGATGCGCACCACGATCTCGGTGGCGGGGTCGCCGTTCTCCAGGAAGCCGCGGCGCACCTCGTAGCCGCGCAGGTAGGAGGCCGAGACGGAGCGCCGGAAGGCGTCCAGGGGTTCGCGGACCTCGCGCGCCGCGGTGATCTGGGCCAGCTCGGTCTCGGCGGGGTCCACCAGCATGGTGAGGTCCTCGCCGTGGTCGGTCTGCGCCGGGGAGGACTCCCGCTCGGAGAGCATGTCGGTGTCGTGGCCCGCGGTGTCGTCCCGGTGCGGGCCGTCGTCGGTGATCCGCACCACCGCCTCGCTGTCCGGGCCGTGGTGCGTGGTGTTCCCCTGCTGGTCGGTCACCTCCAGCCGGACGTGCAGGGCGTGCGCCAGCACCGGGGCGAGCGCGTCGCCGAGCCCGGCGTCGTGGGTGCCGTCCGAGGCCACCAGGGCGTGCCGCAGGCCGCGCAGCTCCCGGGCGGTCGCCAGGTCGGGCGGCAGCCCGGGGCGGAAGGCGGTCAGCACCTCGGCGGGCAGGTCCTCGGGCCGGGTCCGCTGGAGGTACTCGGCCACCTCGGCGGTCAGCAGCCGCAGGACCTCGGGCCGCCCGGTGCCCGGCGGGAGGCCGTGGTGCGCGAGCAGGGCCCCGACCAGTTCGGGCGAGGCGTCCGCGACGGCGTCCAGCAGCGGGTGGCCGTCCGGCGGCGTGAGGTGCGCCGCGGCGGCGGGGGTGATGGCGGGAGACGGGGCGGTGTCCACCGCGATCGGCGGGACGTGCAGCTGCGGCAGGTCCCGCTGGTCGCCGACGCCGCTGACCAGGACGATCCTCCCGTCCACCACGTGGACGGCGAGCTCGACGCCGCCGAAGGAGCCCCGGACGACGTCGGTCACGGTGGTGCCGTGGCGGGCGTCGTGCGCGTCGAGGAGCTGGACCGCGGCCCATCGGGCGTCGCGGGCCGTCCACTCCCGGGGCAGGCTGTGCTCGACGGGCAGGTGACGCGGATCGACGGCGAGGGCCTCGGGGGTGAACCGCTCGTCCAGGCGGCGCAGTTGCAGCGCGGTCTGCTGGTCCCAGCCGGGCAGCACGGCGGGCGGGTCCTCGCCCGGCCGGTGCGGTCCGGGTTCGCGCAGGTCGGCGGGGACGCGGGGGGCGCCCTGCTGGGCGACCAGGTCCGCGAGCGGGGTGGTGAAGTCGTTCAGGGCGTCGGTGATCCCGTGGAACACGTGCTCACCGGCCTGGACGGCCAGCGGGCCGAGGACGTCCGTGGCACCCGACACCGCGTCGGGGCGGACGAACGCCTCGGAGAAGACGTCCGGACGGCCGGGGGCGAAGTCCAGGACGACGGCGATCAGCCTCGGCGGCAGCCCGTTCGCGTCCGCGGTCTCCAGCACCCGCTGCTGGACGTAGGCGTTCACCCGGCTCTGGATCTCGTTCTCGGCGAAAGCCAGCTGACGGGACGTCAGCCGACCCTCGGCGACCGTGCGCACGGGGACGGTGATCCGCAGGCCCTCCTGCCCGGAGTCGAACAGGACCCGGGAGACGGCGAGCGGGCGGTCGCCCATCCAGGTCACGGTGTCCGGGGAGGTGCGAAGCACCCGCCGCTGGTCCCACTCCGTCATGGGCTGGGTGTCGGTCGGGCGGTGGGCCAGGTGGGCACCGTCGCGCGAGAGGCCCTCGATGCGGACCCCGTCGGCCTCGCCCACCCAGTAGTACGTCCGGCCGTCCGCCAGGTACACCCGCTGCGCGGCCGGGACGCCGTCGTGCGCCTCGTCGACCCGGGTCAGCAGTTCCTCGGCCCGCCAGTTCCGCGGGTACATGGTGCGCCCGCTGCCGCCGTCGGCGTTGCCGCGGAAGCGCCAGCGGGTCGGGAACTCGGCGAGCGGAGAGTTCGGCGCGACGGTCGGGTCCAGGAAGGCCACCCGGGCGCGGTAGGTGCCGTTGTGGATCGGCGGGGTGGTCTCGACGACCCGCACGCCGTGCGCCCGGAGGGTGTTCGCCGGGTCCGCGACGTGGTCCGGGTCCAGTTCGTGGTGCAGGCCGGTGAGGTTCTGCCGGTCGCCGTAGCGGACGATGTCCTCGGCGCGCTGGCCGAACGTCCCGAAGCCCTGTCCCGGGTCGTCGGGGGCGGGCCGGTGCGGGGCGTTCAGCGGGGGGTCGACGTCCGGTTGCCGGTCCGCCGGACGGAACGACAGGAACCGGTCGCCGTGGACCTCGCCCTCGATCCGCACCCCGGCGTACTCGCCGGTCCAGCGGTGGCGGCCGCCTTCGAGCGGCACCACGGTGTCGTGGGCCAGCGCGTTCAGGTAGGCCTGTTCGGCCGCGTACACCGCGTCGTCGCCGGTCCAGTTGCGCGGGAACATCCGGCGGTGGACCGGCGCGGTGGTCAGCAGGTCGCCGGCGGCGGAGAGGGTGTCCACCTGCCGGGCCCGGGGGACGGCGGGGGACGCGGAGAAGTCGGCGACCACGACGCCGTTGCGCTCCACCCGGACCACCCGCTCGGGCGCCGTCCGGTCGGAACCGGCGGGGGGCAGCAGGTGGCCGCCCGGGTTGCGGGTGTCGCCGAACAGCGCGGACTGCCGGGCGTCCAGGTCGAAGGCGGCCCGGCGCGGCAGCTCGTGGGTGTTCGGCGGCGTCTGCACGGGGCCGAGCGCCTGCTCGATGACCGCACCCAGTTCGCGCAGGTTCCGGGGCGTGAGCGCGAACCGCATCGGGGTGCCGTCCGGGGTGACGCCGGCGTCCATGTCGACGCGGGCCCGGTCCTGGGCGGCCAGGGTGCCGGCCATCAGTCCGGCGTCGGTGTGGACCGGCCGGGGGCGGACCTCGTAGGAGACGGGCACGGGGTTGCCGGTCTGGTCGGGCACCTCCTCGTGGAGGCGCCGCTCCCGGTACTCGTCGGGGAGGCCGAACAGGTGGCCGATCTCGTGGCCCAGGACGGGGCCCTCCGAGTCCAGGCCCCAGAGGTCGTTGTGCTCGCGGACGTCGCCGTCCAGGACACGGACCTCGTGGTGGGCCCGGGCCGGGTCCTCGACGAACTCGACCCGCACCACCAGGACGTCGCCGTCGGGCAGCCGGTGCCCGGTGTTGTAGTACTCGTCCACGCTCCGCCGGGCACGTTCGCGCAGGTTGTCCAGGGCCTCGGTGTGGTCCTGGCCGGCCGGCAGCTGCGAGGTGTCGAGGTGGATGCGCACCACGGCCTCGACCGCCGGGGTGCCGTCGAGCAGGAAGCCGCGGGCGGCCTGGAAGCGCCGGTGGTGGGTGGAGGTGCTGCTGTGCAGCGCCGGATCGGTGGGCGCGGTGATCTCGACCGGGTCGAGGACCATCGCGAACCTCAGGTCGGGCGCCGGCGCCTCGTGGGCCGGGCGCGGCCCCGCCGGTGCCTCGTCCAGGTCCATGAGCAGCTCGGACTGCGTGTCCTGGTCCCCGGAGCGGCTGCCGGAGCCGTCTTCGGAGCCGTCCTCCCAGCCCATGTCCTCGTCGTCGGAGGACAGCATGAGGTCCAGCGAGTCGGTGGAGGACATGGACTCGTCGGCGTCCGAGTACAGGTCCATGTCCTCGTCCTCGTCGGAGCGGAGGCGGCCGTTCTGCGAACCGTCGCTCCCGGAGCCCTCGTCCGACCCGGGGAAGTGCGGCAGCACCTCGGTCTCGCCGGTGCGGTGGGCCGGCCGGCCGGCGCCGCGCTCGGGGATCGGGACGGCACGCTGGGGCGGCGGAACGTGGCCGTCCGCGACCGTGAAGTCCACGATCCGGCGGCTCCAGTCGCGCACCACCGTGATCTCGACGCCGGCGAACTTCACCCGGACCTGCGAGCCGCCGTCGTCGAGCGCGGTCTCGTTCCCCAGCGGGCGGCCCGCGTAGGCCGCGTAGAGCCTCTCCCCGGCCGTCCACTCCTCGGGCAGGCCCCGGCCGGCCCCGGTCCGCAGCGGGCCGACCTCACCCGGGGGCACCGTGATCGTGGTGAGGTCGGCGACGACGGCCGGGCGCCGGCCGGCTCCGGGGGCCACGGGCTCGGTGAGCGGGGCGGAGTTGCCCCGCACCCGGCCGCCGGGCTGGGTGTCCGCCGGGCGGTGGATCACGTGCCGGCCGTCCCGGGTGATGCCCTCGATCGTGACGCCGTCGCCGGTGCCGGTCCAGTGGACGGCACCGTTCACGACGCGGTCGTCGGCCTGGTTGCGGGTCGCGTACGCCGTCTGGACGGCGTCCTGGATCCGCCCGGCCCGCCAGTGCGACGGGTAGAACATGGTCGACGGGTGGTCGGCCCGCCGGAACCAGCGGGAGGGGAACTGCGCCAGGTGCGCCCTCGGGGCGACGAACGGGTCGAGGAACCAGGCGGTGGCGCGGTAGGTCCCGTTGGGGTTGGAGTGGAACGAGCGGTTCCCGATCCTGACGCCCGCCCGGGCACCGGCGCGCTCCACCTTGGTGAAGCCCCCTTCCTGGGGCCCGCCGAGGTCCGGTTGGTGGTGGAACCCGGTGAGGGTCTGCCGGTCGCCGTAGCGCACCAGGTCCACCACCCGCTGCCCGAAGGCGTCCGGGAACGGGTGCCACGGCAGGTGCGGGGCCGGACCGAGCCCGCCCTGGTCGTCGGCCGGCCGGAAGGAGACGATCTCCGACACCTCGACCGGGCCGTCCGGCCGCTGCTCGGTGCGGACCTCGACCCGGCCCTCGATCCGCACCCCGCCGTACTCGCCGGTGAACGTCCAGCTGCCGGGGCGCAGTTCGGTGAAGGCGGGGGTCTTCTGGCGGCGGGCGTGCTGGTAGGCCTGCTCCGCCGCGTAGACCGCGTCGTCGGACGACCAGTGCTCCGGGAACATCGTGCGACCGCGGTCCACGGGCCGGCCGGCCGGCCCGAGCGCGAGATCGCCGGCCAGCCGGTGGTGGACCGTCGTCGCCTCGGGGGCCCGGCCGTCGAGCACCCGGAAGGTGCCGTTGCGGTTCTCCGACCCCGCGATCCGCTCCGGCCGCGGCCGGTCCGAACCCGGCGGCGGGAACAGGTGGCCGCCGCCGTCGCGCCCGGTGCCGTACAGCGCGGCGCGCCGGGCGTCCTCGTTCACCCGCGGCCGCGGCGGGTGGGTGCCGCCCGGGGCGGGCCCGCGGTCGGCACCGAACGCGGTGTCGATCACGGCGCCCAGCTGGCGCAGGTTCCGCGCCTTCAGGACCGGCCGCGGGTCCTCGTGGTTCTCGGTGCCGGGCGGATTGTCGGTGTCGAGCTTGGTCCGGCCGAAGCGGTCACGGGTGGTGGCGCCCATCATCCCGCCGTCGTCGTGGACCGCCCGGACCCGGCCGGGGCGGGAGAGCTCGCGGTACTCGTCCGGCAGCCCGAGCAGGTGGCCGACCTCGTGGACGACGGCCTTGGCCGGGGTGTCCAGGCCCCAGTTGAGGGCGTTGGGCCGCGGCTGCGTCGGGTGGACCTGCACGGTGTGGTGCGCTTCGCCGGGGGTGCGCACGAACGCGAGCTTCACCCGCAGCCGGTCGCCGCTCGGCAGCCGCTGGCCGAGGTCGTAGATCTCCGCCATCCCGGCGCGGGCGTTCTTGGCCAGGTCCTTGAGGCCGTCCTTGGTGGCCCGCTTCGCCATGTCCAGGTCGCCGGTGTCCAGGTAGACCTTGACGGTCACCAGTGACTCGGTGTCACCGTCGGCGAGCCTGACCCGGCTCACCGAGAAGCGCTGGAGCCACCGCTCCTCCAGGCTGCGCTCGAAGGGGTCCGTCGGCGGAACGACCTCGCGGGTCGCGAGCACCCGGTGCTGCTCCGGCGCGGGCTTGGTCAGCTGCTCGGGGAGGCGCTGGTCCGGCTGGGCCCAGAAGTCGGTGATCCGGCCGTCCTCCACCCGCACGGTGAGCTTCACCCCGGCGAACGCGCCGTGGCGCAGCGTGGGCGCGGCCGTGCCGCCGTCCGGCACCGGGCCGACCGGGACGCGGGCCGCGAAGCGCGCGACCACGCTCGCGGCGTACCGGGCCTCGTCGGCGGTCCACTCGCGCGGCAGGTGGCGGCCCTCGGTCGGGCGGTCCCACGCGTCGGCCGTGAAGAGCGCCCGCACCCCGTGCAGCATCGTCTCGCCGGACACGGTCTGCGGCGGCGCCGGCGCCTGCTGCCGCACCGCGGCCAGGACCTCGTCCAGGCCCGTTGCGGTCACGGCCTCGTGCAGCCGCGGCACGGCCTGCTGGAGGGCGAAGCCCTGGCCGGGGACGTAGTGGACCTCGGTGGCGTCGTCGTCCCGGGTGAACCTCAGCCCGAGTTCCACCCGGGTGGTGCCGTCCTGATGGCCGGCCAGCAACCGGCCGGCGGCCCGGTGCAGCTCGATCTGGGCCCGCGTGAAATCGGGCTGGGAGAGGTTCTCGGTGCCCCGCGGCCGGACCCGGGCGGTGAGCCGGACGACCTCCGTGCCGTCGGACATCAGGTCGCGGTGAACCGAGACCGGTCCGAAACCGGCCAGTTGCACCTCGGCTCCCCGGCCGACCGTCGCCGGCGTGCCGACGTCGTACCTCGGATCCCGGACCGACTGGTACGGGGACGGGCGGTGGCCCATGAGGCTGCCGTCCGCCAGGTACATGCCCTCGATCCACACACCGTCGACGTAGCCCAGCTTGAAGGTGACGCCGTTCTCGACGCGCACCAGCTGGGTGCTCCCGAGCGCCTCGTCGACCCGGGCGGCGAGGTGGGCCTCGGTCCAGCCCTTCGGGTAGTAGACGGTTCCGGGGTCGAGCAGCGACCGGCTCCAGCGCGAGGGGAAGGCCGCGAGCGGCGCGCCCGACTCGACCGAGGGGTCCAGCTGCGCCTTGAAGACGCGGACCGTGCCGTTGGGCAGGGTCTCCTGCCGCTCGCCGTCCTGGAGGGCGGGCGGGCGCCGCGGGCCGCCCTTGAGCGTGCCGTCGGTCTCGGTGGGCTGCCAGGCGTTGTGCCGGGCGAGCGGCGCGGCGGCGTTCGCCGGGGCCGTCGTGGTGGCGGCGGCCGGCGGCGGCACGGGGGTGTCGGAGCCCGGGGGTGCCTGCGGGAGGACCTCGTCGTCGGGGGTCCGGGGCGGTGTCACGGTGTCGTCGGCCGGGTGGACGACGGGCGTGTCCCGGCCGAGCAGCACCGAGGCGATGCTGCCGGTCTGCTGCGGGGTCCGGGGGGCGGGCTCCTGCACCTCGTGCCGGCCGGCGTCGTCGGTCCCGGCCGGCGGGCGCGGTGCGACGGGCGGCTTCGGGTCCGGCTGGGGGACCGTGTGGTCGCCGGAGGTGGTGGTGACCGGTGCCGGTCGGCCGCGATCGCCACCGGCGTGGGCCGTCGCGGTCGCGGTGGCCGTCGCATGGGTGACGGTGGTCGTGGTGGTGCCGTCGCCCCGGTTCCGGGGGGCACCCAGCCCGTCGCCGCCGGACTCGGTCGGCACGGGCGACGCCGGACGCTGCCGGCCCGGGGTGCTCTTCCGGGGCGCCTCCTGGCCCGGCGTCTCCGCGGGCCTCCGCTCCGGCGGCTTCTGGTCCGGCGCCTTCTGCTCGGAGTCCTGCGGCCGGGGCTTCGGCGCGGCGGCCGCGGTGCCCTCCGACTCGACCTTGGCCGGCGTCGCGGGGGCGATCCCGTCCCCGGCCTTCGCCCCGCCCTTCTTCGGCGTCCCGGTGGACGCCTCGTGGTCCTTCGGCACCGGGGTGTCGGGGCTGCCGCCGACGGTGCGGGTGGGCGTCTCGGCCGGCGACAGGTGGTCACCGCCGCCGCGCTCCTCCGCCAGGAAGTCGACGTAGGGCAGTAGTTGCTGCATCCACTCGGCCACCTCGTGGTCGGCCGGCGGGGTCTTGATGTCCACGCCCGAGACGTGCGACAGGCCCTTGGCGACGTCCTCCAACGAGTCGATCCGGAAGCTCTTGGCGAACTCGAAGGCCTCCGGGTGGCCCATCCGCGGCACCGGGAAGGGCACGATCTTGCCGGACGCCATGCTGGCGAGCGCGGCGAAGCTGATCGGGTGGTAGAGCGGGAAGTACTTGCCCGCTCCCTCCTTGACGGCCTGGAACTGGGTGCGCTGGACCAGGTCGGCGTAGCCGTGCATCAGCGGCGAGGTGCCGAGGTGCAGGACGTGGCCCATCATCGCGGTCATCATGCCGCCGACGAAGCTGCCCGCGGTGACGGTGAACTCGTGGTTCTCGCCGAAGATGAGGTTGTAGAAGCCCTCGCTGAGCACGTTCTGGGTGCCGGACTGGATGTAGTTGCCGAGTGCCAGGCCGAGCTGGAACATCTTGTTGCCCTGCGTCAGGCCGTCGGCGAGGTCCGGCAGGTGCTTGCCCAGCGCCTCGACCTGATGGGTGGTCAGACCCTTTCCGGCGTTGCGCTCCTGGGTGAGGATCTCGCCGAGCGCCTCCTTCAGGCCCTCGCTGGCCGCGCCCCGGGACAGCACGCTCTGCTGGGCCTTGCCCACCCACTTCTGGGCGAAGGCCTCGCCCAGTTCGCGGCCGAGCGCCGCCGCCTCCTTCTTCCCGAGCTGCTCGCCGAGGTGCTTGACGAAGGTCTTCTCCATCTCCTTGACGAAGATCCCGGAGAGCGTGCCCTTGCCGGTCTTCCCGAAGCCCGCCTGGAGCTGCTCGGCGGAGGCCTCCATCAGGTTGCCGAGGTCCCGGGCGAACGCCGTGGCCTGCGCCTTCTTCAGGGCCTCGTCGGCGGCCGCCTTCGAGGCCTCCTTGCCGATGGTGCCGAGGGTGCCCTTCTCACCGGACTTGGCGGCCGCCTCGGCGGCGGTCTTCAGCGTGCCCTTGAGGCTGTTCAGCTCGCCGCCGACCAGGTAGTCGCTGAGCTTGTCCGCCAGCAGCCGGCCTCCGCTCTTGCCGAGGAGCCGGCCCAGCAGCTTGCCCAGGCCCAGGCCGAGCAGGTCGAGCGGACCGCCGAGGATGCCGCCGATGACACCGAAGAGCACCGCCTGCTTGGTGTACTCCTTGTCGATCTCCTTGCGGTTGCCCTGGCCGATCTGGAGGTTCTGGATGATGCCGTCCATCAGCAGACCGCCCACGATGCCCGAGAAGGTGTGCATCGCGATGGTCTTGAGCAGGTACTTCATCAGGGCCGTGAGCGCGACCTTGGTGAGCAGCTTCTTGAGCACGATCCCGGACAGGCTGGTGCCGAAGCTGAACGGCGCCCAGAAGATCGCCAGTGCGATCTCGACCAGCAGCTGCACCAGCTGGGCGATCGCCATCCACTTGGTGTACTCGACCGCGTTGGCCACGTCACCGGCGCAGTCCGCCAGCGCCTTGGCGGTCTTGGCCGCTGCCGAGACGTAGTCCTCCCCGGCCTTCCCACCGGTGCCGGAGCGGCCGATGAACGCGTTCATCTGGTACGCGAACGTGGTGGCGGCCTGGCCCTTGAACTGCCGGGCACAGGCGATCGCCACCTTCTCGATCAGCGCCCGCAGCTCCGGCAGCTCCTTGTGCAGCTGCTCGTAGGCGTCCCGCACCTCACGCAGGTCCCCCTCCTTGATCTCCGGCCAGGGCATGCCGGTGATGATCGTGAAGAACCGTGCGGTCGATTCGTTGACCTCGATCGAGGAGTGCGCCACGGGAGCTGCCTGCCGTTTCCGGTTGTGCGTAGGGTCGGGCCGTCGGCTACGGGTGGATCAGAAGCCGTTGGCGAGGTCGTTCGCGTGGTCGCCGGCCCGGTCGAGGGTGACGGCGAGGAGCTCCCCGTTCTCGCCGACCGAACCCACGGTGGAGCCGATCTTCAGCAGCAGCTCGTAGAGGTTCTTGGTGCCGTCGTCGACCTGGGTGTGGTACTGCTTGCCGATGTCGTCGTTGCCGCCGACGCTCAGGTTGATCTCGTTGATGTGCTCGGCCTCGGTGGTGAGCTGGGCGACGAAGTCCTTGAGCTCGAAGAACTCGGCGAAGCTCTTCCTGAGCATCGCCGTCTTCGCAGTGGTGTTCGGCTCAACCACGGAACTCCTCCTGCCGGTCGGTCCTCTTCTTCCGCTCCTCGGCGTCGTGGCCCGGGCCCATCGCCCAGAGCGGTTCGAGGATCTCGTCCAGTTCGGTGCCGCCGGTCATCGAGAGCCGCAGGGTCTCGCCGATCCCGTCGAAGCGCGAGATGCGCTCGGCGACCTGCCTGCCGACGTCGGCCCGGGCCTCGTTGAGCACGTCGGTGAGGACCTTGGCGAGCTCGGCGGGGGCCATGTCGCGGTAGTCGTTGGTGTGGAAGGTCATCGAGACGACCTGGCCCTGCGAGCCGACCTTGACGGTGACCATCCGGTCCTTGGAGGTGACCGAGCCGGTGAGCTCGTTCATCTCCTGCTGCATGGCCTCCGCCCTGGCAAGCTCGGTCTGCATGTCCGCCATCGCCTGGGCGATCTGGTCCGCGAACGGGTTGCTCATGCGCTGCTCCTCATCTCTGCTCGTGGCCCGGCTGCCCTCCGGTCCGCCGGATCGGGCGGACCGGAGGGCACCCGGCCGGGGGTCAGCGTCCGATGACGCCGTGCACGGCACCGGAGTCGGTGCCCCAGACCTCTTCGTCCTCCGCCAGCCAGGTGGTGCGGCGGCGGTCCTTGTCGTTGCCGGCGCCGCCCGCGCCGGCGCCGCCCATGCCGCCGCCCGGCATCATCGGCATCCCGCCGGAGGTGGTGGTGGTCCCCCGGCCGGTCAGGGCGGCCTGCTCCTGGGCCGCGGCCCGGGCGGCACGCTCCGCGGCGACGCGCTCGGCGTTGGCCTGGTCGACCGCGGCCTTGGTCGCGGACGGGTCGCCGCCCGCGGCCAGCGCCCGGTTGCTGAGGCCGCCGCCCATCCCGGTGATCATCGGACCGCCGCCGAGGCCGAGCGATCCTCCCCCGCCCGAGCCCCCGGCCCCGAGACCCAGGGTGTTGTAGGAGAAGCCGCCGGCACCGAACTCGTTGGGCGTCAGCAGGTTGTCACCACCGCCGCCGTCGTCGCCCGCCGCGGAGTAGCGGTCGGCGAGCAGCTGCCGGTACTGCGAGACGGTGTTGCCCCCGCCGTCGCGCAGGATGCCGTCCGGGCCGATGGTGTAACCCGGGCCGGCCACCATCGGGTTGCCGTTGGAGTCCAGGACGGGGTTGCCGTTCTCGTCGACGATCCGCCCGTCCTTGGTGATCACGGAGCTGGGGGGCACCACCACGGGCCGGTTCGAGCCGCTGCCGCCCGGGAGGAGGCTGTCGGGCAGCGGGCCGGTGTTGAGGTTCGGGAAGGGGTTGCCGATCAGGTCGGGGCCGGTGCCGGAGCTGCCGCTGCCCGGGCCGCCGGTGCCGAGGTTGGGGTTCGGCGTGTTGCCCAGGTTGAGGTTCGGTGTGTTGCCACCGCTGTTGCCCCCGATGTCACCGAGGTTGAGGTTCGGCGTATTGCCGCCGCTGTTGCCCCCGGTGCCACCCCCGCCGCCGCCACCGACGCCCTTGATGTCCTTGATGTCGGGACCACCGGTGATGTCCTTGATGTCCGGACCACCGCCGCCCTTGGTGTCCGGGCCGCCGGTGATGTCCTTGATGTCGGGGACGTCCTTCGTCGGGTCGTCCTTGCCCGGGTCCTTGGTCGGGTCCTTGGTCGGATCGTCCTTCGTGGGGTCCTTGGGGTCGGGCATGATCAGCGGGAAGGGCTTCAGCGGCTGGGCGGCGTTCGTGGCGGCCCCGTAGGCCGTGGTGATCGCGGTCAGCGCGTCGTCGGCCGCCTTGTCGAGGATCTTCACGACATTGGCGACCCAGATCTCCCGGGCCCGCTTGTCGACCTGCTTCCAGAAGTCGACCGTCGTGGGGTCGCCGAACGGCGCTCCGGTCACGGTCACCTTCAGCGAGCTGAGCAGGTCGAGCCTGCCGTAGGCGTCGGCCGCGCCGTTGGCCGGGTCCTCCCGGCTGTGCCACGTCGGGGTCCGGTCGGACGCCTTCTCGATCTTCAGCGTCGCGCCCTTGAGCCCCTCCATCAGCGCCGCGGTCACCGTGTTCGTCGGCCAGGCCTGCGTCGATGCCCACCAGGCCTGGAAGCCCTTCCACAGCGCCGCGATCTGGTCCTCGACGAGCGCCTTGCACGGCGTCAGGTAGGAGCCGACATCGGCCATCCGGATGATCCGGTTGTCGGCGTCGATCTCGTTGCGGAACGCCAGGAGCAGGGCCCGCAGGGCGTTCGCCGCGCTGCCCTGCCAGTCGCCGTCCGCCTCCCCGATGCCCTTCACCCAGTCCGTCCCGATCTTGGCGATCCAGCCGTCGAGGAAGTAGGTGAAGTCCCGGAGGTTGTCGGCCGCCTTGGTGAAGCCGGCCGGGTCGAGCCGGTCGTTGCCCTTGATCGTGCCGTCGACGAAGCGTTCCAGCGGCGCCCTGCTGGCCGTCCACGCCGCGAACTTGGCACCCGCGCCGTCGAGGTTCGGGTAGTTCACATTGGTGCCGACGACGTAGCTGGCGTGCTTCACGTCCGTGCTGACGCCCACCGTGTAGGTGAAGTACCAGGCCACCCAGCTGTCGAGCGCCACGTCGGTGCCGTCGCCCTGGACGCCCTGCCAGCCGTAGTGCACCACCTGCTTGCGGACGTCGGTGTTGACCCACGGCTTCTCGTCGTCGCGCACCGACTCGCGGGTGGCCGGCTTCGTGTCGGCCGTCGACTGGAGGAAGGTCAGCGCGTCCTCCCAGATGTGCCCCATGGCGTCCCCTCTCGCGGCCGAGCCCGACCGGACGTGGCGCGGGGCCGGCCCTGGCCCGGGCCGGCTCCGCGGTGGTGGCGGGGGATCCCCCGCCGGATTACTTGGCGCCGGTGGTACCGGAGTTCAGCGTCCGCCCGGCCAGCTTCATGAACTGCGCGTAGTCCAGCGCGTCGTCCAGCGCGTTGTTCAGGTAGCGGTCGGCGAGCTGGAGATCGATGATCAGCGTCTCGAACTGGCCGACGACCGTTCCGAGCATCTTGGCGACCGAGTCGTCATAGGCCTTGAGCGTGGTGGCCAGCGTGCCCGGCGCGGTGAAGTTGCCGGAGTTGTTGCCCGTCAGGAACGGCGTGGTGCCGTCGGCGTAGGCCCTGAGCTCCCGCACCGGCACGGACGTCTTGACGGCGTCGAGGAACGCCTTGACGGTCGTGTTGGAGAAGGTCGCCAGGAAGCCGTCGGTGATCTTGACGGTCCCGCCGTCCTTGTCCCCGTTCTCCTCGTCCGCCACGCCGGTCAGCCCTGGACGTGGTCGAAGTGGGTGCTCGCCCGCATGTCCGCGTCCTTGATGGCGCCGCGGATCTCGGTGAGCGCGTTGTGGGCGTTGACGATCTTGCCGCCCATCGCCACGTCGGCGTCGTGGAGCGTCGTGGCGAGAGTGCCCGCGGCGACCGAGAAGTCACCCACCAGCTCGACGTTGATCTTGCTGGCGAGGTAGGACCTGAGGTCCTCCATCTGATCGTGCATGGTCTTGGCATGCGCCTCCAGATCGCTGATCGCGGTGTCGACACCGGCGTAGTGGAGTGACATGTGGCCTTCGGCCATGGTGGGTCCCCTTCTGATCGAACGGTCGGTGGGTGGGTACGGGGGTCAGCGGGCCGAGCCGGGGTTCAGGACGCCCTCGACGTAGGACGCGGGCCCGGGCTCGCCGCCGAGGCTGTTGGTCGCGACCGTCAGGGTGTGGTCGCCGGTCGCGGAGAAGATCTGGCTGGTGTCGCCGAACTTCCCGTGGAAGGCGTCGTAGTCCCGGCTGACCTTCGCGTACTGCTCCAGCCAGGCGTTGATGTTGTTCTGGAAGGCGGTGCTGGCCGCGCCCTCGAAGCTGTCCCGGATGGCGGTGTTGATGTCCTCGATGTAGGAGGCGGTCGTCCTCATCGCCGCGTACTTCTGCTCGACCTGGGTCCTGATGTCCTGCAGGACCTGCTGGCTGACCGTCGTCTGCTGCGCCACGTGCGTACCTCCTCCGCTGCCGCCGGCCGCTCCCGGCCGGCGGGATTCGCCGCGGGCCGGTCGGGCCGGCCCGCCAGGGTGAACGGGACGGCCCGGTGCGGCGGTTCACCCCGCCCGGCGCCGTCCCGGATCAGCGCGTGCAGTGGCCCTCGCCGGTCACCGCGGGCTGGACGACGCCGCCCGCCAGCGGTGCCGGGTCCAGGCTGGGGCCGGTCGGCAGCAGGGACAGCACCCGCCCGGGCACCGCCGTCGGCGCGGCCTTCGGGTAGCCGAGCCGTTCGGCCACCGCCGGCGAGGCGAGCGGGTACTTCACACCCGCGTCGGTGACCAGGTACAGCGTGCCGCCGTAGCCCGCGCCGGACAGCGCCCGGACCAGCGCGCCCCCGCCGGGGCGCACCGCGATCCGGTCGGCCGGGGTGCAGCTGGGCAGCACCCCGGGCTGGAGCACCGGCGGCAGGCCGAGCACGGGCGCGGCGTCCAGGACGGACACGTCCAGCTCGCCGCCCGCGTCGGCCGGCCGCAGCGCCGCGCACAGGGCCTGTTCGCCCCGGGGCGCCAGCGGCGCCGGGGGCCGGGCGGGCAGTCCCTCGGGGGTGAAGGCCGCCGCGGCCGAGGCCGGCGCGGTGTGCGCGGCGAGGTCGGCGGCGCCGACCTGCGCGGGCGTCGCCGGGCCGTTGCCGTAGGCCTCCTGCTGGGTGCGCGGATCGCCGAGCAGCAGGGCGAACTGGGTCGGGGTGACGGCCACCAGGCCCTGTTCGGCCAGCAGGTAGCGCTCCTCGCCGGTGCCGGTGAACAGCTGGCCGGTCCGGGTCGGCCGGCCGGAGAGCGCCGGGCCGTCCTTGCCCCGGCCCGGCACGTCGGGAGCGCGCAGCTCCGGTCCGCCGGGGAACGCCGCCAGGAAGGAGGCGGTGACCGGCACCGGGGTGACGGAGCCGTAGCCGAGCGCCCGCACCGCGCCGCCCGCCGCGTCCACCGCGAAGCGGCGGCCGTGCCAGAGCAGGTGGACTGCGCCGTCCGGCCCGGTGACCAGGACGCCCTGCTCGCCGGCCGGCCGGCCGCTCTGCCGGGTGCCGATCGCGACCGAGAGCTGCGGGGCGGGCTTGGCCGCCGGGGCCCCGGTCCCGGCGGCCACCGTCCGCATGCCGCAGAGCAGCCAGTCGGCGCCGCCCACGGCGTTCGCGGCGGGCAGGCCGTCGGGGGCGCCGACGATGCCGACCGGGGTGCCGCGCCCGGTGCCCTCCAACGAGCGGGCCGAGACCTGGTCGACCTTCAGCTGGTCGCCCGCCAGCAGCCGCGCGCTGGCCTCGTTCAGCACGGGGTGGAGCAGGCCGCCGGCGTAGACGTAGCGGGCTCCGCTCTCCTTGACCACCACCAGGGTGCCGGGCTGCTTCCAGCCGCTCGCGCCGCCGGGTTTGACCAGGCCGTAGACACCGGCGCCGGCACCGATCAGCAGGGCGACGGCGAGGCCGATCGCGGCGCCGCGGTTGGTCCGGCCGACGGGGGTGTCGGGGGCGTCCGGCTCGGCGCGCAGGACGCCGGCGGCGACCCGGCTCATCACGAACAGGTGGGCCTGCACCTGGTCGCGTCGGGACTGCATCGCGGTGGTCCTCCTCGCTGCGGGACACCTCGGGTCGGATGCCTCGGGTCGGATTCCGGGGGGGTGCCTGGGGGGTGCCTGGGGTCGGCTGCCCCGGTCGGGTGCCGGGGTCGGGTGCCGGGGTCGGTCCGGCGCGGGCCGGGCGGGTCAGCCCGCCAGACCGCGCATCGCCCCGTAGAAGCCGAAGACCTGGAGCGCGAGCGGCAGCAGGGCGAGCGCGGCGAGCGAGTGCAGCAGGTCACCGGCCCGGCCCCAGTAGGGCAGCAGCCGCCGGCCGGGCAGCGTCCAGGCGGCGGCGCAGAGCCCGCCCGCGACGACGGCCAGCGCGGTGAACACCCCGAGCCGTCCGCCCGGCGCGGCGTCCCAGCCCATCCGCACGGCCAGCAGGCCCAGCCCCAGCGCCCCGGGCAGCAGCAGCGCGAGCCGCTGGCGCAGCCCGCCGATGTCGCGGGCGTGCAGCAGCACCAGCACCGACAGGTCGGCGGCCATCGCCGTGGTGCCCCAGCCGTCGTCGCGGGCGGGCGCCAGCACGGCGAGCGCGAGCGCGCAGGCCGAGCCGACCGCGACGAAGAACCCGACCAGGTAGCTGTCCGCGACCAGGCTGCGGGCGAGGACGTCGTCGGCCGGGAACGGCTCGATCTCCTCCTGGAGCTCGTCGGCGTTGCGGGGCAGCGCCGGCAGCCGCAGCCCGGCCAGCTTGAACGACAGCGCGGGGACGAACGCGCCGAACAGCACGGCCGCGGCGGCGACCCCCGCGGCGACATCGGTGGCCGGCAGCCCGTACGCGGCGAGCGCGCCGGCGGCGAGGGCGAAGACGGCGCTCGTCAGCAGCCCGGCGAAGAACGGCCCCGAACCGACCAGGGCCAGGGCCACCGCGGTGGCGCCGACCGCCGCCGAGCCGCCCGCGAGCAGCCGGGCCGGGCCGGTGACCCCGGGGACCAGCGCCGCCGCCGCCGCGGCGTGGCAGACCCCGGCGGCGGCCAGCGCCGTCCCGGCCGGGGAGTCGCCGAGCAGCCGGGCCGCCGCGGCCCCGCCCGCCAGCAGCAGCACCGCGACGACCGCGGCGGCGGCGCAGCGCGGGCCGTCCGGGCCGGGCCGGGCGAGCAGCAGCAGGCCGCCGGCCAGCGTGAGCACGGCGAGGACCAGTGCGAGGTGGTGGGTGATCGCGGGCCGCCAGGAGTCGCCGCGGGCGGTGGTACCGGTGCGGACGCCGTCCACCAGGTCGTCGAAGTGCACCTCGGGCAGCGTCTCCCGGACCGGGCGCAGGAACAGTTCCTCGCCGTCGGCCAGCCCGATCTCCTCCAGGGTCCGCTCCTCGTCGAGCGGCGGACCGCCGAGGCGCTGCAGGACCCAGCCCGAGTGCTCGGTACCGCTCTCCGCGACGTCGGGGCCGGCGTAGCCGAGGACGGCCGGCAGCAGGTCGGCGAGGACCACGTCGCCGGGCAGGACGAGTTCGAAGGCGGTGCCGGGGGCGCGGAACCTCAGCCGTACCAGTCCTGTCGCCGCCGTGCTGGTGCTCACCTGTCGCGTCTCCCGTCTGCCCGTGCTCCCGTCACACAGGTACGGACCGCGCCGGGCGGACGGTTCACCCGCCGCGGCGAAGGCGCTCGGTGAACCGCCGGAGCCCCGCGGGCCGTAGGCCCGAGTGCGGTGCGGCCCGGGCCGTCGGGCCCGCCGCCACCGGCGTCGGCGCCGGCGCCGTGAGAGGAGAGCCCCCGTTGAGCGTGGTCCTGGTCGATCGTCCGCCCCGGCGCCCCGGACCGGCGATGCCGGACGGCGAACTGCAGTTGCAGGAGCCGCCGGTGCTTCCGGAGGCGCAGAGCGGCATGTCCAACATGATCGCCATGGCGCCGATGGCGCTGAGCTCGCTCTCGATGGTGATGATCTTCCTCAACCCGCAGGGCGGCGGCGGGCCGCTCACCTATGTGGCGATGGGCATGATGGGCCTGTCCGCCGTCGGCATGCTGGTGACCCAGCTGTTCCGCAGCGCCAGCGACCGCAAGCGCCAGCTGCGCGGCGAGCGCCGCGACTACCTGCGCTACCTGTCCCAGGTGCGCCGCCAGGTCCGGCGCCACATCGTGGACCAGCGGCTGGCACTCGCCTGGCGCCACCCCGCGCCGGACTCGCTCGGCTCGCTGGTGCGGACCTCGCGGCTGTGGGAACGACGGGCGGCCCACCCGGACTTCGGCGACGTCCGGATCGCGACCGGCTCCCAGCGGCTGGCGGTCAAGCTGGCCCCGCTGGCCACCCAGCCGGTCGAGGACCTGGAGCCGCTCTGCGCGCACGCGCTGCGCCGCTTCATCCACGCCTACGGCTCGATCGCCGACCAGCCGATCGCCGTCCATGTGCGCGGCTACGCGCATGTGCTGCTGCGCTGCGAGCACCCCGCGCCGGACGCCGACCCAGCGGAGACCGCCCCACCCGCGGTGGAGCGCGCCGAGGCGGCCGACCCCGGACCGGCCCGCGCGCTGGCCCGGGCCATGATCGCCCAGCTCGCCTTCTTCCACGCCCCGGACGAGCTGCGCGTCGCGGCCGCCGTCTCCCCCGAACTGCGCGAGGAGTGGGCCTGGCTGAAGTGGCTGCCGCACGCCCTGCACCCCACCGAGACGGACGGCGCCGGCCCGGTGCGCCTGGTCGCCGACTCCCTGGTGGGGCTGGAACAGCTGCTGGGCCCGGAGTTCACCGACCGGCCGCCGTTCGAGCCGGAGACCCAGCCCGGCCGGGACGAGCCGTTCACCGTGATCGTCCTGGACGGGGTGAAGCTGCCCGGCGGCAGCCGCGCCCTGCTCGCCGGGTACCGCAACGCCGTGCTGCTGGACGTCTCCGGGGCGGTGGAGTGGCAGCACGCGCCGTTCCGGCTGCGGCTGCGGATCACCGGTGACCGGCTGGACCTGGTCACCGCCGACCGCAACCGGCGCGACGAGACCACCCCACTCGGCCGCCCGGACGCGCTGGGCCGGCCGGCCGCCCGCCGCTACGCCACCACG
This sequence comes from Kitasatospora sp. NPDC057965, assembly GCF_042887135.1. Taxonomy (NCBI): domain Bacteria; kingdom Bacillati; phylum Actinomycetota; class Actinomycetes; order Kitasatosporales; family Streptomycetaceae; genus Kitasatospora; species Kitasatospora sp. NPDC057965. Next base: position 137,751 of record NZ_JBHVPZ010000024.1, read on the forward strand.
CTCGCCCCGTACCGGCTGGGCGACGCGGTGGACGTCTCCGAGCCGCTCAGCACCGACTTCGACCTCACCTCGCTGCTGGGCATCAACGACCTGCACCAGCACGACGTCGCCCGCAGCTGGGCCGAGCGCCCGCGCGGCCGGCGGCTGCGGGTGCCGATCGGTGTCGGCGCGGACGGCAAGCCGGTGGAGCTCGACCTCAAGGAGTCGGCGCAGGGCGGCATGGGCCCGCACGGCATGCTGATCGGCGCCACCGGCTCCGGCAAGTCCGAGCTGCTGCGCACCCTGGTGCTCGCGCTCGCGCTCACCCACTCCTCGGAGACGCTCAACTTCGTCCTCGTCGACTTCAAGGGCGGGGCGACCTTCCTCGGCCTGGACCAGCTCCCGCACACCTCGGCGGTGATCACCAACCTCGCCGACGAGGCCGCCCTGGTGGACCGGATGCGCGACGCCCTGCACGGCGAGCTGAACCGCCGCCAGGAGCTGCTCCGCTCGGCCGGCAACTACAGCTCGCTGCTGGACTACGAGACCGCGCGGGCCGGCGGCGTCCAGCTCGACCCGCTGCCGACGCTCTTCGTGGTGGTCGACGAGTTCAGCGAACTGCTCTCCGCGCACCGGGACTTCATGGAGCTGTTCATCATGATCGGCCGGCTCGGCCGCTCGCTGGGCGTGCACCTGCTGCTCGCCTCCCAGCGGCTGGACGAGGGCCGGATGCACGCCCTGGAGTCCCACCTGTCCTACCGGGTCGGCCTGCGTACCTTCTCCGCCATGGAGAGCCGGGGCGTGCTGGGCGTGCCCGACGCCTACCAACTGCCCTCCCAGCCCGGCAACGGCATCCTGCGCAGCGACATCGCCACCCTCACCCGGTTCAAGGCCGCCTACGTCTCCGGGCCCTACCGGCGCCGGCGCGGCGCCGTCCAGCAGGCCGCCGTGGCCGGCCAGATCGTGGCCTACGGCACCACGTACATCGCGCCGCGCGATCCCGACCCGGAGGTGCTGGCCGCCGAGGAGGCCCGGGAGGCGGCCGAGGAGAACGCCCCGAACCTGCTGGACCTGGCGGCCGCGCGGATGCTCGACGCCGGCCCGCCCGCCCACCGGGTCTGGCTGCCGCCGCTGGACGTGCCGCCCACCCTGGACGAGCTGCTGCCGCCGCTCACCCCCACCGCCCGGCACGGCCTGGCACCCGACGGGCGCCCGGCGGCCGGCACGCTGACCGTCCCGGTGGGCGTGGTGGACCGCCCGTTCCAGCAGCTGCGCGAGCTGCTGACCGCCGACCTGTCGGCCGCCGGCGGCCACGTCGCCGTCGCGGGCGGCCCGCAGAGCGGCAAGAGCACCCTGCTGCGCACCCTGATCACCGCGCTGGCGCTCACCCACACGCCGCAGGAGGTCCAGTTCTACTGCCTGGACTTCGGCGGCGGCACGCTCTCCTCGCTGCGTGGGCTGCCGCACGTCGGCGGCGTCACCGGGCGCCACGACCCGGAGCGGGTCGGCCGGACGATCGCCGAGGTCAACGGCATCATCGCGCGGCGCGAACTGCGCTTCGCCCAGCTGGGCGTGGAGTCCATGACGGCCTTCCGCCGCCGCAAGGCCGCGGACGACCCGGAGCTCGCCGACGACCGGCACGGCGACGTGTTCCTGGTCATCGACGGCTGGAGCACCCTGCGCCAGGAGTTCATGGACCTGGTGGCCGCGCTGACCCCGATCGCCGCCCGCGGCCTCAACTACGGCGTGCACCTCGTCGTCGCCACGGCCCGCTGGGGCGAGCTCTCCAGCAATGTGCGCGACCAGTTCGGCACCCGCTTCGAGCTGCGGCTCGGCGACCCCATCGACTCCATGATCAACATGCGGGCCGCCGAGACCGTCCCGCACAGCCCCGGCCGCGGCCTCACCAAGGAGCGGCTGCACTTCCTCGGCGCCGTCCCCCGGATCGACGGACAGGGCGGCGCCGAGGACCTCGCCGACGGCGTCGCGGACCTCGTCGACGCCGTCAACGAGCACTGGAGCGGCCCGCGCGCGCCCGAGGTGCGGATGCTGCCGCTGCTGCTGGACTCCGCCGCCCTGCCCGCGCCCGAGGGCCGGCTGCGGGTCGCCATCGGTCTGGAGGACACCGCGATCGCGCCCCTCTGGCACGACTTCGAGGAGTCGCCGCACCTGCTGGTGGTCGGCGACAGCGAGAGCGGCAAGACCAACCTGCTGCGCCTGCTGGTCGCCGGGATCACCTCCGCCTACACCCCCGCGGAGGCCCGGATCATGCTCGTGGACTTCCGGCGCGGCCTCTACGAGAGCGTCCCGGAGGAGTACCGGCTCGGCTACGCCGTCTCGGTGGACGTGCTCCGGCAGGTCGTCACGGGCGCGGCCCGCGCCATGGAGGCCAGGCTGCCCGGCGAGGAGATCAGCCCGGCCCGGATGCGGCTGCGCGACTGGTGGACGGGGCCGGAGCTGTTCGTCGTCGTCGACGACTACGACCTCGTCCCCGGCCAGTCGAGCGGCAGTCCGTTCGGCCCGCTGCTCGAACACCTGGCGCAGGGCACCGAGCTCGGACTGCACCTGATCGTCGCCCGCTCGGCCAACGGGATCGGCCGGGCGTACAGCGACCAGCTGCTGCGCCGGCTCCAGGACGTCAACACGCCGGTCACGCTGCTGTCCTGCCCGCCGAGCGAGGGCACGCTGTTCGGCAGCGTCAAGCCGCGGGTGCTGCCGCCCGGCCGCGCGCTGCACATCACCCGGCGCCGGACGGTGCAGGTGCAGACGGGGCTGATGCCGGAGCCCGAGCCGGAGGCCGGGCCGGGATCCGGGTCCGAGCGGGCGGCACGGGCGTAGGCGGGTGTCCGCGGCGGGCGGAAGCGACGGGCGCCGTCGGCGGGCGCTTCCGGCCGGGCGCCGGTGAACCGGGGACACGGCGGGGGCCGTAGTCCAGGACGATGAGCCTCTCCCGCACCGGTGCGCGCTCCGACGAGCCCGCGCCCCCGGCCGAGCCCCGCCGCCGCTTCGGCTTCCGGCGCGGGCCGCAGCGCGCCCTGCCCGCCGCGACCGCGCCCACGGCGGTGCCCGCGCCCGTCGCCGAGCCGGTCCGCGCCGAGCCGGTCCGCGC